>JBEHYH010000698.1:0-2505 GCA_048498275.1 Myxococcota bacterium | reverse complement strand
AGGAGCCGGAGGCGGCGCGGCCTGCGTCACCGGCGCTGGCGCGGCTGGCGGCGCGAGCTTCTCTTCGAGCATCTTCACGTACATCTTGAGCTCGGCGAGCGCCTGTTCGCGCTGCATCAACTGGCGGAACAGCTCGACCCGGCGCTCCTTCTCATCCATCAGCTCGGTGTGGAGTTGCATGAGCGACGCCATGGCCTTCTCGGCGTAGCCAGCGGGCACGAGCTGCGAGTTGTAGTTGGCGAGTTCCGTCATTTTCGTTTCTCCCAGACGCATTCGAGGAAAGTGGTTCGAGGGCCGAAGACGCAGGCGCGAAGGCAACGGAAGAAGCACGGAAGCCCGAACTCGCGAACGATCAGGCGTGCGTTGGCGACAACGTCACGGCCGCGAATGACTCCGTCCATCTCGCGCCTCCTTGTGGAGTTGCTACAGGCGTGAAGCGGACCGTAGCGGCGAGGCGCGACCCCGCAAGTTTTCAGCTTTTCCGGGCGCGCGCTTCGAGCTCGAGCAACGGCGTCTGACTGATGACCACCGTCGAACGAATCGCTTCGGCCGAAAAATCAGCGTCATCGAGCAGCTTGAACAGCTTCCGGACCTCGTCGTTCGTCACCTGCCGCAACGGCAACGAGGCAGCGGCGTGCGCGAGCGTTCTCAGCGCGGCGTCGTCATCGCGCGCGTTCGCCAACGTCAGCAGCCATTCCTTCGCGTCACCCGCTTCGAGCTCGGCGGGCACGCGCTTGAGCGCGAGGGTGTTCGTGCCGAAGTCTTCGACTTCGACGCCCCAGGCCGCGAGCCGCTCACGCGCGGCGAGAATGTGCGCCGCGTCACTCGTGGTGATCGTCGCCGAGAACAGCGTCGGCGCCGCCTTCGCCAACGCACCCGATTCGAACCGCGCACGCAGCGAGTGCAGCGCGATGCGCTCATGAATCGCGCGGGGGTCCAACACGAGCAGCGAACCGCCCTGCCCCTCGCAGACCCAGAACCTCCGGCCGAGCTCTCCCAGGAACTTGAGTGACGAGAAGAACCCTGTCGGCGGCGTCTCGTTGATGCCCGGGCGCGCGGTGCCGAACCCGCCCGGCGCCTCGGCGGCGATCAGCGGTTCGAGCGCGAGGCCCGGCGCGTCCTGCATGCGGGTCAGAAACCGATCGACCGCGAGCTCGTAGTGCGCGTGAACGTTCTCGGGGGCCGCCTCGGCGCCCGACTGCCGCCACGGAGCCGCTTTCAACGCCCGCGCGACGGCCGCGGCGAGCGCGTCTTGAATCAATCGCGGGTCTGAAAAACGAACTTCGAGCTTCTGCGGGTGCACGTTCACGTCGACCGACGCGGGGTCGATGTCGATGAAGATCGCGCACACCGGCTGCCGGCCCGGAGGCAGCGCCTCTTGAAACGAACGCTGCACGGCCGAATTGACGCCGCGATCGCGCACGTAGCGGCGATTGACGAACGTGTAGAGCCCGCGCGCGGTCGCGAGCGTGAACTCCGGCGACGCGATGAAGCCGTGCACATGAATGCCGAGCCGCCGCTCCGAGATCTCGAGCAGGTGCGGTTCGACCTCCGAGCCGAGCAACGCGGCGATGCGCTCCTTCGGGTGCTGCGGAGTCGCCGGGCTCGAGATCAGCAGCGACTGACCGTGCGACAGGGAGAACCCGACCTCGGGGTGCGCGAGCGCGAGCCGCGTGATCGCCTCTTCGCACTGCGTCAGCTCGGTCGACTCGCGCTTCAGGAACTTGCGCCGCGCGGGCACGTTGAAGAACAGATCATCGACGTCGATGCGGGTGCCGCCCGGCGGAGGCGCGTCTTCGATCACCGGCGCGGCGCCGCCTTCGATGCTGATGCGCGTGCCCACCGTCGCGCCCGGCTCGCTGGTGGTCATCGTGAACCGCGACACCGACGCGATGGAGGGGATCGCCTCGCCGCGGAAGCCCTTCGTCAGGATGTTGAAGAGCCCGTCGGCATCGCGGAGCTTGCTGGTCGCATGGCGCTCCAACGAGGCCACCGCGTCTTCCCGCGACATGCCGTGACCGTCGTCGATGACCGAGATCGCCGTCTTCCCGCCCTCCGACAGCAGCACCCGTACGGTCGTGGCTCCGGCGTCGATGGCGTTCTCGGCGAGTTCCTTCACCACGCTCGCCGGGCGCTCGACCACCTCGCCCGCCGCGATCTGGTTGATCAGCTCGTCACTGAGGCGGCGAATTCGACCCATGAACGATGCGCGGCCATTACACTCAATGCGTCAAGCGATGCCACAAACACATCGAGAGCTTCTGGAGAAGTTGCAGCACCACCTCGGCCAGCTCGTGCTGGGGAAGTCGGAGCAGGTGAAGCTCGCGCTGACCTGTCTTGTCGCGCGCGGGCATCTGTTGCTCGAAGACGTGCCCGGAGTCGGCAAGACGACGCTCGCGGAAGGCCTCGCCCGGTGTTTCTCGATGAGCTTCGCGCGCGTGCAGTTCACCGCTGACCTCTTGCCGAGCGACATTCTCGGCGCGCAGGTGTTCCTCCAGGCGCAGG
>JBEHYH010000697.1:0-2514 GCA_048498275.1 Myxococcota bacterium | reverse complement strand
GGTACGACAAGCTCAAGGGCGAGCAGGAAAAGCTGAATCAGGAGCTGCTCGGCATGTCGGGCGGCTTCATGCGCGACGCGCGCGACATCGAGCGGGAGATCGCGAAGATCAAGAACCCGCCCGCGCCGAAGGCTCCGAAGCCGGTCGCCGCCGCGCCCGCGGAGTTCGAAGCCGTGGCGACCGAGGGCGAGAAGTTCGAAGACCCCTCGCCGGCGATGCTGCTGCTCGCGACCGACATCTTCAGCTCCGACATCCCCACGTTGTGGACGGTGCTGAAGGACCGCGCGGTGCAGTACGTGAGCGCGCTCACCGATCGCCGCTACCACGGGCTCTCGGTCGACAAAGACGGTCACCTCACCGCCGAAGCGCCGGGCCGCACCTTGAAGGCGGGCGAGCTCCCGGGCCGCGATCTCGATCTCGTCTACCTCGCGTTGAGGCTCACGGTCATCGAGAAGGCCGCCGCGCACCACAAGCTGCCGGTGGTGATCGAAGACACGTTCCATTCCGTGTTCGACGCTCCGAAGCTGCCGCTCTTCGGCCGCATGGTGAAGCACCTGGGGTCTCTGACGCAGGTGATTCACGTCGGCGCCGCGGGGCACACCGCGAGCCTCGCCGACGCGGCCGTCGCCATCTGACTCAACTTGTCGGACCCCCCTGGTACACCGTCGCGCATGGCGAAGACGGAGCGGCGGAGCAGCGGGGACGAGGCGGAGCAACTGGTCGTCGAACAGCTCGAGCGTGAAGGGTGGCTCATTCGCGATCGCAACATGAGCTACCGGGCCGGTGAGCTCGACGTGGTGGCCGAGAAGGGCGAGGTGCTGGCCTTCGTCGAAGTGCGGATGCGCGCGTCGAACGTCTGGGGAGACCCGTCGGCGACCGTGAGCCGCGCCAAGCAGCGCAAGGTGGTGCTCGCGGCGATGCAGTACCTGCAGCAGCGGCGGCTGCACGATCGCGTCATCCGCTTCGATGTGGCGTCGGTCATCGGCCGCGGCCACGACGGGCACGTGGAGCTGATCCCCAATGCGTTCGACGCCGGTTTCTAGCTCTGGTCGTCCCACTCGACGCGGTAACCGCAGGCGGGCGCGGGTTGATCGAAGCGGGTCAGGCGGAGGTTCTTGGCATGGGCGATCTCCGTGCCGCCGAGCAAGATGCCCTCCCAGAAGGTCGGCATGCCGCTGGTGTCTTGCACCACGACCTCGATGGTCGTGGGGCCCACGAGCGTGGAGGTGGCCTTCACGTAGTTGCTCCCGCCGGAGATGGACTGATGCAACCGCAGCAGCGAGCGCTTCACGCCCATCAACCGCACCAGGCCCAGCACGGCCTTGCCCACCATGGTGTCGAGATAGCCGCTCACCGACAGCCGGCCGAGCTCTCGAAACGCGTCGTCTCTCGACAGGTGGGGGAAGACGCGCCGCCAGGCCGCTTCGAGCGCCTTCCTCGCGGTCTCCACCGGGTAGGCGGGCCCCAGCTTGTTGAGGTCGATGCCGAGCGCGCGAAGATCACCTCGCAGTTCGGGAGTCAGCCGCGGCCCGAGCCCTTTGACGAAAATCCCCTCGATCGTGAAGTCAAACCAAAGCTGTTCACTCATGAATGCGTGTGCTTCCCCTGGATACGGCAATATTGCGCGGCAACAGGTCGGCACACCATGAAAGGATCAACGTTGTGAGTGTAAGTGCACCTCCTCCCGAGCGGCTGCAGTGGTTCTACGAAGAGATGGCGAGGACGCGGGAGGACGCCATGAAGTACGTGGGGCAGGTCTTCACGCAGGACATCGCCTACAAGGACCCGTTCCGCCAGACGGCGGGCATGGCCGACTTCGAGAAGCTCTTCACGAGCCTCTTCAAGAAGTGGCCGAAGGTCTGGTTCACCGAGTTCTCGCGCACCGGTGATCAGCACGCGTTCACGCTGACCTACGTGATGAACCTCAAGGGGTCGATCGGCCCGTCGTTCGCACAGCCCATGGCCAGCATCGCGCGCGCGAACCCCGAGGGGCTCATCTACGACCTGCGCGACTACTTCGACTTCCCCACGAGTCTGGTGTCTCCCTCGCGCATCTTCACGGGCCTGTACCACGGCTTCGCGAAGCTCTTTCTCTGATGGCCGGGCGTCTGTTCATCGTCGCGACACCGATTGGAAATCTGGGCGACGTGTCTGAGCGCGCCTTGAACACGCTGCGCGAGGTGAAGGTGATCGCCTGCGAAGACACGCGGCACACGCGCGTGTTGCTCGATAAGTTCGGCATCGCCACGCACGTGACGAGCCTGCCCGCCTTCGCCGAAGGGCAGCGCGCGGGCGCGATTCTCGACCGGCTGCTGGCGGGTGATGACGTGGCGCTGGTGACCGACGCGGGCACGCCGGCGATCAGCGACCCCGGTGAGAAGCTGGGGATGGAAGCGGTGGCCGCCGGAGTGACGGTGACTCCGGTGCCGGTGCTCTGGTCGCGCGAGACGAGCTGCTCGTCGGCAGCGGTCGGCACCTTGCCGTCGAGTTCGTTGAAGACCGCAGACGCCGCCG
>JBEHYH010000696.1:0-2520 GCA_048498275.1 Myxococcota bacterium | reverse complement strand
CTCTGCGCCGACGTCTTCGCGCTGGTCCGAGACAGCGTCCCCCTTTCGCTTTTCTATTCGCCGGCGCCCGACTGGCAGTTGGACAAGCGCGTCACCGTCGTGCGCGGAGCGGTCGAAGACTACGAGCTCATCGAGCGCACGCTGAACGAGTACGAGATCGACACGGTCTTCCACCTCGCGGCGCAGACCATCGTCGGCACCGCCAACCGTTCGCCCCGCGCGACGTTCGCCGCCAACATCGAAGGCACGTGGAACGTGCTCGAGGCCGCGCGCGTGCAGTCGAAGAACATCAAGCGCGTGATCGTCGCGTCGTCTGACAAGGCCTACGGCAACCTGAAGGGCAACGCGTACGACGAGACGTTCCCGCTCCAAGGCGAACACCCGTACGACGTGTCGAAGAGCTGCGCAGACCTCATCGCGCGGAGCTACTTCGTCAGCTACGGCCTGCCCGTCGCGGTCACCCGCTGCGGCAACTTCTTCGGCCCCGGCGACCTGAACTTCTCGCGCATCATCCCCGGGTCGATTCGCGACGTGGCGCGCGGCAATGCGCCGGTGATCCGCAGCGATGGCAGCTTCATCCGCGACTACATCTTCGCGGCCGACGGCGCGCACGCGTACCTCACGCTGGCCGACGCGATGGAAAAGAACCCCAAGCTCGCGGGCGAGGCGTTCAACTTCTCGTATGGCCTGCGGTTGTCGGTGCTCGACGTGGTGAACAAGGTGCTCACCGCGATGGGCCGCACTGATTTGAAGCCGACGGTGCTGAATCAGGCGTCGAACGAGATCCCCGTGCAGTGCCTCGACAGCACGAAGGCCAGGGAGCTGCTCGGGTGGAAGCCGCGGTTCGGCTTCGACGAGGGGCTCAAAAGCACGGTGTCGGCATACCTCGAACACTTCAAGCAGCACGGGTTGAGCTGAAGCATGAGCGCCAGTCAGCAGCGAAAAGACATTCTCGATGCCACGCGGAAGTACTTCGACGTGGCGAAGGCCAACACCACCTTCGTGCCGGGTACGACGTACGTGCCGGTGACGACCAAGGTGCTCGACGCCGATGACCTCGTGAACCTCGTCGACGCGTCGCTCGACATGTGGCTCACCGCCGGCCGGTTCGCGCGGGAGTTCGAAGGCGTGCTCGCCCCGATTCTCGGCAAGCGCAACGTCGCGCTGCTGGTGAACAGCGGCTCGTCGGCGAACCTGGTCGCGGTGTCATCGCTCGGCGCGAAGATGTTGCCGTCGTTGAACCTGAAGCCGTTGCAGCGGGGCGATGAAGTCATCACCGCGGCCGCCGGTTTCCCCACGACGGTGAACCCGATCATCCAGAACGGGTGGGTTCCGGTGTTCGTCGACATCGATTCGCGCACGTTGAACGCGACGACCGAAGCGGTGAAGGCCGCGCGCACCGAGAAGACGCGCGCCGTGGTGCTCGCGCACACGCTCGGCAACCCGTACCGCGCCGACGAGCTCGCGGAGTGGTGCGACAAGGAAGGGCTCTACCTCGTCGAAGATTGCTGTGACGCGCTCGGCGCGCGCATCGGTGACAAGCAGGCCGGCGCGTTCGGCGTGTTCGCGACGTTGAGCTTCTACCCGGCGCACCACATCACCATGGGCGAAGGCGGAGCCGTGGTGCCGAAGGACGGCCGTTGGAAGCGCGTCGCCGAGAGCGTGCGTGACTGGGGCCGCGATTGCTGGTGCGAACCGGGCAAGGACAACACCTGCGGCAAGCGCTTCAGCCAGCAACTGGGCCAACTGCCGTGCGGCTACGACCACAAGTACACGTACTCGAACGTCGGCTACAACTTGAAGGCCACCGACATGCAGGCGGCCATCGGGCTGTCGCAGCTCAAGAAGCTCGATGGGTTCGTCGCGGCGCGGCGCTCGAACTGGCAGAAGATCTTCGACGGCATCGCCGCGTCACCGCTGCTGAAAGAACACCTCACGCCGGTGGTCGCCACCGAAGGCACGACGCCGAGCTGGTTCGGCTTCCCCATGTTCGCGAGCGAGGCCATCGACCGCGAGAAGCTCGTCAGCTTCCTCGAAGAGCACAAGGTGGGGACACGGCTGGTGTTCGGCGGTGACCTGACGAGGCAGCCTGCGTACGTCGGCGAGAACTACCGCGTGCACGGCGAGCTCAAGAACACCGACCTCGTGATGCGGAAGGGTTTCTGGATCGGCGTGCACCCTGCCCTCGATGACGCGCGCATCGCGTACATGCTCGAGCAGCTCGAAGCCGGCGTGCGCGCGCAGCGCTGAATTCAGCCCTCACCCCAACCCTCTCCCGAAATCAGGAGAGGGGGTCGTCGCGGTGAGACCGTTGCGCAAAGTCATCGCCCAGACGGCGCTCAGGCCCGCCGCAACCATGCCGGCGATCAGCCACGTCCCCCCCACGAGGCCCCGTGACTGAAACGACGCGAACAACGCGATCTGCGCGGCGAGCCGCGCGACTTCGAGCTTCACCGCCCAGCGCTTGCTCTCGAGCATGCCGCCCCACACCGTCGCCGCCGCCCAGAGCACCATCGACAA
>JBEHYH010000695.1:0-2564 GCA_048498275.1 Myxococcota bacterium | reverse complement strand
CGACGGCGAGTGCCACCGCGAAGAGCAGCGACTCGATGCCCGGCTTGTGCGCGAGGAGGTTGAGCGCGAGCACCAGCACGGCCATCACCGCCATCACGCGGGTGATGAGCGCGCCGAACTCGCGCAGGCCGCGATCGAACTCCGTCTCCGGCGCGCGCGCGCGGAGGCTGCCCGCGAGCTTGCCGAACTGCGTGGTGTGACCCGTCTCGACGACCAGCACGCGCGCGGTGCCGCTGCGCACGTGCGTGCCCTGAAACACCGAGTTGTGGCGATCGATCAGCGCCTTCGCGTCGGGGAGCGCGCCGGGCTTCTTCTCGACGGGGAAGGTCTCGCCGGTGAGCGTCGCCTGACTCACGAAGAAGTCGCGCGCCTCCAGCACCAGACCATCGGCGGCGACCAGACTGCCGGCGGAGAGCACGAGCACGTCACCCGGCACGATCTCGGCGACCGGCGCCTGCGCTTCGACGCCGTCGCGCAACACCTTCACGCGCGCGGCGATGCGAGATCTCAGGGCGTCGACGATGCGGGTGGCAGCGAACTCCCGCCAGAAGCCGATGATGGTCGACGCGGTGACGATCACCAGCACCACGATCGCGTCGGTCCATTCCTTCGCGATGAGCGAGATGATCGCCGCGACGATGAGGATCAGCACCAGCGGGCTCGAGAGCTGCGCCCACAGCAGGCGCAGCGGGCCGGTGCGATCGGTCTGCGTCACCTCGTTGCGGCCGTGCTCCGAGAGGCGTCGAGTCGCTTCGGCGGTGGTCAGACCAGACGCGCCGCTGCGGAGCTGCGTGAAGAGCTGCCCGGCCGGTTGACTCCACCATTCCATCGTCGCCTCACAGGCCGCGGAGCTTCTTGAGCGCTTCATACGCGTCCTTCACGAGGCGGAACTTCTCACCACCATCGTTCGAGCGGTCGGGGTGATGTTCCGCCGCGAGCCTGCGGTAGGCGCTCTTGATCTCGTCGTCGCTGGCGGCGTCGGTGAGGCCGAGCGCGGCGTAGTTCGCGTCACCTTTGCCGAAGTACTGCGTGGTGATCTCCCGCAGCGCTTCGTCGCTCAGGTTGAACGCGTTGACGATGCGCTTGAGCACGTCCTGTTCGCTGCGCTGGAGATCGCCGTCGGCCATGCCGAGGTCATACAGGCTGCGAACCACTTCGATGCGCATCGCGGGCTTCACCACTCCGCGCGCCTTGATGGTCAACGCTTCGATGTCGTGCGGAGGCGCCGCGATCGCCGCCTTCAACGCATCACGCACCTCTTCCATCGCCGGGGCGTTGAACTGCAGGCGCTGCTCGAAGAACTCGCGCACGACGCGGATCTCGATCTGCTGCGGCGGCGAATCAGCGCGCGCCACCTCGATGAACAACGGGCACAGCGCCTGCAACAACGCGAGGTCGTCGCTGTTGATCTTCGGTCGCGGAGCCGGCCGGGCGGGCGGGCGAGGGCGTGAGAGCAGTTCTTCCGTCGACGGAGGTGCGAACACCTTCGGCTCGACGTGCGCGCGGTCGAACGCGAAGTGGCCGATGAGCGCTCCAATCGCGGCCAGCGTCGCCGCGATCCCCGGCTGCCACGAAAGCAACATTCCGATGGCGGCCCCGATCATCAGGCCGAAGATTTTCCCGAGCATCTTTGCGGCCCAAGTGTGACATGCAACGCGCATGACGGCTCAGATCATCGACGGCAAAGCGCTCTCGGCGAAGGTGAAGGCGAACCTCAAGACTGAAGTCGAAGCGATCAAGGCGAAGCACGGCCGCGCGCCCGGCATCGCGGTGGTTCGCGTCGGCGAAGACCCGGCGTCGAAGGTCTACGTGACGTCGAAGGAAAAGACGGCCATCGAGCTCGGGTTCGCGTCGTGGCATCACCATCTGCCCGATTCGATTTCGCAGGCGGAGCTGCTCGCGCTGGTCAGCAAGCTCAACGCTGATGACGCCGTCGACGGCATTCTGGTGCAGCTCCCGTTGCCGAAGCACATCGACTCGAACGCGGTGCTGGAGACCATCGACCCGGCGAAAGACGTCGATGGGTTTCACGCGGTGAACGCTGGGCACTTGTTTCAGGGCCGGCCGACGCTGGTCGCCTGCACGCCGTTCGGCGTGATGCGCATGCTCGAGGAGATTGGCTACGACGTCGCGGGCAAGAACTGCGTCGTCATCGGCCGCTCGAACATCGTGGGCCGCCCGATGGCGATGCTGCTGCTCAACAAGAGCGCGACGGTCACCATCTGTCACAGCAAGAGCGACGTCGCCGCAGAGGTGCGCCGCGCTGATGTCGTCGTCGCTGCGGTCGGCGTCTCGAGGCTCGTGAAGGGCGAGTGGATCAAGCCCGGCGCGATCGTGATCGACGTGGGCATGAACCGCGGCGCCGATGGGAAGCTCTCGGGCGATGTCGACTTCGAGACCGCGAAGGAGAAGGCAGCGTGGATCACGCCGGTGCCCGGCGGCGTCGGCCCGATGACGATCGCGATGTTGATGGGCAACACCGTGATCGCCGCCCGAAGCAGACTGTCAGGTAGGATTTAGAGCGCGATGGCGCGCTCCGAGAATCAAACCGAAAACGTTGCTCC
>JBEHYH010000694.1:0-2572 GCA_048498275.1 Myxococcota bacterium | reverse complement strand
CGAAGCCGGTGCGCATCCGTTGCCGATACTCCTCGGAGCCCGTGGGCCGTTGGGCCCTACGCGCCACAGCGCATCGAAGACGCGATGGCGAAGCCACGAGCGGCAGGGGCCGGCGACGGGCGGGAGCTCCGCGTACCCAAAAATCAGTTCGGCCGGTGCTTGAACCAGTTCGCCGCGAGGTCGAGGGCCTGAACGCGACGGGCACGGCTTCATCCCGCATGCCCATGCTCCTCGAAGCAAAACGCGCCCCCGGTTCCCCGGGAGCGCGTCTCTCAGACCGGAGCCTGTGTGCCGGTTACGGCGTCAACTCGTGCTGGCGCATCGTGTTGTTGTTCTGCATGTCCATCAGCGTCGAGGCCGAGCTCATCACCCACTGGCAGTCGGTGGTGTTCGTGCCCGCCGAGAGCGCCCAGTTCGTCGTCGGCGATGCGATCTGCGGCTTGCGGTTGAGGATGTGGTCGACCGTACCGTTGGTCACACCGCACACCGCCCAGCCCGTCCCCGGGTCGGTGCCCGGCGTACCGACGACGTCGATGCGGTTGCCGGAGTGCTCCAGCGAGATGGCGTCGTCGCCGTTGTGCGTGAAGACGCCCGACAGCACGTCGCAGTTGGTGGCCAGCGACGTGTCGATCGACGGGTTGCAGTACACCTTCGCCTCACCGTCATTGAGGATGCCCGAGAGCACCAGCGTCTGGTTGGTGCCCGCGAGGTTGCCGTTCGCGTTGTTCTTCAACGTGTAGGTCGAGAGGTCGACCGCGACGCCGGTGCCGTTGAAGATCTCCACGTACTTGTTGTTGCCGACGCCGCCCTCGCAGTACTCGGAGATGAAGACCTCGGTCGCCGTGACGCGCGTCGCGACCGTCAACGTCGCCGTCGCCATCGACGTGCCGAGCGTGGCGGTCAACGTGCCCGTCGCGCCACCCATCGCCGTCGCGCTGACCTGCACCGCCACGGGCACCGACTGCGCGCCCGCCGGCACCGTCACCGTCATCGGCGCGACGCCGACCGTGTTCGGCACGAACGAGACCTGCACGTCGGTGTTCACCGCGACCGGCGCGTCGAGCATCAGCGTGAAGGTCGCCGTGCCGCCCACGTTGACCGTCGCCGTCGCGGGCGTCGCCCCCGTGAGCAGCGAAGGCTCGTCGGCCGCCAGCACCCGCACCTCCGAGAAGCGCACGTCGCCCACGCCACCATCGGAGGGGATCAACGTCGCCATCAGGGTCACCGTGCCGCCATCGGTCGAGGTCACACCCGTCAACGGCACCGCCGCCGCGAGCGTGTTGTTCGCCACCACCACCGCGCCACCGTCACCGACGGTGACTTCAGGGCCGCTCGCCATGACCGAGACCACGGTGTCACCCTGCGCCAGACCCGAGAGCTGCACTTCGACCGGCGTGGGCAGCGTCGCGCTCTCCCCCACGCGGATGAAGGCGAGCGACGGGCCGATGGCCGCCAGCGTCGGAGGACCGGTCACGAGGTCGATCGCCGAGCGAATCTCCAGCTTGTAGCGGCTGTTGCGGTACTCGAGCACGCCGGTCACCGACTGGAAGAACGTGCCCACCACCGGCAACGGCGTCGCGCGGTAGAGGTAGTCGTTCACGTAGAAGTCGCCGCCGAGCACGAACTCGTTGGTCGGGTTGGTGTCGCCGGTGCCCGCGTCGGGGTTCTGCAGCACCACGGTCGCTTCCTGCACCTGCACCAGCACGCCCTCGAGCGCGGCCGCGCCGCCATCGGCGTTGGTCCAGAAGTCGAGCGGCACGACGACCGGCGGGCGCAGCGTGTTGCTCGCGGAGTTGATGATGATGCCCGCGTCGTTGTTGGGCACGCTCGTGAGCTGAATCTGGCCGTAGTAGTTCGAGGGCGTACCGCTGGTGATGCTGATGTTGTTACCCACGGCCACCGGAGCGCCCGGCGCGTAGACGAAGAGGCCGGAGAATTCGTCGCCGGCGAAACCCGCGGTCGACGGCGCGACGAAGAAGCCGCTCGCACCGACGCCCGTCACGAGCACGTCAGGCAGCGAAACCACGGTCCCCACCGGCGCGGTCCCCTGCTTCACGGCGTAGATGGTCGTCGGGCAACCCTGCGTACCGGGGTTCGGAACGCCCGGGCAGAGGTCGCACGCGTCGCCCTTGAGGTCGCCGTCGGTGTCGGTCTGGTCGTTGGCGATCGACGGGCAGTTGTCGCTCGCGTTGGGCACGCCGTCGCTGTCGCGGTCATTCGGGTCGTAGGGGATGCACGTGCCCGCGTCGGCCTGCAGCGGGCACACGTCACAGACGTCACCGGCGCCGTCGCCGTCGGTGTCAGACTGCACGCCATTGTCCATCGGGCGGACCGGGTTGAAGACGTTGGGGCAGTTGTCGGTCGCGTCGTCGATGCCGTCCTTGTCGAGGTCGGTCGAGGCCAGCGAGTAGAGGGTCGAGCCGTTGTGGCTGTTGCCGCCCGCGGGGAGCGCGGAGACCGGGCGCTCCGGGGCGCACGACGGCTCGTTGTTCGGCGTGCCGCAGTAGAACAGCGCGTAGGTCGTCGAGTTGCCCTGCTGCAGCAGCGCGAGCGAGGTGCCCGCGTTGGTGCC
>JBEHYH010000693.1:0-2573 GCA_048498275.1 Myxococcota bacterium | reverse complement strand
AGGTGACGGTGCTGTCGCAGCTGATGTCCTGCGAGAAGTTGAAGCCGGTGTGCGGGTCGCCCGCAGCGACCAGCCAGTTGGCGTTCGAGAGCACCTTGATCGCCGGGTCGGGGCACGCGTCGTTGGGCAGATCGAGCGTGAAGCTGTCGTAGATGTTGCTCGTGCCGTTCGAGCACGTGTCGGTGGAGCCCGCGTTCAACGAGCCCGAGAGCGCCGCCACGTAGCCACCCGTCGTCGGCGAACCGACATAGAGATCGAGGTTGGCGCTGGTCGAGCTGCTGATGGTCTTCGTGCAGTCCTTCGGGTTGTTGGTGACGTCGTAGGCGGCCTGCGTGCCCTCGACCGTGAACGGGTTGGTGAACTGGTAGTGCAGCACCGCTCCGAGGTCAGACGAGGTCGACGTGCCGCTGAAAGAGCCCTTCTGCGTCTTCGACAAAACCACCGTGCCGCCCGGGTGATCGTACGTGCGCGTCGTGTACTCGATGGTGCCCTGCAGCTTCACCGCTTCGGGGAAGGAGTCACCACTCCCGCCGCCGCTCCCGCCACCCGTGCCGCCGCCCGTCGAGCTACCGCACGCCGAGAAAATGACGCCCACCATGAAGACCGCGAGTTGGATTTTCATGGCGCGCATCCTCGCCTCCGATCATCGAGTCAGCAACTTGTGAACGCGACGTCACCACTTCATGAATCGAACGATCGTCATCGGTGATCTGCACGGCTGTTTCGACGAAGCGAACGCGCTTCTGTCGGCGCTGAGCGTCACCAAAGAGGAACGCGTGATCTTCGCCGGAGATCTCGTCGACCGCGGCCCGAAGCCACGGGAGTGCGTCGAGCTCGCGATGCAGCACGAGTGCGTGATGGGGAATCACGAAGAGAAACATCTCCAACAGCGGCACTCGAAGGCCGAGAAGCTGTCGCCCTCGCATCTGTTCACGCGCGAGCGATTGCACGACGAGCACTACGAGTACCTGGAGTCGCTCCCACACTTCATTCGGCTGCCCGAGTTCAACGCGGTCGTGGTGCACGCCGGCGCCTTCCCCGGAGTGGCGCTCGAGAAGCAGTCGCCGAATCACCTGATGCACCTGCAGCACATCAAGCCGCCGCTGACGAAGAGCTATTGGCCCTCGAAGGCGCCGGTCGACTTCACCTTCTGGACGAATCACTGGCACGGGCCGGAGCGCGTGATCTTCGGGCACTCGGTGCTGAGCAAGCCGTTGATGAGCGAATGGGCCGTGGGCATCGACACCGGCGCGGTGTTCGGCGGCGGGCTGACGGCGTTGGTGTTGCCGACCTGGGAGCTCTTCACGGTGCCGACGCGTGACTACTCGGGCGGCAGGAAGACGGTGGCGACGTACCCGGTGCACGGAGACGTGCTCGCGTTCAGTTGATACGCGGGGGTCATGTCGCTCACCTCGTTGCTGCGTGACATTCGCGCGTGCCGAATCTGCGAAGCGGAGTTGCCCCTGGGCCCTCGCCCCGTGCTTCGTGCGCGGGCTTCGGCGCGCCTGCTGATCGTCGGGCAGGCGCCGGGCACGCGCGTTCACGAGAGCGGCATCCCCTGGTCAGACGCGAGCGGCAAACGGCTGCGCGAGTGGCTGCAGATCGATGAAGCGGCGTTCTACGACGAGAAGCGGGTCGCGATCGTGCCCATGGGCTTCTGTTACCCGGGGCGCAAAGGCGACGGCGACGCGCCTCCTCGGCCTGAATGTCGAGCGACGTGGCACCCGGCGTTGCTGCCGTTGCTGAAACACGTGGAGCTGACGCTGCTCGTGGGCGCGTACGCGCAGTCGTATTTTCTGAACGGGTCTGCCGACGTGACCGCGAACGTGCGCGCGTGGCGGGAACACCTGCCGAAGCTGCTCCCGTTGCCGCACCCCAGCCCGAGGAACATCGCGTGGTTCAAGACCAACCCGTGGTTCGAGCGCGAGGTGTTGCCGGCGTTGCGGCGTCGGGTGCGCGCGCTGCGCGTCAGTTGATCTCGAGGCTCAAATCCATCGCGCGGGCCGAATGTGTCAGCGCGCCCATCGACACGTAGTCGACGCCCAGCTTCGCGAGCCGCGGCAGCCGGTCAGCGGTGATGCCGCCGGAGACCTCGAGCTCGACGCGGCCCTCAGCCAGCTTCACCGCCTGCGCGACCATCGCGTCGTCCATGTTGTCGAGCAGCACGATGTGCGCGCCGTTCTCGATGGCCTCGGCGAGCTGCTTCAGGTTGGTGACCTCGATCTCGATCTTCACCAGCCGCGGGGCGTTCGCCTTCGCGCGCTCGAGCGCCTTGGTGATCGACCCTCCGACCGCGGCGATGTGGTTGTCCTTGATCAGCACGCCGTCGAAGAGCCCGAAGCGGTGGTTGTTCGCGCCGCCGTCACGCACCGCCTGCTTCGCGAGCCCGCGCATGCCCGGAGGCGTCTTGCGCGTGTCGAGGATCTTGAGCTTGCTGTCTTTCACACCCTCGATGAGCTTCACCGCGTTCGCGGCGGCGGTCGCCATGCCGGCGCAGCGCTGCACGATGTTGAGCGCGGTGCGTTCGGCGATCAGCAGGCTCTGGAGCGGCCCGGTGAGCTTCGCGATCTGCT
>JBEHYH010000692.1:0-2574 GCA_048498275.1 Myxococcota bacterium | reverse complement strand
GAAGCCCACGAGCATTCCGCCGGCCGCTTCGATCACCGCCTGCGGAGCGCATGAGTCCCACCGGGAGCTCTTCGTCGACGGGTGCAGATAGAGATCGGCCTCGCCCATCGCCAACAGCGCGCACTTCAGGCCCACCGAGCCTTGCTCCTTCGTCTGCGTGATGCCGAGCGCGTCTCGAATGGCCGCCGTCCGCTTCGACTTGTGTGAACGCGAAACCACGAGCCGCAGCTCCGAGGTCTTCGTCACCGGCTGTATCTTCAATTCGCGCTTCTGATCGCCGAGCTGCAGCACGCAGGGCGAACCGCGCGCACCGCTCCAGCACGCGCCCTGAACCGGAGCGAACACCACGCCCGCGACCGCTTCACCATCGATCGCGAGCCCGATGTGCACCGCGAACATGCCGTTGCGATCGACGAACTCGCGCGTGCCATCGAGCGGGTCCACGAACCACACGCGCTTGCCGGTCGGCGCGAGGTGCGTCGACTCTTCAGCGACGATCTCGTCAGTCGGAAACGTGCGCTTCAAACCCGCGACGATGATGTCATTCGCGCGCTTGTCGGCTTCGGTGACCGGGCCCGCTCCGCCCGCCTTCATCACCACGTCGAACGCGCCCGCATAGACGCGATTGATGACGTCGGCCGCTTCGACAGCGAGCTGCCGCGCGACCTCGAGTTCCTTCTCGAACATCACGCCACGGCCGAGAAGAAGTCGGCGTCTTTCCACACGGTGACGGTGGCGCCGTCGACGATCGCGCGGAACCCGTGCGGCATGTTCGCGCCCACCAGCGTCGCCGCGGTGTGCGCCTGAACGCCCGCCGACAGCTTCACCGTCGCACGGCGCGAGTCACAGAGAATGGTGACCAGCACGTCTTCGGTGATGCCGCCGATGAACTCGACGGAGTTCTCCTCGCGCTGCTTCACCTCGAGCCGGACACCGGCGGTGAAGAGACGAAGCCGCGGCGGCTTGGCGGCCGGCACCAGCGCTTCGTTGAAGACGAGCTCGACGCCGTCGGCGATCGCCGCGTGGTGCATGAGGATCCCGCGGGGCAACGCACGGCGCAGCGCTGACACCGCGTGCGCCGGCGTGCTGTGCGTGGCGAGCGAGACCTCGACCTCGTCATGCGGCGTCGACACGTCGAGCTCCGCAGACGGCGACATCGTCACTTCGCCAGAGAGGGTGAACCGGCCGCCGCCGCGCCACGAGACGTGGAACGCCGGGTCTTCGGAGTGCACTCGAAAGCTGCTCGGGAGCGGGATCACCATTCGCGCGCCGAGTACCGCCAATGCCGCCCCGATGACAAGAGCGCTTCAAAAAGCGAAACGTTTGGCAGACTTACGGCATGAGAGACGGCCCGGTCCGCCGGCTGGTGAAAGCGATTGTTCGCCGGGTGAACGCGTTCGACCTCGCCGTGACCCGGCGCGCGTCGGCGAAGGCGCGGTACCGGCTGCTGGGCTCGTGCAACGGCTGCGGCAAGTGCTGCGAGACGCCGGGCATCTCGGTGCGCAAGGCGGTCTGGTACCTGCCGATGGCGCGCGCCGTATTCCTCTGGTGGCAGCGCGTGGTGAACGGCTTCGAGCTCCTCAACGCCGACGCGAAGAGCCGCACCTTCTTCTTCAACTGCACGCACTTCAATCGCACGACGAAGCAGTGTGACTCGTATGAGAGCCGGCCGAACATGTGCCGCGACTACCCGCGGAATCTGACGTTCGAAGCGGTGCCTCCGTTGTTCGAGGAATGCAGCTACGTGGTGCAGGACGTGAACGCAGACGCGCTGCGTGCGGAGCTGATTCGTGCGGGCGTGAGTGGGGAGAAGCTCAAGGAAATGGAAACGAAGCTCTTTCTCCGAGGTGAGAAATGAGGAGTCTCTGGGGCTGGGGCGAGATCGAAGCCCGCGCCGATTTGAAGGACACGCAGGCCCGCGTCGAGCCGTTCTTCGGGCCGAGCGAGGTCGAAGTCGAAGCGGCTCCGCGGGTGCCGAAGGCGCGCGTGGAGGTGCCGAGAGAACTCTCAGGGTTTTCTTCGTCAGACGAGCGGGAGCGCGCCGCACACGCGATGGGCAAGTCGTACGTCGATCGCGTTCGCGGCTTTCGCGGCGATTTTTCGAGCGCGCCCGACTTCGTGTGCTTTCCGCGCAACGAAGCGGAGCTGGTGCGCGTGCTGGAGATCGCCGAGGCGCAGAAGCTCTCGGTGACTCCGTTCGGCGGCGGTTCGTCGGTGGTCGCCGGGTGTGAACCGCATCTCGGCGCGCAGCATCACGGCGCGCTCTCGTTGGATCTGTCGAAGCTGAATCGAGTCACCGAACTCGATGATGTGTCGCACGTCGCGCGCATCGAGGCGGGCACCTTCGGCCCGGCGATCGAATCGCAACTGCAGGAGCGCGGCTTCACGCTGCGCTGTTTTCCGCAGTCGTTCGAGTTCTCGACGCTGGGCGGTTGGGTCGCGACGCGCGCGGGCGGTCACTTCGCGACAGGGCCGACGCACATCGATGAGCTCGTCGAGTCGGTGCGCATGGTGACTCCGCGCGGAGTGATCCAGACGCCCGCCCCCGTCGCGGGGAAGCGCAGCGTCTGGATC
>JBEHYH010000691.1:0-2596 GCA_048498275.1 Myxococcota bacterium | reverse complement strand
ATCCGACCTGCCGGTGGCGACGCAGGCCCCATCGCAGCGATCGCCGCGGCGAACGCGGGGCTGTCGTCGGCCGTGCCGTCACCGACGGCTCCGAACGATTTGACGTTGAATACGCCCGGCGATTTTTCGGCGATGACGTGAAAGTCACCTCCATCGACAGACACAGAAGCGAGCGGCGGAGTAACGCGAAGATCAAACGCAGATGGCATGACTTCTCCTCAGTGGTGGGACTGACGACGGTTCAACAATCGATTGGCAGAGAGAGTGCGCGCCGGGCGTCGCGCACAACGCGAACGCCTACGCGTTCGAGCGCAAGGACAACGAATGAAGAGTCAGTGAGATTCCGCACCGAGAAACAAAGAAACACCGCCACCTCCACCACACCCCATCGTTCTTCGCTTCGTCAGGTGCCCTTCTTCTCGGCTTCGCCGTAATACTTGTACGCGTACCCGTAATAGTAATCGCCGTACTTGCTGCGCTGGAGGTCGACGTCGTTCAGCACGGCTCCGAAGATGGGCGCCTTCACGTCAGACAGCGCGCGCACCGTACGCTTCGCCACATCGCGGTTCGTCTTGCCGGCCTTCAGCACCATCACCACGCCATCGACGCGCGTCGCGAGCACCACGGCGTCGGCCACGGCGCCCACCGGCGGGCTGTCGAGCAGCACGCGGTCGAACCGCTCGCCGAGCTTCTCGAGCAATTCACCGAACGCCTGCGTGTGCAGCAGCTCCGCGGGGTTCGGAGGGATCGGGCCGCACGGCATGATGAACAGGCCCGGCACCTCGGTCGACTTGATGGCCGCGTCGAGCGTGCCCTCACCGACGACCACCGACGAAACGCCCACGTCATTCGGCACGCCGAACGCCTTGTGCAGCCGCGGGCGGCGCATGTCGGTGTCGACCAGCAGCACGCGATTTCCGCTCTGCGCCATCGCGATGCCGAGGTTGATGGCGGTCGTCGACTTGCCTTCCTGCGGCCCGCTGGAGGTCACCAGCATCCGCCGGAAGGGCTTGTCGGGCGACATGAACAACAGGTTCGTACGAATCGCGCGCACGCATTCCGCGATGAGTGACTTCGGCTCGCGATGAATGTGCAGGTCGGGCGCCACCGCCCCAGCGGGAATCGAGGGCACGAACCCGAGGAACGTGAGGCCCACGCGCTCTTCGACGTCGAGCTGACTGGCGACGCTCGAATCGAGGAACTCCAGCAGCAGCGCGAGCCCGAGCCCCAGCACCAGCCCCGCGATGATGCCCATCAACACCCCCTGCGGCACGTTCGGGCGCACCGGGCCCATCTGCGGCCGCGCGGCGTCGAGCACGCGAACGTTCGACGTGCGCAGCAGACCCGACAACTCGATGTCCTTGAGGCGCTTGTAGACGGAGTCGTACTGGCGCTTGGCGTTGTCTGCGTCCTGCTTGAACTTGTCGAGCTCGACCTTCTTCTTCTCGAGCTCGAACGCCTCGGCCTTCGCGACCTCGAAGAGGCCCTTCAGGTTGCGCTCCTTCTCGACGGCTTCCTTCAGCTCCGCCTCGGTCGACACCACGAGGTTCAGCAGCTCGCGCGCGAAGTCACGCTCGCCCGACGCCAGCTTCTCACGGCATTCCTGGAGCTTCGGGTGCTCGTCGAGGTAGCGCGAGCTCAGGTCGCTGCACTCGTTGCGCAGCGCGAACACGCGGTCTTTCAACTTGTTCAGCGTCGGGTTCTCGCGCGCGGCGGGCAGCGCTTCGGCCCACAGCGTGTCGTCGCCCTGCTGCGACTGCACCGCGCGAATCGCCGACGTGCGCGCCTTGAGGCCGGCGATCTTCAACTGCACCTCGGTGAGCGCCTTGCCGGTTTCCTGCAGCTTGTTCGACACCAGGCTGGAGCGGTCGTCGAGCGCGAGGATGTCGCTCTGCTTGCGGTACTCGTAGAGCGCGAGCTCGCTCGAGCGCGCCGAATCAGACAGTGAGTCGCGGCGCTCATCGAGCCACTTGCTGGCGTTCTCGGTGAGCTGCGCCTTCTGCGAGAGCACCTCGTCGGAATACGCCTGCGCGATCTCGTTCGCGAGCAGCGCCGCGCGGTTCGGCTCGCGGTCTTCGATCTTGATGAGCGAGACCCGTGAGTCCTTCACCGGCTCGACCTTGATCATCCCCTGCACCATCGAGACCGCGTCGAGGCGCTGCATGACCTCGGCGCGCACCTTCGGGTCGGCGATCTTCGAGACGCCGAGGAACTCGGGGTCGGTCGAGAGCCCGAGCTTCTCGACGACGCGCTGACTCACCGCCCGGCTCTGGATGATTTTGTACTGCGTCTCCAGGTACTCCTTGTTCGCCCAGTAATAGGAGTTGTTGTCGGTGTTGACGTCTTGAATCTGGCTGTCGAGGAAGCGCGGCTCCTTCGAGTCGATGATCAACGAGATCTGCGCGGCGTACACGCGCGGCTGGCGCGTCGTGTACAGCGTGGTGGCGCCGACGGTCAGCGCGAACACCAGCAGAATCAGCCATTTCCGCCGGAGGATGAGGCGCAGATAAAACCGCGGGTCGACGCTGCCCGAAGACAAGACCTCGCCGGTGGAGACGGAACCCGACATCTCCCCCTGAGTACCACTGGCCGGGCA
>JBEHYH010000690.1:0-2596 GCA_048498275.1 Myxococcota bacterium | reverse complement strand
GATGATCACCTGCGTGTCGCGGTCGCGCCGAGGTGCCCGGTGGCGCGATGGGGTTCGAACGCGACGTGCCGGAGACCGGCGTCATGCCCTCCAGCAGCTCCGCCAGGTGCTGCGCGTTCGGCGGCCGCGACGCGGGGTCGGTCTCGAGCAGTTGCCCGACCGCTTCGTCGACCTCGAGGTTCAGCTCCGGCACGCGCGCAGACGGCGGTTTGAAGCGGCCGATCGGCAACTCGCCCGTCAGCAATTCGTAGACGAGCACGCCGAGTGAATAGAGGTCGGCGCGGTGGTCGACGTTCTTCGCGTCGCGGCGCTGTTCGGGCGCCATGTAGTTCACCGTGCCCATCGCGACGGCGGTGGCGGTGAGCGAGATGTCGCGCTCGTTGCCCTTCATGCCGGCGAGGCCGAAATCGGCGATCTTCACGTGGCCGCGCGCGTCGACGAGCACGTTCTCCGGCTTGAGATCGCGGTGCACGATCTTCATCTCGTGCGCGTAGTCGATGGCGCGCGCGATCTGCGTCGCGATGCGGAGCGCCTCTCGCAGCGGCAGCCGGCCCGCCGTCATCATCTCGCGCAGGTTGATGCCGGGCACGAGCTCCATCGTGAAGTAGTAGTGCTCGCCGGCCTGCCCACGGTCGATGATCGACACGATGCCCGGGTGAGAAAGGCTCGCGAGCGCGTTGGCTTCTTTTTCAAACCGCGCGACGAACTCGCGATCTTTCGCGAAGCGTGACGGCAGCAGCTTGAGCGCCACCATGCGCCCCAGCGACAACTGCCGCGCGCGCCACACCTCGCCCATGCCGCCTTTCCCGAGCAGCTCGATGAGCTCGTAGCCGGCGACCATCGGGTGCGTGGCGATGGCGGTCTTGCGTTCTTCGTCAGGGGGCGCGATCGCGTCAGGCGAGCTGCTGGCGACGGTGACGTCCAACTCCGGTGTCGGGTTCGCCTGGCCGCGCCCGTTCGCGGTGGTCTTCACGTCTCCGCGCTTCACCTCGAAGTGGATGCCGCACGAGCACGTGATCTTCTGACCCGAGACGTAGACGCTGGTGTCGTGAAGCTTGCCGCAGTTGGGGCAGGCCTGCGCGACGACACTGCGCGACGACTTCGCGCCGCTCATTCACTTCCCCGTGTAGTCGAGCACCCGGTAGCTGGGCACGCCCTTCTCTTTGCCCTTCACCTGGAGCACCGACACCGCCTCGACTTCGAAGCCCGGGCCCGCCGCACGCACCGTCGACTCGCTGGCGAGAATCTCACCTGCCTTGGCGAGGCCGCACAGGCGCGACGCGATGTTCACGGAGTCGCCGATGGCGGTGAACTCGTGGCGATCGTTCGAGCCGATGTACCCGACGACCGCCTGGCCGGTGTTGACGCCGATGCCCACCTCGATGGGCTTCTTGCCGGCGGCGGTGCGCGCCTCGTTCATCGCGTGAATCTCGTCGAGCATGCCCAGCGCGCACTTGAGCGCGCGGCTCGCGTCGTCAGGGTGCGTGATCGGAGGACCCCAGGTCGCCATCACGCAGTCGCCGATGAACTTGTCGAGGTTGCCCTCGTGCATGAAGATCATGCTCGCCATGCCGGTGAAGAAGGTGTTCAGCATGGCGACGACGTCTTGCGGTTCCTCGACCTCTGACAGCGACGTGAAGCCGCGGATGTCGGCGAAGATGCAGCTCACCTCCGCGAGGCGGCCGACGCGCAGCAGCTCGACCTTGCCGCTGACCACCGCCTCGGCGACGGCCGGAGCCAGGAAGCGTGAGAGCTCGGCGCGGGTGACGGCCTCCTGCTCCACCTTCTTCGCGAGCTCCGCGTTCTCGAGCGCGATGGCGGCCTGCGACGCGATGCCCGACAAGACCTTCAGGTCTTTCTCCGAGAAAGCGTTGGTGCGCTCGCGGGTGTCACAGAACAGCACGCCGCGGAGCACGCCCTTCGAGATCAGCGGCACCGCCATCGCGGAGCGGATGCCCTGCGCGACGATCGATTCTGACGACGAGAAGCGCGAGTCGAGGATCGCGTCGGCGGTCAGCACGGCCGAGCGCGTGTCGACCACGCGCTTGAGCACGGTGTCAGACACCACGACGTCGCCGCCGTCGGTCTTGCGCTTGTGAATCGCCTGCGGCGTGAGCGTGTTGTTCTCACCCGCGAGGAAGATGACGCCGTTGTCGGCCGCGAGCAGCTCGAACGCGACCTTGAGAATCTTGTCGAGCAGCGCCTTGAGATCGCGCTCGCCGCCGACGAGCCGGTGGAACTCGTTGGCGATGCGCAGCTTCTCGTAGTCTTGCCGGAGCGTCTCGAGATCGCTCAGCTTGTCCGCCGGGCGGAACTCGTTCGATTCCTGCTGCGCGACGGTCGCGAGGAAGGCCGGCATCGACTGCGCCGACGCGACGACCGTGACGCCCGCCGAGCTCGCCTGACCGCCCGGCGCATTGCCGTCGTGGAACACCAGGCGCGAATTGCCGAGCGCGATCTCGTCGCCGTCACGCAGGCGCAGCTCGCGCACCTTGCGGCCGTTGACGAACGTGCCGTTCGACGAGTTCAGGTCCGGCGACACCGGCCAGTTCTCCCTCGGCCACGCGGGTTTCATGTCGGTCGGCGCCTACGCCGC
>JBEHYH010000689.1:0-2597 GCA_048498275.1 Myxococcota bacterium | reverse complement strand
ACATCGGGCGGGAGCGTCTGGACCAGTTGCTGCTTCTGGCAGTCGCACCCCGCGATGGAAGCGAGGACAAAGATGGGAAAATACGAGCGCACGCTGCGTGTGGGTATAGCAAGGTGCGCACCCAACGACGCATAGCGGTAAGCCTGAGCTTCTCTCGGGGGTTACGGCGCGGCGATGTTCCCCGTTGACTCGGTTTGTCGCGGCTTCTATGGCGCGCACGCCATGGCGTCCCTCCGCGATATCCGCAAGCGCATCAAGTCGGTGAAGAACACCCGTCAGATCACGAAGGCCATGAAGATGGTCTCCGCGGCGAAACTCCGCCGCGCGCAGGAGAACGTCATCGCCGCGCGCCCGTTCGCCCAGACGCTCGACACCGTGATGTCGAACCTCATCGGCCGCGCCGAGCCGGGTTCGCTCTCGCACCCGCTGCTGACCACCCGCCCGGTGAAGAAGGCCGAGCTGCTCGTCATCACCTCTGATCGCGGTCTGGCCGGCGGCTTCAACGCCAACATCACCCGCCGCGCGCTCAAGTGGGTGCTTGACCAGCAGGCCGCGGGCGTCGAAGTGACGGTGACGACGGTCGGCCGCAAGGGCAACGAGTTCCTCCGGGGCCGCGGCATCGCGATCCGCAAGGACAACCCGGGCATGCTGCAGAAGCTCTCGTACGCGGCGGCCGATGGCCTCGCGAAGGAGCTTTCGGCGCGCTTCCTCAACGGCGAAGTCGACGCGGTGTACGTGATGTTCAACGAGTTCATCTCGGCCATCGCGCAGGTGCCCACCACGGTGCAGCTCCTGCCCTTCGAAGCGAAGGTGACCGACACCAAGACCGGTGGTTCGCTGGTTGATTACAAGTACGAGCCGAACCCGCAGGCGGTGCTGGAGCAGTTGGTGCCCCAGGCGGTCGCGGTGAAGGTGTACCGCGGGCTGCTCGAGAGCTGGGCGGCGGAGCACGCGGCGCGCATGACGGCGATGGAGAACGCGACCAAGAACGCCGGTGAGATGATCGGCTCGCTCACGCTCTTCTACAACCGCAGCCGTCAGGCGCAGATCACCAAGGAGCTCGTGGAGATCGTGTCGGGCGCCGAAGCGCTCAAGGGTTAGCAGTCAGGGGAGCGGCCCGAAGGCTCTCCTCTGAGAATTCTCTCATCAAGCTCTCAAGCAACGCACCACGCGCGCCCGTAGATGGCTGCGCGTGTGGTGCCTCGCGCTCGCCCTCGCTGCCGCTCCCATCTCGTTCGACGAGGCGCTGCAGCGCGCCGACTCCACGCCCGCCCTCGAAGCGGCCCGTGAAGCAGCGCGCCAGCACCGCGACGCCGTCTCGTACGTCGCTCCGCTGAGTGACAACCCGCAGGTGGGGGTCAACGCCGGCGTACGCACGTACCCCAACAACGAAGCTGGAGCTCCGGCCGGCCCAGAAGTGCATCTGCAGCTCGCGCAGAGCTTCAACCTCGGCGGCCTCACCGGCGCGCGCCGTGAAGTCGCGAAGCAGGAGGCCGCGCAGTCTGCCGCGAAGTGGGCCGTTCAACGCCGTACGTTGCGCATCGACGTCGCGCGCGCGTGGCTCAACATGTGGGTCGCGCACTCGGCGGCGCTGATCGCTGAAGAAGAGTCACAGCAGGCCGAAGAGCTCGCGTCGCGCGTCGAGCGTGCGCTCAAGAATGCCGCCGCGACGCGGGTGGAGGCCGCGAGCATTCGTGCCTTCGCCGCCGAAGCGCGCGTGCAGGCGCTCGATTGGGAGGGCCGCCGCGTCGACGCCTCAGCGCAGCTGGCGACGTTGCTGAGCCTCGATGCGCTGCCCGACGTCGGCGAGGCGCTCCCGTCGTTCGAACTGCTCGCCGGCGAACCCGTCGGTCTGCACGCGCGCCTGCTCGACACGGAAGCAGCCACCGAAAAAGCGCTCGGGAAGGAAGCCGTCGCGCAGTGGGCGTCGCAGCTGCAGCTCTCGGTGCTCGCGGGTCAGGAATGGCAGCAGCAATGGGTCGCGTCGGTGAACGCGGGCTTCACGCTGCCGATCTTCGAACGCGGTGAGAAAGCGCAACGCACGCATCGCGCGCTGGAGCTCTCGCTCCGGGGCGAACGCACCGCCGCTGAACGCGCCGAGAACATCGAGTGGCTCCGCGTGCAGCACGAGCTGGAGCACACCGCCGAGACACTGGAGGCCGTGCAGGGCCGGCAACTCCCCGCGGCAGAAGAAGCCGCGCGGCTCGAGACCCTGCGCTTCGAACGCGGAGAAGCGACGCTCTTCGAGCTCACGACCCTGCGCCGGCAGGCCCTGGCCGCGCGCATCGCCACGCTCGTCGCACGCGCCAACGTCATCGAAGCGCGGCACCACGCCAACGAGATGCTCCGCGCCGGAGAAACGCCGTGAAGAAATTCCTGCTCCTCACCTTCCTCTCGTGCAGCGCGCCGGCTCCGCAGGCCGAGACGCCGAAGACACCGCAATGGGTTCGCGTTCGCAGCGCGCCGGGCGAGACCTCGTTCGAAGGGCCCGCGGTGGTGCTCGCCGATTCGTCCGCGCGGAGCGTGGTGACGCCTCCGTTTCGCGCGACCGTGACGCGGATCAACGTGCGCGAAGGTGATCTCGTCGACGCGGGCGC
>JBEHYH010000688.1:0-2598 GCA_048498275.1 Myxococcota bacterium | reverse complement strand
TGCAGGCTGATGGCGGTACGCGTACCGCGTCGATCACCGGCGCGTACGTGGCGATGGTGCTCGCGATCCAGAAGTTGAAGACCAGGGGCACCATTTCGCAGATGCCGAAGCTCACGCACGTCGCGGCGATTTCTGTCGGCGTGGTGAAGGGGCAGATCTCGGTCGACCTCGACTACGTCGAAGATTCTGGTGGCGAGGTCGATCTCAACATCGTCGCGCTCGACGGCGACAAGCTGGTCGAAGTGCAGGGCACCGCTGAACACGGTCACTTCGATCGCGCGCAGATGAACGCGATGCTCGACGGCGGCCTCGCGGCGATCACCCGGTTGATCGCGCTCCAGAAGCAGGTGCTCGGGTAACCGTCGAGCAGGCCGGCGTGCCTCCGAGTTGATTCAGTACTCGCTCGTGACTTCGAGCATCGGTCGTTCCCTGGCGATACGACGTCCGTTCACTTCAATCTCAAACGCCGTTCTCGGAATGGAGTTCGCATGAGTGACGTTCGCACGCTCGTCTTCGCGACCAGCAACGCGGGGAAGTTGAAGGAGCTCGAGGCGCTGCTCGGTGAGCAATGGCGCGTGAAGAGCGCGAAGGACTTCCCCGAGATTCCTGAGGTCGAGGAAGACGCAGACACGTTCGAAGGGAATGCCGCGAAGAAGGCGCACGCGTTCTCGAAGGCGACGGGGTTGCCCGCGCTCGCCGATGATTCAGGGCTGGTGGTCGACGCGTTGGGTGGCGCTCCCGGCGTGTACTCCGCGCGCTACGCGCCGACGGAGAGCGAGCGCATCGACAAGCTGCTGGGCGCGATGGCGGGCAAGACGGAACGCTCCGCGCGCTTCGTGTGCGTGCTGTGTCTCGCGCGGCCTGATGGCACCGAGATCTTCGCGCGTGGCACGTGTGAGGGCGTGATCGGCTCCGAGCGCCGTGGAGCGAACGGCTTCGGCTACGACCCGGTGTTCATGCTGCCGTCGGGCAAGTCGATGGCCGAGCTCACGCGCGACGAGAAGTCGGCGGTCTCGCATCGCGGCAACGCGTTTCGACTGATGCTCCCCGCGCTGCAGGAACTCTGATGTTGCTCGCGGTGACGCTCGCAGCGCAGCTCGTCACCGCGCAGATTGCGCCAAGGCCGGAGAAGCTCCACCTGGTACCCGCGTGGGTTCCGATGGTCGCGGCGTTCGATACGCATGTCCTGCTCGTGGGAGTGACCAGCATCGTGGCGTTCACCATGTTTCCCCAGCCGCGGTGCGGCTGCGTCCCGTCGACCGGCGGAATCATCGTGGGGGTGGTCGCCGTGGGAGGTTGGGTGGCGCTCTCGGTGTCAGCGCTCGTGGCTTCTGTGGTGATGAAGAATGACAACCGACGCCGGCGCGCTGAGCGCGTCACGTTCGACGGAGTGACGCTTCGTGTCTGATCACCGTTGGTAAGGCAGCTCGGCCTCGAGCGTTCCATCCGCCCACGCGTCGCGACACCGGGAGGCTCGGCGGGTGACGTCCGTCTGGGCTCCGCGACACCGGGGTGCCTGGCGGGTGGAGTCCGTCTGGGCTCCGCGACATCGGGGCGCCTGACGGGTGACGTCCGTCTGGGCTCCGCGACACCGGGGGCCCTGGCGGGTGGCGTCCGTCTGGGCTCCGCGACATCGGGGCACCGGACGGGTGGCGTCCGTGCGCACTCCGGAGAATGGGCGCGGAAGATGGAGTGCGACCACGCGTCGGCCACTGAAGCTGGGGGGGCGAGTCGTGTAGTCTCCGAGCGTCGTTTTTCACTATCAAGGAGGCAGTGCATGGCGGCGTACGTGGGAAACAAGGACAACCCGGGCGGTCTCGTAGCGAGCATCGAGCACATCAGGACCAACTTCGACCCGCAGCGGCACGCGCCGGTGAAGGCGCAGGTGCAGGCGTTTCTCACGCAGGCGAGGGCGTACCTCGCGGCGGCGAACGCGGTGATCGCGGCAGAAAAGAAGGAGACCGCCGCGCGGAACGCGCTGTCTGATGCCGATGCCGCACGTGACGCTGCGGTCGATGCGCTCGATCGCAAGCTGATCGCCGCGGGTGCCGACAAGAAGAACTCGTTCAAGCAGTACAAACTGTCGCCTCCCGCAGCGCTGAAGGCTGCCGCGATCGAGAAAGAAACGCCGCTCGTCGCGCAGCTCGTGAAGGCGGTCTCCGCCAGTCATCCCCAGGAGGCGCGCAAGCTCGCGGTGGCGAACGCTGCGGTCGGCGCTGCCCTGACGAAGAAGGTCGCCGCGGAGAAGGCCAGCGTGAAGGCACGCGCCGAGCGCGACGCGAGAGACAGGCCCACGCGCGCGGGGCTGTCGGTGCTCAAGCTCCAGGTGAAGACGGCCGAGAAGCTGGGGCTGGTCGGCGCGTACAAGGAGCTCTTTGAGATCCCCTCCGAAGCTCAGAAGAAGTCGGCGCCTCCCGCGCCCGGCGCGCCGGCGTAGTTCTTCACGGCGCGTCGCACGCGCAGTGGCTCCGCTCCTTCTGCGCACTTCATCAAGCGGGAAGGGCGGGGTTCTTTTTCTGGCGGTTTTGGAGGACCAACCAATGGGTTGCTCCTCACGAGCCCGCCTCCGCGCTTGCAGACGTTCGCGCGCTTCTTGTC
>JBEHYH010000687.1:0-2608 GCA_048498275.1 Myxococcota bacterium | reverse complement strand
TACCAGACCATGAAGCCCGGCGACGCCGCCCGCATCTTCGAGCAGCTCGACATGCCCGTGCTGCTCAACGTGGTCGAGAACATGAAGGAGCGCAGCGCCGCGCCGTCGGGGTTGGTGAAGTCGATCATGGTGATCTCGAGCGGCGCTCCGGAGATGAGGAAGCTCTTCACCGGTGCTCCCGAGACGTCGTGCACGAAGTAGCCCGCGTCGGCGCCGTAGTTGAAATCAGACAGCGAGTTCGGGTGCTGCGTCGCGAGGTACGGGTTGTTGTACGCCATCACCTTGTAGCCGAGCTGATGGGCGCGGCTGGTCCACCCGCGGAGCTCGTCTTCGATGCCCAGCTGACTTTCCGCGGGCAGGAAGTGCACGGCGTCGTCGATGCCGGTGAGCGGCAGGTTCTTCGCGCGCATCACTTCGTATTCGAAGCCGCCGTCGACCATGTCTCCGCGGCCGATGCGGCGGCGCGGGCCGAACACCCACGGAGCGGGGATGATCGGCCGGCCCGTCTCGGCCGTGAACGCGTCGAGCACCTTCACCGGTTCGGGCGAGACGTAGACCGTGAGGTTCACCGTCAGCGCATTCACCACCGCGCGCCATGCATCAGGCGTTTCGCTGCCGAGATGCAGCTCGCTCCGGTACGTGGTGTCGACGTTCAGCCCGTAGCCGTTCGACGAGAGAAAGAAGGGCACGGGGAAGTACGTCATCGACGGGCCGTGCGGGTACGGGTTGTTCGGCCCGGGCTGCACGTTCTCGCCCTGGCCGAGCGCGCCTTCTTCAGCCCACGAATAGAGCGAGTAGCCGCGGTGGTCGAACGACGCGAAGCGCTCACCGAGCCCGAAGAAGTGTTCGTCGGCCGGCAGCGCGAACGTGAGGCCCGACTTGTTGAACTTCGTGGCGCCGCGCGTGACGGTGTTCTCGATGCGCACGCGGCCTCCGTCGAGCTTCAACGTGAGCCGCGTGACGCCATCACCGAGCGGAAACTCGATGACCGCTTCAGTCGCCGAATGCGAGATGAGCTTCGCGTCGCCCGCTGCGGTCCACGGCGCTTCACCGGCCTGGTAGTCGTCCCAGCCCGGCAGAATCTGCGCTTCGAACGTCGGCGTATCGACGGTCGCGCTCGGCGTGCCTTTCGAGGTCAGCACGGCCGCGCCATCGGCTCCGCGCACCACGAACGAGAAGGGCTTCACGGTCACGTCGACGCGCGCCTGCGAAGACGACAGCGAAAACTCGTTCGGCGGAGTCGAAGGACAACCGCACAACACCAGAACGCACAGGAGCGTCAGAACGCGCATTCGACGCGTCTAGCGCATGCGGTTCGCTGGTGAAGCGCTGGAGGTCAAACCCGAGGCCTCGAGGGAACTCGTTCGCGGCTGTCTGCGAACGAGCGAGCGGAAATTGAAGCGAAGCGCAGATTTCTGCCGCCGAGAGGCCGACCAGAAATACAGCTCAGCGCGTGGGCGCCGCGGCCATGTAGACGAACGCCGGGTTCAGGCGGAGCTCGCCGTCGATCCACGCGGCGGCGTACGGCGCGCCCGGCGAGCGAACGACGTTCACCGCGCCGTTGGTCTGCACGTTCCACAGCGAGAGGAGCGAGCGGGCGATCTGTTCGGCCGCTTCACGCTCCGACAGACCCTGGAAGGCGTCGCGGCGGTCATCGGAGAAGCTCTCGCCGCCGCTCTGGAAGCGCAGGTCGAGCGCGCCACCCGCGTCAGCCGAACCCAGCAGGTCGGTGCCGAGGTCGATGGCCGGCGCCGCGACGAATTCGCCCGAAACGTTGATGGGGAAGAGCACCGCGCCACGCGTGCCGGCCTGCGCCGACGACGTGCGCGCGACCTCGCGGAAGAGCTCCACGCGAACCTGCGGCGACTCGAACTCGAGCCACTCGGCGGTGCCGGTGAGGGCCTGCGAGGCAGACGGGGCACGCGAAGCATTGGTGCCGACGCCACAGGCGGACACGAGAACCAGAACGCTGATCAGGGAGACGCGGAACACGGCGTTTTCACCATACCTGCGAACCGCGACGACGGCCAGATCGAGTATGCGCCTCCAGACAAATGGTGAGGCCCGTCGTCATCTGCCATCAGCTCGGAAGTCCTGAGAATCTCGCGTCGATCGCGCGCGTGATGGCCAACTTCGGCTGCCGCGAGCTGATCCTCTCGGCGCCGCGCACCAGCGATTTTCGCTCGGCCGATCGCATGGCGGTGCACGCGGAGGGCGTGCTCGATGCGATGGTCGTCGTGCCCACCCTCGATGAGGCGCTGAAGGGCGTGGTGTACGCGATCGGCTCCACGTCGCGAGAGCAGATCAGGCGCCAGACGCCGATGAGCCCTGAAGCGGCGGCCCAGAAGTCCGCGCGCCACGCCGCCCTGGGGAAGGTCGCGCTGGTGCTGGGCGGTGAGCGGCGCGGGCTCTCCGATGACGATCTCTCACGCTGTCACGACGTGGTGGTGATCCCCACCGATGACGCGCAGCCGTCGATGAACCTGAGCCACGCCGCGGCGGTGCTGCTCTATATGTGCACGCGCCCCGAAGCGCCTCCGCCCGCGCCAGAACCGGGCGCACAAATGCAGTTGGTGTAGAAGCTCGAGGGCTTGATGAAAGAGACGCT
>JBEHYH010000686.1:0-2609 GCA_048498275.1 Myxococcota bacterium | reverse complement strand
CAAAGATGTGGCCGAGTGTCTTTATACCGGTATTATGACAGATTCGGGACCGACGCCGTAGCCGCAATCGAACGAGATGATGGTGCGTGACGCGCCGCCGACCTGATCAGCCGGAGAGGTCGGCACACAGAACTGCCGCCAGCCGCTTTCCTGCATGGCGATGGCGCGCAGCAATTCGCAGGGGAACGTCGCGGGCACCGAAGTCGTCGGGTTCGGCTTGCCGCAGCCGCTGCCGATGTCGGCGACGGCCGGGCCGTCGGTGCCCCACGCGGCCGGCCCACGCGCGACGACCTCGAAGCGGTCCTGCCATTGAGCGACGGTGGGGTTGGTGCCGTTGGCGGCTTCGACTCCGCAGTCGTACGTGTTGCTGGAGCTCGACGCCGTGTAGCTCGGGCACGCCGCGAGCAGCAGGAGCAGCGCGCTCATCGCAGCACCCCGGCGACGTCGATGCGCATCTGAGAAATCGGCAGCCGCTCGCCCGTGCCGCGCACGTAGAGCACGGGGAAATCGCCCGGCACCTCATGCAGCGCGAGGTCGGGGGCGACGACGCGTTCGTACCCTTCCTTCCCGAAGCGTTGATGCGGGCCGTCGTTGAAGGTCAACGTGCCGTCGGCGAGCACCGCGGGCAGCAACGCGAGGTCGGGCGACGAGGCGACGTCCTTCCATTCGCGCGTCTGCAGCGTGAGCTCCGCGACGCGCCATTCGCCGCCCGCGGCGTGGGTGAAGAACACGCGCCCGCGCTTCGCATCGACGAAGAAGTCGCGCGGCGTCGCGGGGAGCTGCGCGACGAGTTCACGAACGCCGAGCGTGTCGGCGTGCACCGCGATGAGCCGCGCCGAAGACGGCGTGAGTTCGTAGATGAGGACTTCACGCCCGACGCTCCCGGCGAGAAAGAGGAGAAACGCGCGCGACGAATAGACCGTGCGCAGCTTGCCGGTCGATGGATTCACTTCGTCGACGGTGAGTTCATCGACGCGGCCGGCGGCGGTGAGTTCACCCGGCACGCCCCGAGAAACGAACACCCGCCCTTCCGTGCTGATCAACGGCCGCGAGCCGTACACGACCTGCGTCGCGAGCAGGCGCACCTGCTTTTCATCGAGGCGGAAGAGCGCCGACGCGAATGACAGGTCTCCGTGCTCAGCCAGCACCGCCGTGGCGACGACCGCGCGCGTGCCGGGGAGGAGCGCACCGAGCAGCGGGCTGCCCTCCGCGTGCTGCAGCGTGGCGACCGGCGCGGCGAGCTCCTTCGCGTCGAGCGCCTGAAAGCGGAGTTCGCCCGTCGCGCCGTGAGACGTCAGCACCGCCACGGTCGGCGAAGCTGCGAGCAGGAGCGTCAACAGACTCGAGGTCATGCGAACCACTTAGCAGCTCGACCGCGGCCGCCGCGCGCGAGGCGTCGCGAGTGTCTCGCGGCGTGCGATTCGCATCTGGCGCGAGAACACGCAACCGATGGGTCTCCGGCCGGCGATGGAGCTGGGCGACTCTCAAAATCGAGAGGCTCCGGTGTTCGGGCCGGAGGCCGGACACGCGCATCGAAGGCGCGAGCAATCAGTCGGGTGGCCGACGCGGGGCGGGAGCTCCCGTATACGAAAACGTGCTCTGCCAGCTTGAGTCGTTCCCCGCGAAATCAAGAGCGCGCAGGGGGACGAGCGGGCCGCCGAATGAGCGGCGACTTCGACCGCTCGAGGGCTTGAACGTCGCGCTGCGCCCTCATCGGCGCGGGTGGCAATCACCTCGAAAAAAAAGCGGTGGGAGCTCGCGCCCCCACCGCCCCCCCACCCGCCTCCGTCGCCCTTAAGCCTGCCGACGACGGCGCATCAGCGCGAGCACGCCGAAGGCCACCATCGAGAAGTCGAGCCCCACAGACGAGCAGCCGATGCCGCCGCCCGTGTATTCGTACTTCGGGGTGCCCGCGTCGCCGCCGGTGTTCGTGCCGCCGTCATGGCCACCGTCGGTCGTGCCGCCATCGCCGTGGCCACCGTCGGTGTTCATGCCTCCGTCGTTGGTACCGCCGTCGCCGGTGCCACCATCTTCAGTGCCGCCATCGACGGTCATTCCGCCATCAGTGCCACCGTCGCTCGGCGTGCCGCCGGTCGAAGTGAAGTTCACGTTGTCGGCGTCAGGGCTCTGATTGCCCGCGGCGTCGGTCGCGCGCGCCGTCACCACGTGCGAACCGTCAGCCATCGGAGTGCCCGGCATGTAGAGCCAGTCACCCGTGCCATTCGCCTGCACCGTGGCCACCGTCTGACCATCGATGATGATGGCGACGAGCGAGTTGGGCTCCGCGGTGCCGGTGAAGGTCGGCGTCCCCGACGTCATCTGATTGTTGGTCGGCGACGTGATGACCGGCTTGCCCGGCGCCATGGTGTCGACGGTGAAGGTGATGTCGGGTGACGCGGCGCCGGTGTTGCCGGCGATGTCTGTCGCGGTCGTCGACACCACGTGCGAACCGTCGGTCAACGTCGCCGTCGTGGGGAAGGACCATGCCCCCGTCGAGTCTGCCGTCGCCGTGCCCACCACGCTGCCGTCGATGCTGACGGTCACCGTGGAGCCGGGCTCCGCGGTGCCGCTCACCGTCGGCGAGGGCTGATTGGTCGCGGTGCCCGAAG
>JBEHYH010000685.1:0-2614 GCA_048498275.1 Myxococcota bacterium | reverse complement strand
ACGCGCGGTGACCATGATGATCGGCACGCGCCGCGAATCGTTCTCGCGCACCAGCCGGGTGACCTCGCTCCCGGCGATGTCGGGGAGCATCAGGTCGAGCAGAATCAGATCGGGTTTCCACGTGCGCGCGCGGGAGACCCCGGCGGCTCCGGTGCGAACCACTTCGGCTTCGTGGCCATCAGCGCGCAGGTTGTATTCAACGAGAGAACCGAGGTCCTGTTCGTCTTCGATCACGAGAATGCGCGCCATGATGCGCGGCTTCCTACCTCACATCGTCTCATGGCATAAGCCGCCGAAAGTTCATGGGCACCGAGAAGCGCAGAGAAACGCGAATTCCAGTTGAGCTGTGGATCGAGGCGTCGCGCGATGGCGAGCTGTACTACCAGCGCGCGTCGAACCTCTCGGTCGGCGGGGCGTACTTCGATCAGACGATCCCGCTCCCGACCGGCACCAGAGTGTCACTCAAGTTCACGCTGCCGGGCGACTCGCATGAGATCGCCTGCGCCGGTGACATCGTGTCGGCCAAGGAACTCGGCATGGGCGTGCAGTTCATCGAGCTCGCCGCGGCCGACCGCGCGCGCATCGAGAGGTTGATCGCCAGACACGCGAAGTGAGTCAGTGACGCGGGTCGCAGGGCGCGTACGGCGTCAGCTTCTCGATTCGTGCGGTGACCGCCGCGTTGTTGCCGGCCTGGAGTTTGGGGACGAAGTTGCACGAACTCCCCGCGAGCTGTGGCGTCGATTCTTTCGAGATCGCCTCGACCACCAGCGCGAAGTCGGAGCCGGGCTTGAGACCCTTGAGCGAGACGTCCTGCTCGCTCGGCGAGCCTGATTCCAGCGAGTCCAACGTGAAGGTCCACGATGACTTGGTCGAACCGTTCTCGTCGTGGGTGACGAAGCGTGAGCTGTCGAGTTGCGAGTTCACACACGACTTCTGAATCTCGGTGCAGTCGAGCTCGGAGCCTTTGGTGACCAGCGTGAGTTGAAACGACTGCAGATCATCGCGGAGGCCAGCGGAGATGTAGAGCTCCAGCGGCATATGCGGGCCGTTCTCGGGTTCGGGGCCACATGAGGTGAAGGCCAGCAGGGCGATGATGGTTGCGGCTCTCACCCCGAAGTTCTGGTTTTCACGCTTCATGGCGTGCCCTCGATCTGAATCTTCACCGGCAGCGTCGCGGTCTGGTTGCTGGTCGCGACTCCGATGCCGACGGCGGCGCCGGTGACGGCGGCGACGCCCAGCCCGATGCCGACCCACAGCCAGGGGTTCTTGTACGCAGGCACGGGGCCCGCCGCGGCTGCTTCAGCCTTCTTCGCGAGCACGTGAAAACTCAGCGGGCTGAACGCGTCGCCCTTGCCCGCGAGCCGGCGCTGGAGCGCGTCGGTGACCTCCACGTAGTACTCGACCTCGTAGGTCTGCTCCTCGGTCGGCAATTCGAACGCGGGCACCGTCGCCGTGAAATCGGTGCGGTCGGTCTTCCCGCGCACGAAGTCGATGGAGCTGAAGTTCTGCGCGCCCGCCCGCCGGTAGAAGAAGCGCGACTTCGCGCCGAGCGCGAGATCTTCGATGCGCGCCTCGACCACCACCGCTTCGTTGCCCGGCGTCTCACCGACCGGCGTCAACGTCAGCGTCACCGGCCGCACGCGCCGTTTGCGGATGTCTTCCTTGATGCGCGCGTAGAGCGTCTTCGTCTTCTTCGGCGCCGAGTCAGGCAGCTCGTAGTCGGGCCGCGCCTGCAGCAGCTTCTCGAACGCGTCGCGCGCCTTGTCTTCGTGCCCCAGGTACAGATGCGAGAGGCCGAGCAGCCGGTAGAGCTCCGCGAGCTGATCGTCGGTGAGCTCCGGAGCCAGGATCGCCGCCTCGACGGTCTTCACCGCGTCTTCGAAGTCACCTTCGTCGACCTGCGTCTGCGCCTGGTGGATGGCTTCGTTGCGGGGCGCCTGCGCCAGCGCGGTCAGCGAGAGCAGCAGCGCGAAAACGGTCACCCGATGCATTCCCATACTTCCTACCACACGAGGTTTGACTCCCCCGGGCATCATCTTGTACGGGGGCCGCCCGCGAAAGCGCCGGCGTGTCACATGTTGGTCAAAATCGAAGAAATTCAGGGTCCCGAACTCAAGCGGACCGAGGCCATCAAGCCTGACGTTCTCAAATCGGCGTTGGCCGATTCGGAGGGCTTCGCGCTCGTTTCGGCGACGCCGCTGTCGGCGAGCTTCAAGAAGCTGTCGGGGCGCGTGTTCGTGAAGGGCGGGTTCAAGGCCTCGCTGACGTGCCCCTGCAAGCGCTGCACGACCGCGGTGCCGGTGCCGCTCGACATCGATTTCTCACTGCGCATGGTGCCTGACGCCGCGAAGCCGAAAGATGACGACGCGGGCGATGAGTCGCCCAGGCGCCGCCGCAAGGAGCAGAAGAAGGAAGATGACGGCCTCTCCGAGAGCGCCGCCTCCTTCGAGCTCGATGAAATCGACGCCGAGCCCTTCGACGGCAAGACGATTGATCTCGACCCTGTGGTGCGTGAGCAGGTATTGCTGGCGCTCCCGGTGTCGGTGGTGTGTCGAGAAGATTGCAAGGGGCTTTGCGCTACCTGCGGTCAAGACCTGAACGAGCAGGACTGCGG
>JBEHYH010000684.1:0-2631 GCA_048498275.1 Myxococcota bacterium | reverse complement strand
CGGCGATGCGGTCAACCTCGCCGAGCTGGTGGTCGGCTCTCCCCGGCAGCGCCACCGCCTCTCACACGTCTCCTTTACAGCGCCTGACAGTCGGCCACCACGCCGCACGACGACCCGTCGAGGAAGTTGCACTGCTGGTACACCTGCGAGGGCGAGCCGTAGGTGCAGCTCCCGGTGCCTGACGAGCGCACCGCGCGGTAGTTCACGGTGTTGAACCCCACCGGGCACGTGGTCTGCACCGTCACGCTGTAGAGCGTGGGCGTGTTCGCCGAGGGGCACGTCTGCGTGTGGGAGCTCGTGGTGTAGCCCTCCGAGATGAAGCACGTGGAGTTCGCGTACGCGTTGGTGTCGCGGCAGTCGGAGCCGCTGCACGAGCTCGCGATGCGCTGACCGCTGGGCGCGCTGGCGCCGATGCAGACCGTCGACGCGACGCCGGTGCACCAGCCATCGTTGTCGGCGTCGGTGAGCAGCGAGACGTTGCGGTACTTCGACGCGTCACCCGGCGCGCAGTCGTTGTACGAGCTGCAGCTCGCGGGGTCGCGGTAGCCGCTCGGAGGCGTCGCGCCACGGCACCCACCCGCCGGAGGAATCGCGTCGCACGAGCCGTCATTGTCTCCGTCGGCCGCCCACGTGCCGACGAGGTACGCGTTGGCGTTGTTGTCGCTGCAGTCATCGGTGGCCTGGCATTGCGAGGGGCGCTTCTTGCCCGGCGGTAGCACCGACGGGCTCGAGCAGGTGTTCACCGCCTGGTTCACGCAGTAGCCGTCGTTGTCGGCGTCGTCGCGGAGCGGCTCGAGCTTGTAGAACTGTGCGTTGTTGTCGGCGCAGTCATCGGAGGTCTGACACGCCGACGCGAGGCGGTACCCGGCCGGCACTCCGCACGCGCTCAGCGTCGCACCGACGCAGGAGCCGTCGCCGTCAGCATCGGCGCGCACCGACACGAAACCGGAGAGCTGGCCGTTGGCGTCGTTGCAGTCGTCGGTGGGCTGGCACTGCGACGCGAGGCGCTTGCCCGCGGGCACACCGCACGCGTTCGCCGGCGCGTTCACGCAGAAGCCGTCGCCATCGCCGTCGTCGCGCACCGGCACCTCCACCGTCGCCAGCGCGTCGTTGTCGTCGCAGTCGCTCGGGGTCTCGCAACTGGCCGTGAAGCGGCGGCCCGGCAACGGAGCCTGACCCACGCAATCGTTGCTCGCGCTGCCGACGCACGCCCCGTCGTCGTCGGCGTCGGTGTTCGACGACACCAGCCTGAAGAGCGCGGGGTTGTTGACGTCGCAGTCGACCTCCGCCGAGCCGAGCGCCGTGTAGCCGGCGGGGCACGCGTTCGAGACCGGGCACTGCTGCGTGACGGTGACGCTGTCGATGTACTGGTCGCCGTCGGTGTCGCGGTAGCAGTTGATGGTGAGCCCTTCGTCGGTCTGCCCGTTGCAGTCGTTGTCGACGCCGTCGCAGACCTCGGTCGAGGTCGTCGCGCAGGTGCCGTTGCACAACGTCTGGCCGCCGGGGCACGCGCAGGCGCCCGACACGCACGCCTGACCGCCGCCGCAGAGGTTGGTGCCTTCATCGGTCTGCCCGTCGCAGTCGTCGTCGACGCCGTTGCAGGTCTCGACGGAGGTGCTCGCGGTGCACGCCGTCAGTTGCCCGTCGCTGCCGCAGGTCTGCGTGCCACGCCCGCTGCAACACGCCGTCATCGAACCGGGATTCTCGCAGCCACAGCTCTCATCGACGGCGTCGTCGCAGTCGTCGTCGGTGCTGTTGCCGCAGACCTCCGCGTGGTCGGGCGAGATGTCGAGGTTGGTGTCGTTGCAGTCGTCATGCAAGCTGACCCAGCCCGCGTGGCTGCACGCGCGTTCTCCCGCGCTCGCGGCGTCACCATGACCGTCGTGGTCGAGATCCGGGTACCAGCGCGTGCCGCCATCGACGCACGTGCCGGCATCGGTGCCCGCGTCGTCGAGGCTCGCGTCGGTGCCCGCATCGACGCTCGCCGCGACGCACGTGCCGTCGCTGCACGCTTCGCCTTCGAGACAGTCGGCGGTCACCGCGCAGTTGTTGGTGGGAACGCACGCCTCGAGCGACGCTGCACCCGCGACGAACAGCGAGAGAAAGAGGAGGATTTTTTTCATACCTCCCCGACAAGCGCCGCCCTGTCGCTTTTCACGAAGGAGGGAAAGGCGCTCGAAAACCGGGTATTTACGCCACGTGAACTCCGAAGACCTGGAGTGGGCCAGGGCCTGTGCCCGGGGAGAGTCGGCGGCGCTCGAGCGCTTCGAGGCCGAGTTCCGCCCGTTGATGGTCGCGACCGCGCGGCGGTTCGGTTCGACCGACTTCGCGCAGGAGGTCGCGCAGGCGGTGCGTGAACGGCTGCTCGTCGCCGCTGGAGAACGCGCGCCGCGCATCACCGACTACTCGGGGCAGGGCCCGCTCGCGGGCTACGTGCAGGCGGTGACGGTGCGCCTGGCGCTCAATCGGCTCGCGGCTGAATCGCGGCGGCCGGTGTCGGGTGACGAAGTGGTGTTCGACCGCGCCGATGGGCGTGATGACCCCGAAGTGACGGTGTTGAAGACGCGCTACCGCGAGGAGTTCAAGCAGGCCTTCGCGGCGGCGATGGAATCGTTGGAGCCGGATCTCCGC
>JBEHYH010000683.1:0-2639 GCA_048498275.1 Myxococcota bacterium | reverse complement strand
GACGCGCGCTGGGAACAGTGCGGCGTCGGCGACCGGGCGGTGCGCAGCCTCGCGAGCGATGGCACGCGCCTCTTCGCGGCGGTGAATCAACCGGGCCACGGCGATGTGATGACCTCGAACGACGGCTGCCTGAACTTCAGCCCGTCGATGCTGACCACCGAGGTGGTGTGGAGCGTCGCGTGGTTCCCGAAGGAGCAGTTGCTGTGCGCGGGCGCGAGAGACCAGTTGTACTGCGGCGCGCCGACGCACCTGCGCGCGACGACGGTGAAGCAGGACGTCTATTACGTGGTGGAACACGAAGGCGTGCTGGTGACCGGCGGGTACCCATCTGTGTTCAGCGCGCCGGCTGACACGCTCGCGTTCACGAAGGTCGCGACGCTGCCGTACGCGAGTCAAGCGGCGGCGGTGACCTCGGAATCGGTGCTGGTCAGCGGAGACGAGCTGCGCGCGTTCGATGTGCGGACGGGCGCGTTGACGGCGTTGCAGTACGGGCTCCCGCGCGCAGGTGCGCTCGCCGCGCGTGGCCGGCGCGTCTACGTCGCCGGGAGTCACTTCGAATTCAGCGACGACGGCGGGAAGACGTTCACGCTCGCGACGCTCCCCGGTACGCAGCCGGAGGTCATCGTGATGCCGAGCGAAAACCCCGACGTGGTGATGGTGGGAACACACGGCGATGTTCGGCGCGGCGATGCGTATCTCTCGCGTGACCGCGGGCAGACGTGGGAGGCGCTCGGTTGCCCCGGTTCAGAGATTCACGCGCTGCTGGTCGATGAGAAGTACGTGTACTGCGGCGCGACCGCGCTCGCCGGCACGAAGGGCCTCTGGCGCATTCCGCGTGCGGCCATCGGCCTCTGAAAAAGCGGAGTGAGGGCCGCAAAACTCGCCGACAACGCTCGCGGACGACGAACATTCTGAGTTCGACCCTCACCCCAACCTCCCCGCGCGCGGGAGAGGGGGAATGCAACTACTCGCGACCGGGATTCGCCGCGCGCCATCGCGAACGCAGACTCGCGAGCGTCTCAGGAACTTTCTCGTCGAGCACACGCACGCGCTTGATGCGGTCGCCACGAAAATGCCGGAAGCCTTCGCGCAGCTCGCACCACGCCGCGAGAATGCGCACGTCTTCGGTATACGCGACCGCCACCGGCCACACGACGCGCGTCGTCGTCCTGCCGTCTTTGTCGACGTACGAAATCTCGAGCTTGCGTCGATCTCGCACCGCGTGACGAACCGCCGAGAGATCGACGGTGTCGGAGATGTTGCTCCGTGGGCGCGCGGGCCGCGACGTCGCGTCGAGCAGCACCGGCCTCAGCGCCGGAGGCACCACGTCGCGCAGCTTGTCGGTCAGGCTGCGCGCCGCGCGCACCAACGTCGCGTCACCACGTTGCGCGACCCACGCCGCGCCGAGCATCGCGGCTTCGAGCTCGTCGGCCGTGAACATCAGCGGAGGCAGGTCGTAGCCTGCGTCCAACACGTAGCCGGTGCCCGCCTCGCCGCGAATCGGTACCCGCTGCGAGATGAGCTCGGTGACGTCGCGATACAGCGTACGCAGCGACACCTCGAGCTCGTCAGCGAGCGCGCGGCCGGTGACGGGCCCGCGGCTGCGGCGAAGCCGCTGAATGATGGCGAAGAGTCGGTCGGTGCGGCGCACGTTTGGAACTCTACGTCACACTGCTGTCAGCACGGTGTCAGCAGCCCTTCGCGATGGTGCAGCCGCTCCCGCATCTCGCGGCGAGCGCACTGGAGACACCATGAACTTCGCCTCAATCCGCATCGTCACCGCCGACCTGAAACGCCTCGTCGGTTTCTATGAACAACTCACCGGCCTCACCGCCGCCTGGCAGAACGACGACTTCGCCGAGCTCGTCACGCATCGAGGGATCATCGCCTTCACGCATCAGCGCACGATGAAGGCGCTCGGTGACGCACTCGTTGCCGGGCAGAACCGCTCCGTCATCGTCGAACTGCTCGACGACGACGTCGACGCGACGTTTCAGCGCGCGAGCGCGTTCGCGAAGGACGTGCTGCAGCCGCCGACCACCATGCCGTGGGGCAACCGCTCGCTGCTGATGCGCGACCCCGATGGGAACCTCCTCAACTTCTTCACGCCGGTGACCGACGCGGCGAAGCAACGCGCCGCGCGCAGGCCCGCGTAATTTGAAGTGGGCATGCGCGACAGCGCCCCGCATCTCGCGGTGAAAGAACGAGACGTGATTCACGTGTGCTGTCTTCTCGCGAACGGCGCAGCCCCCAGCGTGCTCGACGAGAAGGGAGCTCCGCCGCTCGCATACGCGTCGAGCTTACGGAATCGGCTTCGTGTTCGAAGACGCGACCCGCGCGTCGGCAACGCCGGGCAGTCACTCATCGACGGCGCGAACCGCGTGGTCACCGCGGCGATCGAAGCGAACGAGGCGCACGCCCTCGCGAAAATGCCCGGCGTGAAGTGACCGTGACGCGAGGGCCGAACAGTCAGCGCGTGACCATTCGACATTCGTTCTTCACGCACTTCGCTTTGAACGCGTCAGCGCTCGCCGGCGCACAGGCACTACAGCGAATCCAGATTGCTGTTTCGCGACCGCTTCTTCGTCCACACGGTGCGTGACGAGCACGGCAAGTTGGTCGCGGTCGCGCCACTCATT
>JBEHYH010000682.1:0-2645 GCA_048498275.1 Myxococcota bacterium | reverse complement strand
GCGCGCCGGCGCCGAGATTGAAGTGACGCACGTTCTGGTGAAGGGATGCCGCCTTGCCGCCGCTCGAGCATGGGCAAGAACAGGTACGTGAGCTCTACCAGCGCGGTGACGTTGAGCGTGACCTGACCGCGTTGCGTTTCGAGCGGCGCTTCGGTGAACGCGCCGTGCTTCGCGAAGCCCGCGTTGTTGATGAGCAGGTCGACGTCGTGGCCGAGCGCGGTGACGCGGTTGAAGACCTGCTGCGCGGCGCCGGCTTCGGTCAGATCGACGGCGATGGTTTCGACGCGAACGTGATGCTGCGCCGCGAGCGCCTTCGCCTGCGCCTCGAGCCGCTTCGCATCGCGCGCCACCAGCACGAGGTTCGCGCCACGCGCCGCGAGTTGTGTCGCGAACTCCGCGCCGATGCCGAGTGAACCGCCGGTCACCACGATCGTCTTGTCTTTGTAGTTGGTCATGGCGACAACATGCGCGTACGTCCGGTTTCCGGGAATGGGCATGTGCGGTAAGTAGATTTCCAACGATGGAAACCATGACTCCGACGTGGGACGACTTGCGCGTGCTGCTGGCGCTGCATCGGAATCGCAGCTTCCTCGCGGCGGGCAAGGCGCTGGGCGTATCGACTTCGACCGCGGCGCGCCGGGTGGAGGCGCTCGAACACGCGCTCGGCCGGCCGCTCGTTCATCGCAGCAGCGAGGGCACGTCGGTCGAGCCCGGCGCGATGGAGCTCGTGAACCTCGCGGAGCAGTTGGAACTCGGGCTCGCCGCCGCGCGCCGCAGTGAGAATGACGCGGCCGAAGGCTCGGTGCGCATCACCATGGGCGAGGGCTTCGTGGTGCCCGTCACGCGCGCGTTGAGCCAGTTGCGGCGAATGCACCCCTCACTGCGGCTCGAGATTCTGTCGGAGCTGCGCACGGTCGATCTCGCGCGGCGCGAGGCAGACATCGGCATCCGCAAGGTGCGTTCGAACTCTCCGGTGCTGATCGAACGCAAGGTGGGCACGCTCACGTTCTCGCTCTACGCGTCGGCGGAATACGTGGAGCGCCGGGTGCGTGATGCGCGTGTCGGTCGTGGCGACTTCGCGCGGCATGACTTCGTGGGGTTCGATCGCGGTCAGGCGAAGCTGCCGCAGGCGCAATGGCTGGTCGAACACGGCGCTGAACGCGTCACGGTGGCCTCGAACTCCGATGCGGCGATCGTGGAGGCGACCCTGGCCGGGCAGGGGCTCTCTGTGCTCGCCGACGCCTACGCGAAGACGCAGCCGGGGCTCATCCGGCTCCAGTGCGAGGTGCCCACGCCGACCACGCCCATCTATCTCGTGTTCCACAAGGAGCTGCGCAACGTGCCGCGCGTGCGCGTGGTGATCGACGCGCTGCGCGCGGGCCTCGAAGCCGGCCTTGGTTAGAGCGAGCGCTTCGCCGGGTGCGCGGGCCAGAAGCGCAGCTTGAGGAACTCCGTCAGCGCCACGTAAGTGACGGTGATCGCCATGACCGCGAGCATGAGCGGTATCGGCAGGGGCGTGAACCCGAGCACCGCCACGCCGGGGAGCCAGGGGAGCGCCAGCGCGATCACCGTCACCGCGAGCGTGCTCCACAGCAGCATCTTTCCGGGGCGGCTCTTCCACGCGGGGCGGCGCGTGCGCAACACGAGCGCCACCGCGAGCTCGGTCAGCAGCGACTCGACGAACCAGCTCGTCTGAAACGTGGCGACGCCGGCGTGAAACACGAAGTGCAGCACGCCGAAGGTGATGAAGTCGAAGAGCGAGCTGACCAGCCCGAAGCGGAACATGAACCGGCGGATGTCTCCGGTGTCCCACCGGCGCGGCGTGGAGACCCATTCTTCGTCGACGGCGTCGGTCGCCAGGCCGATGGCCGGCACGTCGGACAGGAAGTTGTTGAGGAGGATCTGACCCGCGGTCAGCGGGAAGAACGGCAGCACCACCGAGGCCACCGCCATGCTCAGCATGTTGCCGAGGTTCGCGCTGGTGGTGGTCATCACGTACTTGAGGGTGTTCGCGAAGGTGGTGCGGCCCTCGATGATCGCCTCGCGCAGCATCTCGAGGCGCGGCGCGAGCAGCACGAGGTCGGCGGCTTCTCGCGCCACGTCGACCGCGCCTTCCACCGAGATGCCGACATCTGCCGCGTGCAGCGCCGGCGCGTCGTTGATGCCGTCGCCCATGTAACCGACCACCTCGGTCTTCTTCAGCGCGAGGATGATCTGCTCTTTCTGCTGCGGGTCGACTTCCGCGAACAGCTCCGCCTCCAGCGCGCGGCGTGGGAGCGCGACCGTCGACATCGAGGCCAGCTCTTCGCCGGTCAGCACCGCGCTCGGGTCGAGCCCCACCTGCTGCGCGACGTGCCTGGCCACGTGAACGTTGTCGCCGGTGATCACCTTCAGGCGCACGCCCAGCTTCTTCAGCGCGGCGATGGTCTCGACCACGCCCGCCTTCGGTGGGTCTGCGAAGAGCAGAAAGCCCTCGAGCGTGAGCTGCGTCTCGTCATCGCGTGACCATGACGGCTTCGGTTCGACGCGCCGGCTCGCCACCGCGAGCGCGCGCAACCCGAGCTGACCTTTCTCGTCGACCAGCGCTTCGATCGAGCGCCGCGCGGCATCGTCGAGGCCCGCGCAGATCTCGACGATCTGCGGCA
>JBEHYH010000681.1:0-2646 GCA_048498275.1 Myxococcota bacterium | reverse complement strand
TTTTCTGCCCGTCACGGCCTGTGTTCCGTTGAGGGTTGTTCGAGGTCTTCCCCGACAACCCCGACGACCCGTCGGCGAACGGCACCAACAACCTGCGCGCGTCGCTCGATCGCTGCGTGGCCACCAAAGCGCCCGACACCATGGCGGTGCAGCGCTACGACATCAAAGGTCCCGACGGCTCCTACGTCGCGAAGTACTGGAGCCCGAAGAACGTGCCGGTGCTCGGGCCCGATGGAAAGCTCGTCTACGTGCTCCATCGCGTCGAAGACGTGACGGAGCTCGTGCTCGCGACCGAGCTCGGCGAAGAGCTCAAGGACCGCAGCCGGCAGATGGAGCGCGACATCATCAGCCGCAGCCGCGAGCTCCAGGAGGCCGTGAGCAGCCTGCGCGAAGCCAACGAGCGGCTGGCCGAGCTCGACACCGCGAAGACCGCGTTCTTCAGCAACGTGAGCCACGAGTTCCGCACGCCGCTCACGCTGATGCTGGGCCCGCTCGAAGACGCGCTCGAAGGCAAAGGCGAGATCAGCGGCGCGACGCTCGAGGCGGTGCACCGCAACGCCGTTCGCCTGCTGCGGCTGGTGAACAACCTGCTCGACTATTCGCGCCTCGAGGCCGGCCGCATGCAGTCGCGCTTCGAGCCCACCGACCTCGCGGAGCTGACGCGCGGCCTCGGCGGCGCGTTTCATTCACTGGTGGTGCCCGCGGGCCTGTCGCTCACCATCGACTGCCCGCCGTTGAGCGAGCCGGTGTTCGTCGATCGCGGGCACTGGGAGAAGATCGTTTCGAACCTCGTTTCGAACGCGTTCAAGTTCACGATGGCCGGCGGCATCACGGTGCGGCTGCGCGAGCGGAGCGGCGCGGCGGTGCTGGAGGTCATCGACACGGGCACCGGCATCCCCTCGCGAGAGCAGTCGCGCGTGTTCGAGCGCTTCCATCGCGTCGAAGGCGCGAAGGGCCGCAGCATCGAAGGTTCAGGCATCGGGCTGGCGCTGGTGAAGGAGCTGGTCGAGCTGCACGGCGGCACGGTGCTGTTGGAGAGCACCGAGGGCAAAGGCAGCACGTTCATGGTGTCGGTGCCGCTGGGCAGCGCGCATCTGCCGAAGTCGCAGGTGGTCAGCGAGAGCCTCGCGCCGTCGCCGGGCGACGGGGCCAGGCCGTTCGTGCTCGAGGCGGCGCGCTGGGTGCAGCAGCAGCCGAAGGCCACGCGAGCGCCGCCGTCGGAGAAACCCGGCATGTCGAGCGAACGCATTCTGGTGGTCGACGACAACGCCGACATGCGCAACTACATCGCCGAGCTGCTGCGCGCGCATTGGTCGGTGGAGACCGCGTCGGACGGCGCGGTCGCGCTGGAGATGATCAAGAAGTCGAAGCCCGACCTCGTGCTCAGCGACGTGATGATGCCCGGCATCGACGGCATCGGGCTGGTGCGCGCGTTGAAGGCCGACCCGGCGACGCGGCTCATGCCGGTGATTCTGCTCTCGGCGCGCGCGGGTGAAGAGGCGCTGGTCGAGGGCCTCGAGACGGGCGCCGACGCGTATCTGCTCAAGCCGTTCTCGTCGCGCGAGCTGCTGACGCGCGTGCGCTCACACCTCGACGCCGCGCGGAAGCAGACCAGCGCGCTGTACGCGAGCGAGACGCGCTTCCGCCGGCTCGCCGAGGCCGGCATCGTCGGCATCACCGTGTCGAACACCGCGGGCCGGGTGCTCGAAGCGAACGACGCATTCTTGAACATGGTCGGCGGCACGCGCGACGAGCTGCTGGCCGGCAAGGTCGTGTGGCGGCTGGTCGCTCCCGACACCGACGACACCACCGCGCCCGCGCGCCCGCGCGAAGCCGAGTACGTGAGCGCCGACGGGCGTCGCGTGATCCCCGTGATGGCGGCCGTCGCGCAGCTCGAGAGCGGCGACAACCTCACCATCGCGCTCGACCTCACCGACCGGAAGCGGCTCGAAGAGCAGTTCCGCCAGGCGCAGAAGATGGAAGCGGTCGGCCGGCTCGCCGGCGGCGTGGCGCACGACTTCAACAACATCCTGTCCGTCATCCTCAGCTACGCGGAGATGATGGTCGAAGACCTGAAGGAGGGAGAGCCGCTCCGGGCCGACGCGATGGAGATCAAGACCGCCGCGGTGCGCGCCACCGACTTGACGCGCCAGTTGCTCGCGTTCAGCCGCCAGCAGGTGCTCGACCCGCGCGTCGTCGACCTGACCCAGATCGTCGGAGGCATGGACCGCATGCTCCGCCGCCTGCTCGGCGCCGACGTCTCGCTCACCTACCTCCCGCAGCAGTCGCTGGGCTCCGTGAAGGTCGACCCCGGGCAGCTCGAGCAGGTGGTGATGAACCTCGCCGTCAACGCGCGCGACGCGATGCCCGAAGGCGGCAAGTTGACCATCGAGACCTCCAACGTCGAGCTCGACGACGAATATGCGCAGGCGCACCACGACGTGACGCCTGGTCAGTACGTGCTGTTGGCGGTGAGCGACACCGGCATCGGCATGAGCAACGAGACCGTGGCCCGCATCTTCGAGCCGTTCTTCACCACCAAGGAGCCGGGCAAGGGCACCGGCCTCGGGCTCTCGACGGTGTTCGGCATCGTCAAGCAGAGCGGTGGTCACATCTGGGTCTACAGCGAGCCCGGCAAGGGCACGA
>JBEHYH010000680.1:0-2658 GCA_048498275.1 Myxococcota bacterium | reverse complement strand
GTCACCGGGGCTTCGACCCCGCGGTGCCGGGGAACACGCGTTCGGCTTCGGCCTGCAGCCGCGCGTCGATCGACAACACGAGATTGCGGCCCGGCTGCGGCGGTTGTTCATCGCGCTTGAGCACGTTGCCGGAGCCGTCGCGCATCACCTCACCGCGCGCGTTGACGACCTCCTTCACCCAGCCGTCCTGCCCGCGGAGATATTGCTCGAACGAGCGCTCGACGCCGCGGCGGCCGGTGTAGTCGCCCATCGCGTACGGAGGCCGCTCTTCACTCCCCGCGTTGAGCTTCGAGAGCTCGTCGCTGGTGACTTCATTCATGTACCCGAGCACGTGCGCGAGCGCGTCGCCGGAGCGGTAGTGACGGTGTGGCACCGCCTCGAGATCGACGCCAGGGAGCAGGTACTGATGCGAGTTCAGCAGATCGAACTCGTCGCGCGTGAGATCGACCTGCACCAGCATCTGCTGGTAGCGCTGCGGCCCACGCGCCAGCTTCACCTGATCGACGACCCGCGCGGTGACATCGGGCGTCCACCCGAGGAGCGATTCGAGGCGGGGGATCACCTCGGCGACGCACTTCTGACAGAACGCCGGCGTGATGAAGACGTCGAGCGACGGGCGCGCGTCGACCAGCACTTCTCCCCGGCGATCTCGAATCAGCCCGCGCGGCGCGCGAACTCGCACGTCTTTGAATTGATTGTCGACGGAGAGCGCGAGGAACTCCTCGTAGCGCACCACCATCAAGCGGTAGAGGTTGACCGCGAGCACCAACAGCCCGAGCAGGAAGAAGCCACCGACGATGAAGATACGGGGGCGCAGTTCCTTCGGTTCACGCTGCGCGCCCAACAGGTTCATCGCAGCGCTCCCGGCGTCGTGGGGCGTTCACCTGAATCGATCTTCTGCAACAACGGCCACATCGCGAGCCCTGCAAGCACGGTCAGCACCACCTGCAGGGGAACGCCCGAGAGCGACACCACATTGCCGATGCCGTCGCGCGACGTGAGCCACGTCAACAACAGCGCGAGCAGCGAATGCACCACCGTCGCGAGCCCGGTGAAGCCCAGATAGGCAGCGCGGCTGCGGCCATCGACCAGCAACGACGCGGCGCGCGTGAGCAGGAAGACGATCACCGCGAGCGCCGGGTACAGCCCCGTGGGCCGCCCGGTGAAGACGTCGAGCACGTAGCCGACCGCGAAGGCCGAGAACGCGCCTTCCATGATCGAGAGGCGCAGCGCGGCGAACACCACGAGCGCCAGCCCGACGTCGATACGCGTCACTTCGAAACCGAACTGCTGCACGAGCACCGACTCCAGCGAGAGCAGCAGCAACGCGAACACGGTGAGCGCGAGAAATCTCACGGCGTCACCTTACCGAGCGAAGCAGAGGGAATGCCCATGGTGACGGGGATCACCATCACCTCTTCGACGCGCGAGAAGTCGACCGCGGGGTCGAGCGTCGCGTGGAGGAACATGCCGACCGCCGGCCGCTCCGGAGCGCGCAACGTGCCCAGCTTCACTCCCCGGGGGAAGATGCCGTCGCTGCCGGCGGTGACCACGATGTCGCCGTCTTTCACGTCGTCTTCCTTGCGCACCACCTCGAGCTTCAGCTCGTGCCCATTGCCGGTGCCGACCGCGGTGACGCGAACGCGCGAGCGCTGCACCACGCCGCCGATGCGCGAGAGCGGGTCTGCCACCAGCATCACGTCTGCCGAATTGCCGACCGCGCGCACGATGTGACCGACGGCTCCGTCAGGCGTCACCACCGGCATGCCCACGTGCACGCCATCGTCTTCACCGCGATTGATGCGAATCGAAAGAAACTGCGCCGAGGGGTTCAGCCCGATGACGCGCGCGACGATCTCCTGATCGACGCTCTCCTCCGAGTACGCGAGCATCGCCTTGAGGCGGAGATTCTCCGCTTCCATCTCGCGCAGCGAATTCGCCTCGGCCTGCGTCTGCGACAACGACACGCGGCATTCGTTCGCGTCTTCATGCGCGCCGCGCAGTGCGACGTAACCGTTCACGCCATCAGCCGCGCCACTCACCGCCCACGTCAGGCCCGATTGCACCGGCGTCGTCACCCACAACACGGTGCGATCGATGAAGTTCGGCTCGCGCCCGCGATGCCCCTTGGTGAGGTAACCGACCAGCGGCCACAACAGGAGAACGCTGACAGTCAGCAACTCCCGATAGCGCTGGAGCAATTTCAAGGGGTTCATCTCGTCAATCCGCTTGCATGTTCGATGCGCGGATCCTAGGGGTCAAGACTTCGTTCCCTCGAATTTCACAGCAAAAACCATGAGCACCTCCTCAGATACCACCCGGAAGTACGGCTCACTCTTCTTCATCGCCGCTCTCGCAGTGCTGTTCGCGCTGCAGTGGGGCCCCGGTTCGCAGGGTTGCGATCGCCGCGTCGACACCACTGAAAACGCCGCCACCGTGAACGGCAAGCCGATCGCCCTCAAGGATTTCGCGCGCGCCTACAGCCAGCAGGCCGAGAACTTCCGCCGCCAGGGGTTGCCCAACGACCTCATCAAGCAGTTCGGCGTGCAGAAGCAGGTCATCGAGCAGCTCGTGAACGGCGAGCTCCTGGCGCAGGCCGCCGAAGCGCGCGGGCTGCACACCAGCGACGAAGACCTCATGAAGACCCTCCGCGAGGTG
>JBEHYH010000679.1:0-2677 GCA_048498275.1 Myxococcota bacterium | reverse complement strand
CTCGTCGCCGAGCAGCCACTTGAACGAATCGACGAGCAGGTACTGATTGCCCACCACGTTCGCCAGCACGAGATCCGCCACCGCGTCGGAGTCGGCCATCACGATGACGCGCGAGGGCTTCTGACCGGTCTTGCTCTCCTGCTTGCGCTCGATGGCGGCGACTTCGCCGTACGCCTTGCGCACTTCACCGGTGTCGAACTCGAAGTTGGAGTTCGCGTCGTTCCACGCGTCGGTGAGCGAACGCACCGCGAAGTCGATGGAGAGATCCGCGGGGTGCTGCTTCGCCTCTTCCAGCGAGCCCGCGGTGAGGAACAGCACCGGCGACTGCCCGCGGCCCAGATACGTGGTGATGGGGTGCGAGCTGAAGGTGCGCGTGGCGATGTTGTGGTGGTCAGCCGCGCTCGGAGGCGGGCGTACGTTCGCGGTGCCTCGCTCCTGCGCGATGATCTGCGGCGAGAACGTGAGCCCGAGCGGCGTGAGCAGGTTCGCGAACGTCACGCCGGCCTCCGGCTCGAGCGCGATGAACAGCCGGCCGCCGCCATCGACATACTTCGCCAGCGCCGCCGCTTCGGGGTCTTCGAAGTCGCGCGTCGGGCCGATGATGAACACCGCCGCCGCGTCCTTCGGAATCTCGGAGCCCAGGCCCTCCGCGATCGACAGCGGGCGCGCGTCGAAGTTCTGATCGGTGAGCACCTTGTAGAGCGACTCGATGGTGGTGCGCTGATCGTTCGAGTCAGCGTTGTTGCGCAGCCGCTCGCCGTGACCGCCGGTGAGGTACACGGTGCGCTTCGACTTCGCGACCAGCGTGAGCTTCTTGTTCACCTCGGCGTCGAGTCCACGGAGCTGCGACTTCGCCTTCTCCGCTTCGGTGCCGATGAAGAGCGTCTCCTTGCGGCCGCCCTTCTTGATGATCACGTTGCCGTTGCCGGTGGCGCCGATCTCCTTCGCCTTCACGGGTTCCAGCGCGTGGTCGAGGCGCGTCACGGTCATCTGCGGCGCGGCGACCTTCAAGTCTTCGAAGTATTCCTGCACCGCGTCGGCCGCGTCAGACGCCGGCGGGAAGAAGAGGTACACGTTCACCGGCTCGTCGAGCGAGGCGGCCAGCTTCTTGGTCGCTTCACCGGGCTTGGCTACGCGGAAGTACGAGAGGTCGACCTTGGTGTCGCGCTCGGTGGTCACGTACTGCGTCGAGAACGCGAACACGAACGCGCCCGCGAGCCCGAAGCCCGAGAGCAGCGCTTCATTCACGCGACCCGATTCGAGCGTCGGCGACTTCACCATCGAGCTGAACGAGAGCTCCACGAAGAGCGTCGGCAGAATCGAGGCGAGCATCAACGCCGGCCACAGCGCCGCGAGCACGCCCGCCAGCTTCGGAGACGACGCCGCCATCGCGCCGCCCGCGGCCTTCGCGAAGAGGTCCGACTGCAGCGCGTAGAGAATCAGCGAGACCAGGACGCCGACGTGCAGGAACCCGAGCGTGCGGTGGATGCGCCCCGCCGGCGTCGCGTCGGCCTTCCTGAAGCGCAGCGCGGTGGCGAGCACCACCAGCAACATGCCCACGCCGGTCAGCGCCCAGCGAACTTCCGATGAATCGACGATGCGCTCGCCGGCCCAGATCAGCAGCAGGCCCGCGGACAGAACGAGTGAGAGCTGCATTACCGCCACCTCCGCGCTTCCAGCACCCGGGTCGCCGCGAACAACGCGAGGAACGACACGAGCCCGAAGTACGAGACGTGTTTGAGGTGAATCACGCCGGTGCGGAAGGCATCGAAGTGCCCCCACCAGGCGAGCCCGTTGATGATCTCGGTGAAGGGCCGGTCGGTGACCTTGCCGAGCAACCACGCCGTCGTCAGCGCGAGCACCATCACGCCCGAGAGCACCGCCGCGACCACCTGGCTGCGCGACAGCGCGCTGCCGAACGTGCCGATCGCGAGGCCGGTCGCGCCGACGAGCATCAGCCCGAAGTAGCCCGCGAAGATGTGACCGAACGACACCTTGCCGTACGCCATCACCAGCGCCGGCATGTAGAGCGTCGACGCGAAGAACACGCAGAGAAAGAGGAACGACGCGAGGAACTTGCCGAGCACGATCTCGAGGTCGTGCACCGGCGACGAATAGAGCAGGGCGAGCGTGCCGGTCTGGCGCTCCTCGGCGATGAGGCGCATCGACAGGAACACCGAGCCGACCATGGTGATGCCGGAGGTCAGCGTGAAGAAGTCAGCGAGGATCTCCGACGACTTCTTGGCGGTGCCGGGCACGGCGAACGCGTTGAACAGCAGGCCGTCGATGAACAGCATCACCGCGATGATGATGTAGCCGCTCATGGTGCGGAGGTACGCGGCGAGCTCGCGGCGTGAAATCAGCCAGACGTTCTTCACGGCGTGGCGTCCTTTCCATGCGTGAGTTTGAGGAAGATGTTCTCGAGGCGCGCGGCGGCCTTGTCGACCCGCAGCACGCCGATGTTCGCCTCGACCAGCGTCTTCACCAGCTCGACGCGGCGCTCACCGGCGACGATGACGCGCAGCGAGCCGAGGTTGGGTTCCATCTTGGTGATGGTGACCTCGGTGACGCCTTCTTGATTGCGCAGGAGGTCGACCGCGAACTGCACGTTGCCCTGCACCTCGAACTCGACGGCGCTCGCGGTCGGCGCCGAGCCCGACGTCTGGCGTCAGAACGG
>JBEHYH010000678.1:0-2695 GCA_048498275.1 Myxococcota bacterium | reverse complement strand
GGACCGCCTGCTGCTCAACGACGGCTCGGCGCACTTCTTCGACGCCACACCCGCGCTGCTGCCGGTCGACAACTCGCCCGGCACTTCGATTGCGCTGGTCGACCTCGACAAAGACCGCGACCTCGACGCCGTCATCGGCAACAGCTCCGGAGCCGCGCGCCTCTACATCAACCAGGGCGACGGCCGCTTCACCGACCAGACGCCGTTGTTGCCGGTGGTCTCGCGCAACCTCTCGGCGGTGGTGACCGGCGACGTCGACAACGATGGCGACGACGACCTCGTGCTGGTCGGCGCGTCGCTGCCTGATTCACGCATCTACCTCTCAGTGGAGCCCCGGCCATGAAGCAGCTCACTGTCCTCCTCGTTTGTCTCGCTGGTTGCGGCGCGCAGGGCCCCGGCAAGCTGCGCGTCGATTCCATCTCTCCGTCGAAGGGCAGCGCGCGCGGTGGGCAGCGCGTCACGCTCTCGGGCAGCGGCTTCACGACCGACACCGTGGTGAAGTTCAACGGCCGCGCGGCGCGGGTGGTCGACGCGCAGAACGGCACGCTGCTGGTGCGCACGCCCGCGGGGCTCGCCGGCGCGGTGAGCATCGACGTGAGCGACGCCGATGACGCGCTCGCGGTGACGGGCTCGTTCGAATACGAGCGCCTCTCGTTCACCTTCACCGATGCCACGGAGGTGACCGCAGACCTCTTTCCCATCGAAGGTTCGCTGTTCACGCTGGCCGACTTCGGCCGAGATGGTGACAAAGACGTGTTTCAGGCGGCGCGTGGTGAAGGCGTGTCATTGCTCGAGAACGAAGGCGGGCGGCTCACGCAGCGCCTGTTGAACGCCACCGCGCTCGCTACCGACGGAGGCGTGCGTGACTACGACGCCTTCTCGGTCGGCGCGGCTGACTTCAACGGCGACCGCAAGCTCGACCTGTTCGTCGGCACCGCGGGCAAGACGCCGAGCGTACTGCTGCTGGGCGGCGAGGGCGATTCGTTCACCGACGCGAGCGACGAGTTGCCGCCGCTCTTCGGTGATTCGCAGCGCGTGACGGTCATCGACGCCGACAACGATGGTGACGACGACCTGTTGCTCACCGCGTCCGCGGCGACGGCGGCCGGGCCGTTCACCGTGAAGCTGCTCATCAACGACGGCGCGGGTCACTTCACCGACGCGAGCGCGCGCATCGAAGGCACGGCGTTGGCTCCGGCCGCGATCGCGACCGGCGACTTCGACCGCGATGGCGACACCGACCTCTTCTTCTCGATGGCGACCGAGACGTGCCGGCTCTTCCTGGGCGATGGCGCCGGCGCGTTTGCGCTCGCCGCGCCCGATGCGTTGCCCGTCGACAGCCAGCCGCACGCGGGTCAGGCCGCCGTCGGTGACCTCGATGAAGATGGGACGTTGGACCTCTACATTCCCACCGACACGCAGGACCAGGTGTGGCTCAACGACGGCACCGCGCACTTCGCGAACCTCACCGAGGCGTCGCTCAGCCCTGAAGTGCAGCCCGCTGATTCGGCGCAGTTCGCCGACCTCGACCTCGACGGTCACCTCGATGTCGTCGTCGTGGAGCGCAACAGCCGCCTGCGGTTCCTGCGCAACGATGGCTCGGGCCGTCTCTACGACTACTCGGCGACGGTGGTCGGCAACGACAGCGTCTCGCCCGCTCGTGACGTGCTGGTGTTCGACGCGCAGAACGACGGCGTGCCGGAGGTGCTCTTGAGCCGCGGCAACGTGGCGCGCGCGGCGCTCTTCATCCCTCCGCCCGATGGCGAGAAAGACACCGACGAAGACGGCTGGGTCGATTCGCTCGACGCCTGCTTCGACGCCGCGGCCACCACGCAGTCGTACCGCGCGCCGTTCGGCTGCCGCTCCGATGCCGAATGCATGAGCCGGTTCAACTGCGGCCTGCGGGTGTTCGGCGAGAGCGCGTACCTCTCGTGCGCTGCGACCTCCACGTGGGACGCGGCGAAGAACTTCTGCATCGCGCACGGAGGCACGCTCGCCGCCCTCGCCACGCCTCGCGAAAACGCGGCCGTCGTCGCGGGTGTCGGGGGCAATTCGTGGCTGGCCATCAACGACGTCGTCACCGAGGGCACCTTCGTCGCCAACGGCACCCCGCCCAGTTGGACGAATTGGGCCGACGGTGAGCCGAACAACGCAGGCGGTCTCGAAGACTGCGGGCTGCTCTCGAGCGCCGACGGCAAATGGAACGACGCCGATTGTTCCACCATGAATCGCGTGCTCTGCGAGACCTCGCGCATGCCGGCCGGTGAGCCCTCATGTCCGGTCGCCGATGGTGGAACGCCGTGATGTGCTAGGCGGGGGCCTCACCTCGCCTTCACACCATCGACCGAATGCAGTTGCCCGACGACCCGACGCTGTTGCAGTCCGTACTCTCCATCTCTCCGCTCGAAGACCCTGAACTCACGTGGGCCTTCGCGGTGTTCTGCGGCGTGCTCGAGCCGCGCGCGCACGACGACTTCGTGGCTGCGGTGGCCGAATGCACGCCCGACACGCTGGCTGACGCGTGCCTCGACTTCGCCACGCGCCGCGCCGAAACGCTCGACACGCGCGCCATTCTCGCTGGCCGGTTGTGGCAATACTTCCTCGTGGGGCAGTCGCTGATGCCGGAGGCGCCAGAGGCGAAGACGAACCCCGAAGTGCCCGCCACCACTGGCGAATGAGTGCTGGCGCCCCATGC
>JBEHYH010000677.1:0-2696 GCA_048498275.1 Myxococcota bacterium | reverse complement strand
GTTCGAGAGCGCCCCGGCGGCTTCCGCCTGGGCTTCCTTCACCCGCACCTGCGAGAGTCGAGACGCAGCTCAACCCCAACACCGGCGCCTTCTCGCGCATGGGGCTGGCCATCGCCGTCGCCCTGGTGTGGATGGTGGCTCCTCCGCTCGGTGGGCTGGTGGTGCCGCACTACCCGAAGCTCGAAGGGCTCCTGTCGATCCCCGCGTGTCTCATCACGGTCGCCATCATCCACTGGCGGGCGATCGCGGCGCGCAATTCACCTGACGAGACGCCGCTCAACCGGCAACTGGTGCACGTGTTGCTGTTCGGTCAGTGGTTTCAGATCTTCTTCCTCATCGCGCGCTACTTCCTGCTCGGCCCCTGGGGCCCTGAATCGCCGGCCGTGCTCTCGGGGTACTGGACCATCATCGCCGGCTTGACCTCGGCCACCCTGCTGCCGGCGCTGTGGCCGACCGCGGTGGGCTTCGGCATCAGTTGCATCGGCGGCATCATGGACCCCTCGCGCGCGTACCTCTGGGGCTCGGTCGGCAGCGTCGTGATGCTGGTGAACTCGGTGCACATCATCAAGAAGCTCCGCAACCAGCGGGCGAGCTGACGGCCGGCATTCTGGAAGCTCCACCCGGCGCCACTGCGCGCCAGCCGCTCCTCTTTGTTATGAAGCACGGGTGCGGCGCCTCGCTCTCCACCTGACATGCTTCGTCATCGCCCTCGCGCTCTGCGCGGCGCCGGGCGTCGACGCGCGTGAGTTCGCCGACGCGAAGCTGACGCTGACCAAGCAGCGCGGAGAGAACGCGCAGCTCGGGCTCCCGGCTCCGCACGTTCAGCCGCGCGCGCCGCTGCCGTACTTCGTCGCGCCGGGCCTCGACGCCATGCCACTCATCACGCGCGCGCAGGTCGCGCTGCGCAGCGTTCGCCGCGACGACGCGCCCGAGCTTTCGTGGAGAGCCCGCGCGCACCCCGCGCAAGCCCCACCCGTCTGAGAGCTGAAGCGTTCACGCCGTCTCCGCTCCTCTTTCATCCGGTTCATTCATGCAGAACACGCATCACTTCCTGGTGACGCTGGCGGCCGTCTTCGGCGTCGCGGGAGTCACCACCATCGTCTTCAACAAGCTCCGCCAGCCGGTGGTGCTCGGGTACATCGCCGCCGGCCTGCTGGTCGGCCCCAACCTGCCGTTCTTCCCCATCACCGCCGATGTCGCGCTCATCGAGGAGCTCTCTGAGCTGGGCGTCATCTTGCTGATGTTCGCGCTGGGTCTGGAGTTCAAGCTCGGCAACCTCATCAAGGTCGGCCCGACGGCGTTGCTGACCACGCTCTTCGAGACGAGCCTGATGTTGTGGCTCGGCTACCTGACCGGCCGCGCCTTCGGGTGGACCACCATGGAGAGCTTCTTCCTCGGGGCCATCGTCGCCATCTCGTCGACCACCATCGTGGCGCGCGCGTTCGAAGACGTGAAGATGAAGAACCCGGTGCGCGGCGTGGTCATCGGCGTGCTGCTGGTCGAAGACCTGGTGGCCATCGTGTTGATGACGGTGCTGACCGCGGTCGCGGCGGGGCGAAACGTGTCGGCCGGAGACTTCGCGTTCACCATCGGCAGGCTCGTGGCGTTCCTCGCGGCGTTGCTGGTGGCGGGCCTGCTCATCGTGCCGCGCCTGATGAAGCTGGTCTTCAAGCAAGACAGCAGGGAGATGCTCGCGGTGGCGGCCATCGCGCTGTGCTTCGGCTTCGCGCTGCTGGCGAACGCCGCGGGCTACTCGGTGGCGCTCGGCGCTTTCATCGCGGGCTCGCTCATCGCGGAGACCGGGCGCGGTCATGAAGTCGAAGAGTCGATTCGCCCGGTGCGCGACATCTTCGCGGCGGTGTTCTTCGTGTCGGTGGGCATGTTGCTCGACCCGAAGCTGCTCCTCGAATGGTGGCCGCACGTGCTCGCGGTCGCCGCGGTGGTCATCGCCGGCAAGCTGATGGGCGTGTCGCTGGGCGTGTTCTTCACCGGCAACGGCGTGAAGACGGCGGTGCAGTCGGGCCTGAGCCTCGCGCAGATCGGCGAGTTCTCGTTCATCATCGCCACGCTGGGGCTGTCTCTGAAGGCGACGCGGCCGTTCATGTACCCCATCGCCGTGGCGGTCTCCGCGCTCACCACCTTGACGACTCCGGCGTTCATTCGCGCGGCGCCCAGAATCGCGGCGAGGGTCGAAGGCGCGCTCCCGCCACGCGTGCAGACCTGGGTCGCGCTGTACACGAGCTGGTTCGAGCGCATGCGCGGCGCGAAAGACGTGAAGGAGCGCTCGCCCATCGCGCGGCTGGTGAAGCTGCTGCTGCTCGACGTGGTGGTGGTGCTGGCGACGGTGCTCTCGGTGGCGCTGCTCATTCGCTCGCTCGATGACGAGCAGCGCTCGTGGCGCTGGGCCGTGCTGGGGCTCGGCGTCGCGGTGCTCGGCGCCGTCGGCGTCGGGCTCGCGCGCGTGCTGCGAACGCTGGGAGACACGCTGGCTGAACGCGCGCTCCCGGCGGGCGGCCGTGTCGACCTCGCGCGGGCGCCCCGCCGGGCGCTGTCGGCGTTGCTGCGCGTGGTGGTCGGCGTGCTGGTGATGGCGCCGGCCCTCGCGGTGCTCTCACCGTTCCTCAACTCCGTCTGGCTCGCGAGCGTCGCCGCGGTGTTGCTGCTGGTGTTGCTGGGCACGTTCGCGCGCAGCGCCG
>JBEHYH010000676.1:0-2699 GCA_048498275.1 Myxococcota bacterium | reverse complement strand
ACTCGGCGATGCCTTCGAGGAAACTCTTTTCTCCGCCACCTTCAGCGGCGGCCTCGGCCGCCAGAATGCTCAGCTGTCCAAGCGTCATTTGTGTGTTGCCTTTCGGGAATACTGCGAACTCTCTCCGGATCACCCGAGCCGGAAAAGCGGGCGCACCATAAGGGCCGACGAAAAGGGGTGTCAAGGCAAGCGATGCGCCAATTTTCCGCCTTTGGTACACGGTCGGCCGATGAGCCGGAAACGCATTGGCGACATTCTGTTGGAGCGCAAGGCGATCACCCCGGCGCAGCTCGACGCCGGTCTCGCGGCGCAGAAACGCACCCGGCAACGGCTCGGCGTCACGCTCGTTCAGCAGGGGCTGATTTCAGAAGTTCAACTGGCGCAGGCGATCGCCGCGTCGCTCAACCTCGGCACCGTCGATCTCGCGCAGGCGCAGCCCGACTGGAGCGCGGTGCACATGCTGCGCGCGCGCTTCTGCGAGGCGCACGAATTGTTCCCCTTCGCGATCGACAAGCAGGGCCCGGTGAAGCGCTTGCTGGTCGCGTTGAGCGACCCGCTGAATCAGCCCGCCATCGAGGAGATTGAGTTCACCACGGGCCTCAAGGTGCTCCCGTATGTGTCGACGCACTCGCAGGTGAGAACGGCGATCTTGCGCTACTACCACAAGCACTCCCAGGCCGACGCCGAGGCGCGCGCGAAGACGGTGGTGACCACGCTGCCGCAGACCGCCGCGCAGGTCGAAGAAGACGACGCGCCGATGGTGATGGGCGAAGAGATCATCTCGATGCAGAACGTGATCCCGTCGAAGAAAAAAGGCGGAGTCGCGAAGGATCTCGACTTCCTCTTCGGCGGCACTGAAGACAGCGAGAACGATGATCTCGAGCGCAAGTTCTGGGCGCTGCTCCGCGCGATGCAGAAGAAGGGGCTGCTCTCGCGCGAGGAGTTCCTCTCGGAACTTGAGAAAAGCGAGCCCTGAAAAAGTGCGGTTTTTTTCGGTGTGAGGGCACCGGTGACCTCGCGCGCAGGCCCGCGGCACGACGCGAACACGTCAAGCTGACGACGTGTGGACGCTTCTGGTTGTCCTGACGACCAAACCGTCCACGTGAAGTTTGTGCCGGGTCGAGGGCCCGCTCGAAGAGAGCACGGTGCTCAGTTTTCAACACGCTCACCGCTTGAGCTGTTCGCGCCGCGCTTCCATCGCGCGTTTGGCTTCTGCGAGGCCGAGCCCCGTCTTCTCGCGGAAGAGTTTGATCGCCTGGATCAGCTGATCATTCCGCAGCGCTGCGTCGATCGCGTCGTCGGCATTCACGTACGCGGCGGGCGAGGGCGGAGCCGTGCGATTCATCATCGCGTCGATGGCGTCCTTCGCCTCCTTCAGGCCGAGGCCGGTCTTCTCGCGGTAGAGCTTGATGGCTTCGATCTTCTGCCCGGCGCGAATCGCGTTCTGAATCGCCGTGTCGACGTCGACGCTGGTCGCTCCCGTGCCCCACGCGGGCGTGTCACCGCGCATCATTGCTTCGATGTTCTCTTTGGCTTCCTTCAGGCCGAGACCGGTCTTCTCCTTGTAGAGCTTGATGGCTTCGATCTTGTTGCCCGCGCGCATCGCGTTCTGAATCGCTCCGTCGACGTTCATCGCGGGGGCTGCGTTGAACACCAGCGACTCGACGGGGATCTGGCCCGACATGATGGCGTCGAGCGTGTTGCGCGCGGCTTCGATGGAGAGCCCGGTCTGCGCGGTGTACGCCCTGATGGCGGCGTTTCGATCGTTCGCGTGGAGCGCTTTTCTCGTCGCGATGTCAGGCGCGATGACGCCGCCGGTTGCAGGTGCCGCCGAACGCGCGGTCGGCAACGGCGGAGGCGCAGCACGCACCGCCTGCTTGCTCGCCGCGAGCCGCCTGGGCACCGCGGGCCCTTCGGCCTCCTGCTCCGGAGGCACGAGTGACACGACCTCGACGCTGCGTTTCCGCGCGGAGATGAACAGCGCGACGATGACTCCGATGACCGCCAGTGCGCCGAGCAGAATCATGCGCGCAGTGTAGAGCACATCTCTGGTCCGCTCCTGCGGGATGCGCGGGTGCAGCGTGGCGTCGCGTAGCTGCTCCGCTGGCCTTGAGTGATGGCGGGCGCACGACAACGTTCTGACTCGTCGACCTCGAGCGCACTTCATTTCAGCTCGTAGACAAAGTCGACGAGCACTGACGCGTGGGTAAACGCAGCCTGCTCTACGAATTCGGGAAGAGCCCGAGGTCTTTCTCCGGAATTGCGGAGCTCGCCGGTGTTCACTTTGTCTACGCGCGCTGAGTACCCGACGCCGACGGTGTGCCGTTTTTGAGCGAGGTCGAGGAGCCAGCGCGGGTCGAACTCTGCGCGGACACTTCAACCCGCGGCCCACCAATGAAAAAGCCGGGCCCCTCGCGGAACCCGGCTTCTTGAACTTCATGCGAACTCGCTTACGCGACTTCGAAGAGCGCAGCCGCGCCCATGCCGCCACCGATGCACATGGTGACGACGCCGTACTTGCCGCCGCGGCGCTTGAGCTCACGCAACAGCGTGCCCGTCATGCGTGTGCCGGAGACGCCGAGCGGGTGACCCATGGCGATGGCGCCGCCGTTGGGGTTCACCTTCGCCGGGTCGAGCCCCAGCTCGCGGATGCAGTACAGCGACTGCGCCGCGAAGGCCTCGTTGAGCTCGAACACGTC
>JBEHYH010000675.1:0-2715 GCA_048498275.1 Myxococcota bacterium | reverse complement strand
ACCCTTCGAGCGAGAGCTGCCACAGCACGGGGTTGTCGACGCCTTCGAACAACGCGCGCGACACCCGCGCCATCGCCTCCAGCAACGCGCGCCCGCGGGGGTCTTTGGTCGCCGGCTCCTTCTCGAAATCGAGCGGCCGCCGGTGCGACGCGGGCCAGCCGAGCCGCGCTTCACCCTTCGCGACGTCTTCCGGCGGCAGCTCCGCGCTCAGCACCAGATCTCGCGGAGTCGCTTCACCGCGCGACATCATCACGTCGACCGTGCTCTCGAGCAGCACCGTCATCGGGTCACCGAGATAGGCCGGCGTGAATTCATTCTTCGCGCGCGCGAGCCCCGCGGTGAACAGCGACATCACCAGCGCGCCGCCGAACAGCCCCGCGAGCAGCCCACCGGCCCACGGCCTCCACGCGTCGAGCTCGCCCGGCCGGCGACCCATGGTCCAGATCACGAGCGCGACGACGACCGCGCCGAGCGACAACGGCAGCCAGATGCGCTCATACGTGAGGTAGCCGAGGCTCGTCGCCACCACCGACGAATTGCTCGCGCCTTCGTGAAAGTCGAACAACGTGGGGAACGAACCGCGCTCGGCCTTCACCTCCTGCGCGGTGATCGACAGCCCGCAGAAGATGAACCCGAAGAAGACGAAGCTCCAGCCCGCGCCGCGCGATTGCCACGTCGGGGTGCGAAGCCGCGAGAACACCAACGGCAACAGCACCACCACCACCGCCGTCGGCACCACGACCCACCACACGACCGCGGAGGCGTCGACCAGCCCGCCCATGAAGAACTTGTTGAGCCGGCCGCCGAGCGAGCCCCAGCCGTTGAGCAGCCCGGCGCCGCGCGCAGGGAGCGCCGCGAGGTACACCAGCACCAGCACGATCAGCCCTGAGACGAGACCTCTGCGAACAGGCGACGACACAGAATTGGCACTAACCCAATTCGCCCCGCGGTTGCACGATTCCACCGCGTCACATACTTCGAGCCGCATGCGGCGTTGCGCGTGGGTGGCGTGTCTGGGCGTGCTTTTCGCGTGCGGGCGCCACGAAGAATCTGACGCGGGCGTCACCGATGCCGGGCTCACCGCGCAGCGGTTCTGCGACGCCATTCGTGACCAGTGCGCGTTCGAAGTGCGCTGCGGGCAATGGGTTTCGCAGGAACGCTGCGAGCAACACCTCGCGCTCACGCAGGCCGACACCAGAACGCCGTGCGAACGTCAGGGCGCAGCGCTCGCGTGGGGTCGCGTCACGTTCGATCAGCGCGCGGCGGAACACTGTCTCGAAGCGCGCGAGAGCTGCGACTACGGAGAAGCGGCCCGCACCTGTGACGACGTCTTTCTCGGCGCGGTCGAACCCGACGGTGGCTGCTACGCGCACGAAGACTGCATCAAGAATTTCTACTGCGCGGGCGACGGCACGTGCCCCGGGCATTGCGCGCCGAAGAAGCAACCCGGAGCCACCGCGACCTCCGCCGCGGAGTGCATCGACGACGTGATGTACGACGACCTCACGTGCAGCGGGCATCTGTTCTGGGGGAAGCAGTGCATCGGCTACCCGTACGACTTCTTCACCTGCGGGCCGGAGCTGTACTGCGACGGGCCGACGATGCGCTGCCAGCGCTCCAAGAAAGCGGGCTCGCGCTGCGGCACCTCCGAGAGCGGCTACAACGACGATTGCGAACCGGGCCTCTTGTGCATTCGTCAAAGCGACGCCGGGTGGGAATGCGAGCTGCCTCGCCCGCTCGATGCACCGTGCGGCATCGACTTCTCCGGCTCCACCAACGGCCCGTGCCAGCGCGGCCTCATCTGCAGGAACAACACCTGCTCGCTCCCCGGCGCGCAGCATGCCGTGTGTTACGACTCGCGTGACTGCGATGAGTCATTGCAGTGCACGACCAACCGCCGCTGCGAACCGCGCGTTCCGGTGGGCGAAGCCTGCGACGGGTACAATCTCTGCGAGCTGAGTTCGGAATGCAGGCGGTATGGGCTGCCCGACGGCGGCTACGTCGAGAACTTCGAGTGCGTTCCGATTCAGTTACCGGCGTCTGACCCGAATTCCTGCCCGGTCACAGCGCGCTGAATTTCACGCTTCACTCTGAAGCCAAGGGCAGGCATTGACGTTCCTTGTCGACGATGAGGTCCGCGTTTCTTTTCGCATTCGTCATGTTGCTGCCCGCCGGCGCGTTCGCCGCGGACGACAAGGTCGTTTCATGTGTCGAGGTCGAACAACGGCTCGCCGTTGCGCAGCGCAGTCTCACCACCTGCAATGACACGTTGAAGACGGCGTCGGGCGCGCGCGATCGCTGCACCGCCGAGCTCGCCGACAAGAACGACAAGCTCGAAGACACCACCGCCAACGTGCAGGCCTGCGTCGCGCAGAAAGAAGCGCAATGTCAGGAAGCCGCGGTGCTCGCCGCGTCGCTGCTGCAGGGCACCGCGCGCGGCGTGGGCTCCTGCATCCCCTCCGCGACGCAACAGCAGATGCAGGCGCTGCTCGATGGCTGGTTCGGTGTGAGCCGCGCGCTCGCGCAGCTCGACGAATACGCGACCGGTAACACCGACGCGGTGCCGCGCATCAACGGCATCTCCGAACCTGAACGCCACCTCGCGCGCGTGCTCGGCTCGCGCAGCGGTTCACCGTTGTGGAATCGCCGGTTGCTCATCGAAGCGTTCAAGCTGACCGCGCCCGCGACTTGGAGCCACCTCCGCGGAGGTGGGGG
>JBEHYH010000674.1:0-2726 GCA_048498275.1 Myxococcota bacterium | reverse complement strand
AACGTCGGCAGCACCACCGAAACACCGGGCGTCAAACCGGGCGCGAGCCGTTCAGACAACGTGTTCTTCACGCGCGTGCCACGGCGCGCCGACACGATGATGGCGATGAGCCCGAGCAGCAGCGCGACCAGAATTCCCGCGAGGAACCACGGCTGCGCGAAGCCGGCTTTGTAACCGAGAATCGTGAAGTGCCACGGGCTCATGGGAACACCCGGAGCAGCGTGGACTTGAGGAAGAACTCCAGCACCAGACAGAGCGCCGCCGCGAGGAGGAACACGTGGAAGTGTTCCTTGTACGTGGCCATCGCGCCGCCCTCCATCAGCTTGGAACGCTCGAGCGAATCGAGCACCTTCTGCAGGTTCGCCTTGAGCTCGTCGCGATCGGTCGCGCGGTAGAATTCGCCACCGGTGAGCGCCGACATCTTCTGCAGCAGCTCCGGGTTGATGGGGATTTCGACTTCACGCCACGCCGTCTGACCGAGCAGGTCGGTGCCGGCGGGGAAGGGCACCTTGCCGCCCTTGCCGACGAGGATGGAATACACGGGTATGCCGAGCGCTTTGCCGGCTTCAGCGGCGTCGAGCGGCGAGACCTTGCCCGCGTTGTTGTCGCCGTCGGTGATCAGCACCACCACGCGGCTCTTCGCGTCTGAATCACGCAGCCGATTGAGCGCGGTCGCGACGGCGTCACCGATGGCCGTGCCATCTTCGAGGACGCGCGTGCGCAGTTGGCGAATGACTTCTTTGAGCACGCCGTAATCGAGCGTGAGCGGCGCCTGCGTGTACGCGGCGCCCGAGAACACCACCAGCCCGATGCGATCGTTGCTGCGGCTCGCGAGGAACTCGGTGAGCACCTCCTTCGCGACGTGGAGCCGATTGTTCGGGCGGAAGTCCGCGGCCTCCATCGACGTCGAGAGGTCGAGGGCGATCATGATGTCGATGCCTTCGACCGACAGATCCTTCACGCGCGAATCACGTTCCTGCGGGCGGGCGAGCGCGATGACCGCGAGCGAAAACGCCGCGACGCGCAGCACCGGCAGAATCCACAACAGATACGGGCGAATGCCGCGACCCTGTTTGATGAGCTGACTTGCCGCCGAAAACCGCAGCACCGCGCGACGACGCTTCTCGACCCACGCCCAGACCAGGAACACCGGCGTCGCCAGCAGCAACCACAAGAACTGAGGGCTGTGAAAACCGAACGAGTCCATCACGGCGAGGGCGGCATCTGCGGCTGCGCCGCATGCGTGGAGTGGATGATGCGGTACGCGAGCTCGAGGTGCTGCTTGCACTCGTCGAGCGTGGGCTCGAGCTTCGCGTAGCGGATGAAGTCGGAACCTTCGGCGAACTCGGTGAAGTCCTTCACCGGCAGGCCGGGCGTGATGCGCGAACGCAGCGCCGCCAACAGTTCAGGCGTGGTGCTCTCGAGCGCTTCGATCTTGTAGAGCTCGCCCAGGTACCCGCGCACGATCTCGGAGAGGCGGAAGTAGTAGAGCTTGAACTCACCGCGGCCCGGCAGGTTCTCCTTCGCCAGCGCATCGAGCGCGGCGACGGCGCGAACGTGGAGCGGATCTTTCGGCTTCTCTGGCGCCGCTTCGATCTTCTTCGGCCGATTCAGGTAACGGTAGATGGCGTACGCGAGCAGCGCGCCTCCGAGAATCGCGGCGAGCGCGTACAGCACGCGCCAGCTTCGAATCGGCAATTCCTTCGGCGGTTTCGTGTCGTAGAGATCTTCGCCCTTCGACTGCGCGTCAGGCGGCAGCGTGCTCACCACGTTCACCTTCGCGGTGGGCGCGTCGATGAGCGCAGTGCCCTGCGGCGCGCTCACCTCGAGCTGCAGCTTCGGCGTGTCTTGCGCGCCCAGTTGAAACGCCGCGAGCTTCACCAGAATCGTGGTGGTCGACGTCACCGGCCCATCGACGCGTTTGCGTTCCTGCCCGAGGTAATCGAAGTCGCCCAGATCACCGGGCGTCTTCAACTCGTAACGCTGATCAGGTGCGTGGGTGACCGACAGCTCCACCGTCACCGGCTCGCCGAGCTTCACCTGTTCAGGTGTGACACGCGCGCGCAGTTGTTCCGGAGGCGACAACGCTCCGGCGTCTTGCGCCTGCACGGTACCCGCCAAGGAGATGGCTACGGTCAGCAACAGTCGAGACACGGCCTTCAACACATTCCCTACAACACGCGACGGCGCAAGGCTGTTTCCGCTAGCCTTCGTTTCCCCATGAGCCAATTCCCGGTGGACGTCGATGCTGAAGCGATTTTCCTCGATGGTGCCTGGTACACGCGTGAAGACCTCTCGCGCCGCGTGCGCGCCATGCTCGATCAAGGCGACTTCAACGTGGCCCGCCCGTCGCTCGCGCTGCAGGAATTGACGCAGACCATGCAGGGCATTCGTACGCTCGCGTTCCGCTCGACGCCGCAGCTCGCCGAGCAGCTCTCAGAGTACGCGAACCGCAATCAGCTCTCGGTCGGCGCGGTGATTCGTGACGCCGTCGCGCAGTTCATGGCCGGTGGCCCGCGTGAACCGGCGCCCATCGCGCTCGACACCACCGTCAGCTCGCAGAACCTGCCCAAGGTGGTGGTCGAACCGGAGCCCGTGACGCCCGCGCCGGCGATCGCCGGGACCGGGGCGTTGCGCGCCGCGGGTGTCGAGCCCGCGAAAAATGCAGAACAACCCGAGCGTTCTGAGTCGGGTTGGTTCAAACAGTAAGTCATGCATCTCGTCTT
>JBEHYH010000673.1:0-2731 GCA_048498275.1 Myxococcota bacterium | reverse complement strand
GGCTGGAATCGTATCGCGGTCGGCTTCCGTAAGCTGCACCCCACGAAGGGCGAGCGTGCCGCGGCTTGAAGCCGACGGCGTGATGGCGATGCGCCCCCGCTTGGTGCGCATCGCCTACCGCATGCTCGGATCGGTGGCCGAAGCCGAAGACGCCGTGCAGGAGTCTTGGCTTCGCTACCAGCGCAGCGACGCCGAGATCGACAACCCCGAAGCGTTCCTGGCGCGCACCGTGACGCGCGTCTGCCTCGACGCGCTCAAGTCGGCGCGACGACGGCGCGAAACCTATGTCGGCCCGTGGCTACCGGAGCCGATTTTCGACGCCGAAGAGACCGTGAGCGACGACGTGACCTTGACGTTGATGCTCGCGCTCGAGCGGTTGTCTCCGCTGGAGCGCGCGGCTTTTCTACTGCACGACGTGTTCGGAGTTGCGCTCGACGAGGTCGCCGGCACGCTGGAGCGCGAGCCCGCCGCCTGTCGCAAGCTGGCGACCCGAGCTCGCGAGCACGTACGCGAAGCGCGCCCACGCTTCGGCATCTCCGCCGAGCGCGGCGCGCAAATTGCGCACGCGTTCTACGTGGCTTCGCGCGCGGGCGACGTGTCGGCGCTACGAAGCTTGCTGGCCGAGGACGTCGTGGTCTACTCCGACGGCGGCGGCAAACGCAGCGCCGCGACCAAGCCCATCGTCGGGCTTTCGCGGGTGGAGCGCTTCTACGCCGGGCTGGCGCGCAAAGACCAGTACCAACCCGGGAGCTTTTATCGCCCGGCATGGATCGACGGCTTGCCGGGCTTCGTCAGCGTTGGCCGCGATCACGCAGCGCAAACCACGGCCCTCGGGCTCGACGACGACGGCCAGATCGTCGCCATCTACATGGTGAGAAACCCGGACAAGCTCGGGCGCGTGCAGGCGCTTCTTCCCCACTGATTGGCGGTCACACCACGTCCGCGGCGCGATGAGAGCGACTGACTACGCTCGAGGCGGGAGCGCCGCCGCGGACTCGTTCGCGGCCCGTTCAGCCCAGATTCAAGCGTTCGAGGCGCATCATCGATTCGAGGCGAGTGGCGTCGATGTCGTGCGCGCCTTCGCGACGGGCCCAGGCCAGGCTGCGCGGAGTCGGGCTCGGAGCTCGCACGAGCATGAGGTGAGTGCGCGCTGAAGCCACCGCTTCGAAGCGTGGCGCAGGGCGTTCGTTGAAGGGTCGCGTGGGCAGCTCGGAGTTGGTCGTTGAAAGCTTCTTTGCCAGCATGACCCCCCAATCTTCCTCAAGCTCCGTGTCCGCTCTGCAAAGGGCAGGTGTCTTCTTCGTATCCAACCCCGGTGACGCGCGAATGAGTGGTCTTCGCACGTACATCGCGAATGAGGCGCAATGGATACAGACGTACTCGCCGTTAAATAAGACCCTCCGCTCATGACGCGTCCGCGCGGCGGCACCCACGTAAATACGCGGACCACGACCGTGTTGGCGTCGCTCGTCACCGCCGTGCGCAGCTGTTCACGCGGACGAGCTTGAAGCCACGAGCTTTAAGCCGCGCGACAAAACACCGAAGGCGACTTGCGTCGCCTTCGGTTTCGAATCCCAAGTGCCTTTCGACGTGAGTCGCGGTCGGTGGGATTCGGAGAGTTAGTGGCACCTCGCCCAAGGGGCGTGGGGGTTAGGGGGGTGGGGGGAGGGGTAGGGTGCCCACCGCGGGGGGACGCGGCGGCGAGGTGCCACTTCAACCATAACCCCCTCATCAAAGAACACAAGGGGCGCTCGCGTGTTGTCGCGCGCTTTCCTTTCTGGTCGGTCTGTCTGTCTCGAGCCTCCGGCCTCCGGCCTGCGGCTCCGCCTCTAGGAGGGGGGGTGCTGCGAAGGCGGGGCGGGGCGGTTGTGCGCGGGTAAGTACGCTGAGGGGGCGGAATTCAGGCCGCTGCTCCGAAAACAGCTCGGAGTGCGGGTGCGACGGAAAACTACATCCGCCGTGCGGTTTGGTAGCCAGCTCGGGAATACCAAGCAAATCTCGTGGTTTTAGCCGCCGCATGCGGCGCATTTGCGTTCTCGAGACACAACTCCCCTCCGCGGGGAGGCCCGTCTGTTGACAGTGATCGAGACTTCTCTAGGATGCCGCCGCCTGAACCCCGACAACGCATGAATACGCTGGTTCCACTGGTAATCCCGCGTGTTTTTTTGGAGGCCTGATGGCTACCGACGTGATGATTGAAGCGACTGGGCTGACGAAGCGATTCGGCTCCACTCGCGCCCTAGACAAGGTGAGCTTCGAAGTGAGGAAGGGCGAGGTCGTGGGCTTCCTGGGGCCGAACGGCGCCGGCAAGTCGACCACGATGCGCATCCTCACGTGCTTCACCTCGCCGACCAACGGTACGGCCAAGGTGAAGGGCTACGACGTCTTCGACGACCCGCTCGGCGTTCGTCAAAGTCTCGGTTACCTGCCGCAGCGCGCGCCGCTGTACGCGGACATGACCGTTTACGACTACCTGCACTTCGCGGCGCAGATTCGCGGGCTCGACGAGTCGAAGTTCAGGAGTCGCCTGAAGAAGGTGATCGAGGTCTGCGGCTTGGCGCAGTCCTTGGGCAAGGACATCTCGACGCTGTCCCACGGTTACCGGCAGCGCGTCGGCCTCGGCCAAGCGCTGATCCACGACCCGCCCATCCTGATCTTGGACGAGCCCACGAGCGATCTCGACCCGAACGAGAAGCGCTACCGGCGCCCGCAAAATCGAAATCATGCACCC
>JBEHYH010000672.1:0-2748 GCA_048498275.1 Myxococcota bacterium | reverse complement strand
CCACATCACGCCGACGCCGATGGTCGCGCCCGTCGTCATCACCAGCAGCAACAGCGCGAACGAACGGTCTTCATGTTCAGCCCACGCGCCCGCGGCGAAGGTCAACACGTCTCCGGGAATGGGGGGGATGACGTATTCGAGGAACGCGACGAACCCGAGCAACGCATAGCCCCATGCACCGAGCGCCTGGAGCCACGAGTCGATCATGCTGTGCGCGCTCCGTGGTCCACGGGTCGAATCAAGCGCGGCTCGCACGCGGTGTCTTCAACAAGCGCCGCGCGTCACCGGCCGGCCACTGCCTATTCGTCGTAGTCAGACATCGGGTCGCGATAGTGCCCCGCCAGCTCCGACAACTTCGGCGCGACGAACTTTCCGAACAGGAACAGCGCCATGACGATCGCCGTCACATACAGCAGCGGGCGCGAGGGCCGCGCACGCCACGCCCAGAAGCGTTCCTTGCGGCGCTGAAACAGCGGCGCCGTCGCGAACTCGTTCCACGCGTCATCACGAAGCAGCGCCGCCGACGCGTCGTCACCCAGCGCCTTCTGCGCGCGCGCGAGCAACACGCGGCCCATCACCGTACCGCGGCGAATGCCGACGAACTTCGTGAGCGCTTCTTTCGCGCCCGCGTTGTCTCCGCGCTGCAGCCGGTACTTGCCGCGAATGAGAAACACCTCACCGACGCGAAACTCCGGGCTCAGCTCTTCGGCGTGCGCGAGCAGCTTCTCGCCTTGATCCGCGTAGCCCGATTGCAGACACGCCTCGGCCATCGCCACCACGGTCTGAATGTCGTCGTCGCCACGCTCGAGGTTCGGCCGCAGCACCTCGACCGCCTGCTTGCCCTTGCCGCGCGCGACGTACAGCTCGCCGAGCTCGAGCCGCGCACGGCCGTCATGCGGGTTCACGGCGAGCGAACGTTCAAGCCAGCCTTCGCGGCGCCACCGCATCACCCAGCGCACCGGGTCGGGCAGCACGCCGAACGTGAAGCGGTCGAAGATGAACCAGAACAGAATCAACGCGACCGCCGACCCGAGCGGGCTCCCGGTGATCGCCGTGAGAATGATCCACTGAAAATAGCTGCTCATGCCGTCACATGACCCGCGCCGCGATGGCGGAGTGCACGTCCATTCCCTCGTCAGTCAGAACCAATCGCCCCTCGAACATGCGCGCCATACCAGCGCTCAGAAGATGTCGCACGGTGACGTCGCGCTTGCGAGCGTCCTGACCGAAGTGCGCGCAGGCCGCTTCGAGGTTCACGCCGCTGGTCAGGCGCAGCCCCATCGCGACCCGTTCCTCGAAGAGCTCTTCGCGCGTGAGCGCTTCACGGCTCGACTCCGGCAACTGCCCGGCCTCAGTTTGATACAGATATTTCTCGGCGCTGCGCTGGTTCGAGTACCGGGTTGTATTGAGAAAGCCTGTCGCGCCGGTCCCGACGGAAAGGTACTCGCCGCCAGTCCAATACAAAGCGTTGTGGCGCGAGTGCCAGCCGGGCTTTGCATAGTTTGAAATCTCGTAGCGCTGGAGGCCTCCGCCGCGGAACACGTCGCGCACCGTGCGCTGCATGTTCACCACGGTTTCATCGGGAGGCAGGTGCACTTCACCACGCGCCAACTGCTTCGCCAGCGGCACTTCCTCGGCGAGCGAGGCCTTGTCGAGCGTCAGCGCGTAGGCAGAGAGATGTTCGCTGCCGAGCGAAACGGCGCGGCGCGCATCGGCTTCGACCTGCGCTTCGGTCTGCCCGTGCACACCGTAGATGAAGTCCATCGAGACGTTCTCGAAGCCGGCGGCACGCGCGGAGTCGTAGGCGCGCAACGCAGTGGCTCCATCGTGCGCGCGGCCGAGCGTGGCCAGCGTCGTCGCTTCGAAGCTCTGCACGCCCATCGAGAGTCGATTGATGCCCGCCGCGCGGAACTCGGAGAACCGCTCGGCATCAGCCGCGCCGGGGTTCGCCTCCAGCGTCACTTCGCAGCGAGTCGCCACGTTCAGCATCGACGACACCGAGTTCAGCACGCGCGCGACCGACGACGGCTTCCAGAGCGAAGGCGTGCCTCCGCCGATGAAGATGGAGGTCACCTCACGCCCGCGCAGAGCGAACTGTTCGACGCGCGCCGTGAGTTCCTTCAACACCGCGAGCGTGTAGCGCTCATCATCAATCTGCTTCGCGGCGGTCGACGCGAAGTCGCAATACGGGCACTTCGACAGGCAATAGGGGAAGTGGATGTACACGCCGAGCCGCGCGGCCTCGATTCCGGTCAACGCGTCGATGGGAGCCTGCGGCTGCACGGCGCGTCGTATACCTGCTTTCTGAAATGAACCTCCTGCTCCTCTGGCTGGCGCTCGCGGGCGGCCCACGCCTCGACGCTTCGCCGACCTTCGACTTCCGCGCGCAGGCTGACTTTCGCGACCCGCGCCCGGCGCTGAAGAAGTGGCTCGCCAACCGTGAGCGCGTGCCGCGTGGGGAGCAGCACTTCTGCGCCGTCGGCTACCGGACTGCTGATTGGACATGGGCGTGGGTGCACTGGAAAGAGGGCCGCATGCTGTTGCTGTGGGAAGGCGCAGACCCTGACTTCGCGGCAGACGCGCTCGTGCATTCACGGCGGCAGCTCTCGCTCGACACCGACATGGTGCCGACGGAAGCCGACATCAACGGCAGCACGTATCTCGTCTCGAAACCGTGGGTCGACGAGCGCCTCGACGACTGCGCTACGCCCGCGTCGACGGCATCGAAAAACGCTAAACCACCCCTTC
>JBEHYH010000671.1:0-2763 GCA_048498275.1 Myxococcota bacterium | reverse complement strand
GTTCAGCTCTCGCCCATCGACTTCAACAGGAAGTCGGGCGTGAACTTGAAGGGCTTCTCGCTCGAAGCGCTCTGTCAGGTGACCGGCGAGCGCTTCGGCACCGACTTCGTCGAGCAGTGGAAGCAGCTCGCGAACGTCGACCTGCGCACCGTGACGGCGACCGCGTGGTTCCCCATCGAGTACTACTACCACCTGCTCGAGTACTGCGTTCAGCAGCGGCTCGGTGGCGACGCGCGCGGCGGCATCGAGATCGGCGCGGTCACCGCGAAGCGCGAGATCAACGCGTTCTTCCGCTTCGTGTTGGCCTTCACCACGCCGTCGATGGTCATCGGCCTCTCGTCGCGCTTCTGGCGCAGCTACTACGACAAGTCTGAGCTGAAGATCGTCGAGTCGAAGTCGAACTCGCTCCGCGCGGAGATTCGCGACTGGCCGCTGATGAACGAAGCGTGCGCGTACGAGGTCAGCGGCGCCTTGCTCGCGTGGATGGAGTCGTCGCGTGCGAAAGCGATGCAGATCACCCGCCTCGAATTCGCCGCGCCCGGGCTGCTCCGCCTCGACGCGAACTGGTGATCAGCTCTCGAGGATCTGCTTCAGCGACGCGAGCGAATCCTTCATCGCGCCGTGCACGGTGTTCTTCATCATCGACACCAGCGCGCGCTTGAAGAAGTTGTTCGGCGTCACGGTGACGGTGAAGCGCACGTTCGTTCCACCATCGGCTTCCGAGAGCTCGAAGAGATCCGTCGTCTCGAATGACGACCCTTCGCGGCTCGATTTGCCGAGCTTGCGCGGGCGCTCGAACGTGACGATTTCGAAGTGCTCTTCGATGCGCCCGCCGAGCGAACCGAACAGCCGCGCGACGTTCTTCACGCGCGTGCCGACGCCCATTTCCCCCGGGGAAACCTGCTCGCACGAGAGGTTCTGCTTCACGAAGCGCGCGTGATTGGGGTGATGCGCGAGAAACGCGAACACTTTTTCGACGGGCTGACGGATGTGCGTAGACGCTTCGAGCAGCATGCTGATCCTTCTCTTTGAGTACCGCCGGTAACACGCGCGATCTCGTTTCCGAGCGGAACGCACATGCGCGGTTCCCGTCGGGTGGACTCACCCAAATTTCGTTTCGTACCGTTCACTTCTCTTCAGTTCGGGAGTGCACACTATGAATCATCGACGAGTGGAAGTTGCAGTCGCGGTATTCACGCTGGTTTTCGTTTCGAGTTGCGCAGCGGAGTCGGAATCAGCCGCGACGAACGAAGCCGCCTCAACCCAACAGCAAGACCTCAGCATCGGTGGTGGCGGCAATTCACCGCGCATCGCCATCGGGCCGCACGGCGTCGGTTACGACTACTACAAGTCGTTGCACGTGCCGCACGGCGCCGCGGGTGACGAAGACTACGTGTTCGTCGCGCAGCCGCTCGATGGGCAGGTGATGGTCATCGACCGCGTCACCGGCCAGGAGGTCGATGTGCTGCCGCCTCCGCCCGGCGGCTGGTTGCTGCCGTTCGCGGTGCGCGTGCCGAAGTCGAACCTCGTCGCGATCCTCGATGCCGGCGGTTTCCCCAACCCGAACATTCCCTCCATCGCGCGCATCTACGAATACGAGTTCTCGAAGACCCGCGTGCGTGGCCGCCCGGTCTTCACCGCGAGCTTGAAGCGCACCATCAGCTTCGCCGGTCTGCCCGTCGTCTACGCCGAAGACATCGAGCCGCTGCCCAACGGCGGCTACGTGATGAGCGAATCGGTCATCGGAGCCATCTGGGTCGTCTCGCCGAACGGCGAAATCGCGCCGGGCATCATGCCTGACAACCTCGCGGTGCCGATTGCGGCCATCGGGCCGTGCGCCTTCTTCGGCACCACCATCAGCGGCGTCCCCTTCGGTACCGCGGGCAACTTCGGCCCCGGCGTCGGGTCGCTCGCCATCCGCAACGGGAACCTCTACTTCGGCAGCAGTTGCCTCGGCGGCGTGCAGCGCGTTCCCGTTTCGACACTCACCGACGTGTCACGCACGCCGGAGCAGCGCGCGGCCGATATTCGATCAGTGTCACCTCGCCCGGCGAACGTCGCCGCCGAATCACTCAAGGGCTTCGCGTTCAATCGCTGGTCGAGCGACAACCACCTCTACGTCACCGATGCGTTCAACCACCGGTTGCTCCGCATCAACATCACCACCGGGGCCCGCGAGCTCGCGGTGGATGATCAGCAGTTGTTCGATTTCCCTACCGCTGCGCAGTTCCTCCCACCTGTGCTCGGTGCGACTCCTCTGGTGGTGACGTCTGACCAGGAATACAGACTCGCTGCGTTGAACCCGCTCATCACCCAGGACCTGCTCCACCCGCCGTTCATCGTCACGAAAGTCTCGACGTACTGAACGCAGACACGTCGTTCATCGACGCCGTACCCCATGCCTCCAAATCAAAAGCCCCCCGAGAAAAAAGAATCGATCGAGTTTTCACAGAGCGTCGAGGGCCTCTTCATCAAGGGTCTCTCCAATCAGCTCACGCCTGAAATCCGCTCGCAGCTCCGCGCGACCGGGCTCGATCTCGACAAGCCGCTCCGCCCCGGTTACCCCGCCGCCGACTTCCACCGGTGGATCGAAATCGTCGCGCGCGGTCTGCACCCCGAACTCCCGCTCGCCGAAGGCGCGCGGTTCATCGGGCGGTACGCCATCTCGGGTCTCGAAGAAGGCATCATCGGCAAGGCCATGGCCGCGGGGCTCAAGCTCATCGGGCCCAAGCGGGCGCTCCAACGCGTCGACGCCTCCAGCCC
>JBEHYH010000670.1:0-2766 GCA_048498275.1 Myxococcota bacterium | reverse complement strand
CGTTCAAGCCCGGCAGCCGTGGACTTGCGTAAAAACCATGCTTTTCCGTCGAAGGACACCCCGTAACCGCCTCGAACGCCTGCGCGTCACATTATGGCCGAGTAACGGCTGGGGGCGGTCGATCCAGTATGCCACGCGCGCGTCGCGCATCACGTCGACCGGCAGGTTGTTCATCACGCCGCCGTCGACCAGCACCTGCCCCTGCGCGAACACCGGAGGCAGCACCCCGGGGATCGCGGCCGACGCGCGCAGCCACTTCCACACCACGCCGCGGCGATGCACGAAGGTGCGGCCCTGGGTGAGCGACGTCGACACACAGAAGAACGGCCGAATGAGATCTTCGATGTCGCGCTTGCCGTAGGCGTCCTGCAGCAGCCGTGACACCGCGCGCCCGGCGACGAGCGACACGAAGGGGAAGGTCCAGTCAGACAGCGGGTTCTCGGCGAGGAACGAGCTCCGGTAGACCTCCGTCATCTCGGAGATGCTCCAGTCGGCGGCGAACCCCGCGCCGATGATCGCGCCGATGCTCGCCCCGCCCACCACGTCGATGGCGACGCCGGCTTCGGTCAGCGCCCGCAGCACGCCCAGGTGCGCGAAGCCCCGCGCGCCGCCACCCGACAACACGACGCCCCGCGCGGTGCCGGTCACCAGCCGCGCGATACGGGGGAGGTCGCGCTTCCCCCGCAGGTGGTGCACGTACGCCGTCGGCCGTTGGTCGACCCACGCGCGCGTGCTGCCGGGCGGCACCTTGCCTTCATGCAACAGCAGCAGGTGCTCCGGGCGCGGGAGCGGCTGGTCGACGCCGGTGTTCAACTCCGACCAGAGGGCGCTCGGGTCGTGCCGGCGGGTGGCGAACAACAGCGCGTCGGCCTGACGCAGACAGCGGCGGCGCCACGCATCGGTGTCGGGCTCCGCGAGGTAGATGACGTGGTCGTGATCGCGTTCGAGCGCATCGAGCGCGTCATCGGTGGGCGCGTCAGCCCTGCGAATCAACGCCGCGCGCGCCGGGCCTCCCAGCGCCGTCTGCAGCTCGAGCGCGAGCTCATCGAGGTGCAGCCCGTCGTCTTGAGGCAGCAGCGCCAGCGTGCGCGGCCGGGCGGTGAGCCGGTGATGCACGGGCCGCTGCACGCGGTCGATGACCACGCGGGCGAGCGACAACACCGACTCCGGGTGCTCGTGGGCGAAGGCGTTGAACGCCTCGTACGAGAGCCTGAGCAACGCGGAGTCACGCAACGCCCGCACGGTGGCGCTGCGCGGCTTGCGGGTGATGAGGCCGAGCTCGCCGACGGTCTCGCCGGCGACGATCTGCCCGAGGAGGATGAGGTCATCACCGGCGGCGAACGCGCCCAGCGCGCCGCGCGTCACGAGGTAGAGCGAATCGGAGGGCTCTCCCGCGCGGCACAGCGTGGCCCCGGCTTCGAGCGTGAGCGGCGTCATGCGCGCCGAGAGCCAGTCACGGAGCTCGGGCGCGAGACTGTCGAACCAGGACGCGGCCATGGGTGGCGAGTGTAGCGGGCCTCTCTCTCGCAGACCGCTGACGATTGCCCCGGTAAGGTCGCGGGCGATGCCCCTCAAGGAACGTCAGGGCGTGCGAGTCGAGCTCGACGTGCGCTTCCGCGGTGGAGGCTCCTCTCGGAGCATGACCGGCCGCGTGACCGACCTGTCCGCGCTGGGGCTCTTCCTGGCGACGAAGCAGCCGGTGCCGCTGGGGCAGCAGCTCCACCTCGAGTTCGAGCTGCCGACGGGGCACGTGGAGGCGGTGGGTGAAGTGAAGCGCGTGCAGCGCGCGGAGCCCAGAGGCCTCGGCATCCGCTTCATTCGGCTCCCGGCGAGCGCGACGAAGGCCATCGAAGCGCTGCTCGCGGGCGCCCCGGAGCACTGAGCGGGTTGTCTGGGGTCGACCGCGTCGAAGTCGTCTGCTGCAACGACACGCGTTTTCCGATGTTTTTGCAGCAGACAACCCGCGCCCCGATTGGCTGAGCGCGCAAAGTCGCTACCATGCGGCCCGCAGTTCAACCCATGGAGGCGTGCATATGGCGAAGAAGCAGCAAGGTGATGCGGTGAAGAGCGCGGCGTTGGCGTTGCGGCCGAAGGAGGTGGGGCAACTGTCGTTCGACCCGTTGTACGGGAAGGGGGCGACGAAGAAGGGGCTGGTGTTCGTCGACAAGTACCGCGCGGTGCTGAAGAAGAAGTACCCGGGGTTCGACCTGAGCGAGCTCGATTCGCTGCCGGAGCTGGCGGACCGGATCGCCGAGCAGCAGCGCATCGTGCAGAAGAGCTCGCAGGCGGGCTCGTTCACCGACCTCGTGCCGGAGCTCACCTCGTGGCGGCGCCGGTTGATGTCGTCGGCGCAGGCGCTCGCGGAGACGGGAGCGGTGGATCGCAAGGCGCTCGCGGCGATCGAGAAGGGGTCGGGCCCCGCTGATCTGGCGCGCGACGTCGCCGATCTGGTGGAGCTGCTGACTCCGCAGCGCGCGAAGGTCGAGGCGTTCATCGGGGGCACGTTGAGCGCGGCGAAGGCGATCGCCGACGCGGCCATCGCGGCGCTCGGCGGGGGCGCGACGAATGAGAAGGCGATCGCGACCGCGCGCGACCTGCGCGACCGGTACGCGTCGCTCTTCGTGGCGCGGCATGATCGCCTGCGCTCGGCGATCGCGGCGGTCACGAGCTACCGGGAAGCGGAGACGCTCGTCCCGCCGCTTTTCCCCGGGAACCCGGGCAAGAAACCCGGCGCTCCGCCGGCTGAGCCGCCGAAGTGAAGAACCC
>JBEHYH010000669.1:0-2773 GCA_048498275.1 Myxococcota bacterium | reverse complement strand
GGAGGTGCTTCTGGCGATCGATTCCTCGAAGGCGGCGAGCATTCTGGCGTCCCGTCCGGGCGCCGCCGAGGCCAACGACACGGATGCCGACGGAACCCGTACGTCAGCAAGTTCTATTCAGACGAGTGGATGAAGGACCTCGGCTACCTCGAGACGCAGGCGCCGGGCACCGTGCGCGAGCTCCTCGGCAACAAGAAGCAGAACCTCATCACCGGTGTGAAGGGCGAGAAGATCGGCGAGGTGATCGAAGTGATGAAGAAGCACGGCATCTCGCAGATGCCCGTGCTCAGCATCGATGGCAGCGCGATCGGCATGATCCACGAATACGACCTGCTCAACGGCCTCATCGCCGGGAGCTACAAGCTCCACGACTCGATCGACGCGCTCATCGCGCCGCTGCAGGGCGTGGTGACGATGGACACCACGATTCCGCAGCTCCGCGCGGTGTTCGCCGAAGACAACGTGGCCGTGGTGCGTGAAGGGCAGAAGATCGTCGCCATCGTCACCAAGATCGACCTCATCGAGTTCCTCGCGAGCCGCTGATCATGACCGACACCAAGCGACCGACGCTCTCGCTCATCCTCCCGGTCTTCAACGAAGAGGAGATGATCCCCGAGCTGGAAAAACGCGTGAAGGCGTTCCTCGACGAGCTCGGCGAGACCGCTGAAGTGCTCTTCGTGAACGACGGTTCGAAAGATCGTTCACTCGAGCTGCTCAAGGCGCTCGCCGCGAGTGACCCGCGCTTCAAGGTCTTGAGCTTCGCGCGCAACTTCGGCCATCAGGTCGCGATCACCGCGGGCGTCGACAGAGCCATCGGCGAAGCCGTGGTGGTGATGGACGCCGACCTTCAAGACCCGCCGGAGGTCGTGAAGGAGATGTTCGCCAAATGGCGCGAGGGCTACGACGTCGTCTACGGCGTGCGTAAGAAGCGCGAGGGCGAGACGCTCTTCAAGCGCTTCACCGCGGCGGCGTTCTACCGGTTGCTGCGCGCGATGATCGGCCTCGAAATTCCGCTCGATACCGGCGACTTCCGCCTGATGAGCCGCAAGGTCGTCATCGCGTTGCGTTCGCTGCGTGAGACCCATCGCTTCGTGCGCGGCATGGTCTCGTGGGTCGGCTTCAAGCAGACCGCGGTGCACTACGAGCGCCCTGCCCGCTTCGCCGGCGAAACCAAGTACCCGCTGAGCAAGATGATCCGCTTCGCGCTCGATGGCATCACGTCGTTCTCCACGATGCCGCTGCGCATCGCGACGTGGCTCGGCGTGTTCGCGGGCTTCGTCGGCATCGGCGCCAGCCTCTGGGCGGTGTACGAAAAGCTCTTCGGCAGCGGCACCATTCAAGGGTGGACGACGATCATGATCGCCGTGTCCCTCGGCTCCGCCGCGCAGTTGCTGATGACCGGCATTCTCGGTGAGTACGTCGGCCGCGTGTACGAAGAGGTGAAGCGCCGCCCGCTCTACCTCGTGGGCGAAGAGATCAATCTCCAGCCGCCCGAACGCGACTGAGTTTCACAGCGTCGAAAGCTGATTGATCAGCAAAGACACGTCGGCACAGTTCAGCGCTGCGCTCAGCACCACATACGCGCGGAGAGCCAATCGGAGCCACCGATGCTCGATGGCTGCGTCGAACCCGCGCGCCAGTGCGTACACGAGCGGCAAACCCGCCGGCAGAACAAAGATGAACTTCATGTAGCTGGGGAGCGCGCCACGCCACGCGTACAGAACGCTCATCGCGCCCATCGCGGCGAACATGATCAGCATCATGGTGGCGCGCTCCGTTTCCAGCGTTCGGGTGCCGCGCAGCTGCGCCCAGGCGTCTCGTTGCATCCGCTGCAGCGCAATCATCAACAGAAAGAGAGGAAAGAGCCCCAGCGCCACCTGAGCGCGCCCGATGTTTGCGCCAACGCGCTGGAGCGAGGCCGAGAGGCGCCACTCCCGCGGCCACTGATCGAAACGCAGGTGCACCGCGCGCCCGTACAAATGCGTAAACAGCGATACCGGTACGGTGCCGCCGTCGACTCCAATCGAAGGCTCCTCCAACAGCGGAAAGAGTCGAAAGGTAGCGAACATGTCGATCGCCGCCGGTGTGCGGTTGAAGGGCGTCGACAGTATCCGATCGACGGAGGGAACCGTCTCGTTGGTGACGAAGGGTGTGCCGAATCGTTCGCGATGCTGCCGATACGGGCTTCCCCACCGCAACCCGGCCATGACCAGCAGTACCAGCACGCCAAGCACCGCCGCATCGCTTCTCCGTGTCAGAGGAGAGGTAACGCACCTCACCGCAAGCACGCCCACCGCGCCGGCGCAGACGAACAGCCCATTCCCCTTCGAGAAGAGCGAGAGCAGCGCCGCCATGCATGCCGCCACAAGCCAGCGCCAACTCGCGCCAGCAAGGTATCGGCTCAGAAGCCAGCAGGTCAGCGTGCCCGTGAAGATCACCAGCGTGTCATTGGTCGCCTGCACGTTGATGGAGATGAACCGCGGGTTGAGCGCCGCGACCGCGAAAACCAGCACTCGCACCTCGTCCCGCACCTGAAACTCCGACAGCGCGTACGCCAACAGCGCGAGCGTCAACAAGCCGAGAACCACGTTGAGCCACTGGCCGATGTGAATCAGCCGCTCTTTCGGCATCGGTGCCGCCGCCGATGCCAGCGCCGCGACGCCCCGGTGGTACACCTTGACCTGGTAACACTCCCAGCACTCGTCCTTCAGGAACTCGCGGTCCGGCTCCTTCAGCATCCGTTCGACGACTTCGATGTGGTCGTCGTTCGAGA
>JBEHYH010000668.1:0-2778 GCA_048498275.1 Myxococcota bacterium | reverse complement strand
CCGCGCTCGCCAAGCTCTCGGCCAGTGACAAGAAGCTCGTCTCGGCCGTCGAAGTGCAGCCGGGCATGTCGCGCGAAGCGGTGCTGATGTCGTGGGGCCCGCCGCCGCCGCACGAGACGCCGTCGTTCAACTCCACCGTGTGGACGTACTGGAAGACCAAGCTCGTGAAGGTGAAGGTCACCTTCAAAGACGACAAGGTCATCACGGTGAACTGAACTAGAGAGCTCGATGTGAGCTCTCCGTTTCTGATGAAGCGTTCGCTGGAAGGTCTCTCGCTGGGAGACGCTTTCGGCGAGCGCTTTTTCGTGCGCGACGACGTGTTCGCGACGGCCATCAAGCTGCGCCGCGTGCCCGCGAACCCGCCCTGGAGGTGGACCGATGACACCGCGATGGCGCTCTCGCTCACCGAGACCCTCGAGCAGCACCAGACCGTGAACAGCGACGACTTCGCGAAGCGGCTGGGCGAGCGCTACGCGAAAGAACCGGCGCGCGGGTACGGCGCGGGCGCGCATGAAGTGCTCGGGCAGTTGAGCCGTGGAGCGCCGTGGAAGCCGTCGGCGCAGGCGCTGTTCGAAGGCGCGGGCAGCAAGGGCAACGGCGCGGCGATGCGCGTGGCGCCGCTGGGCGCGTTCTTCGTCGAGGAGCCGTTGTCGACGGTGGTCGAAGAGGCGTTTCGGAGCGCGAGCGTCACGCACGCGCACGCTGAAGGTCAGGCCGGCGCGGTGGCGGTCGCGGTCGCAGCGTCACTCATCGCGCGGCATGAACAGCTCGGGAACATCTGGCGGCACGTGCTCGCGCGGACGCCTCCAGGAGCGACGCGTGATGGCTTGAACGCCGCCTCGCGGGTCGGGTTCGATCAACCGTCGACGCACGCGGCGCAGGAGCTCGGCAACGGCGCCAAGGTGTTGAGTGAAGACACGGTGCCGTTCTCCATCTGGTGCGCGTTGAAGCACCTGAATGACTACGGCGAAGCGCTGTGGGCGACCGTCGCCGCGGGAGGTGACCGCGACACGACCTGCGCCATCGTCGGCGGGCTGGTGGGCATTCATCAGCCACTCCCCGCTGATTGGCTGAGCGCGCGCGAACCGCTCTGACGCAATCGTTCGACGTGAGCCGCGTCTGTCCTTCATGCGCTACGTGCTCGCGCTGGACGCGCTCATCGCCATCAGCTTCGGAGCCGCTTCAGGGCTGATGCCGCTCAAGATCTACGGGAGCATCGTCAGCCTCGAGCACCCGGCGACCATCGCGGCGCTCACCTCGCTCTCACTCTTCTACGCGCTGCTCGGCACCATCTGCATCGTCGCCATCTTTTGTCCGCGACCACAGCAGCTCGCGCTCGCGGGCGTGATGCTCGCGCGGCACCTGCTCTCGGGCCTCAAAGGTGTCTTTGAAGCCGGCGCGCCATGGCAGCTCGGCAACCCGACGCCCGACCTCGTGATTCACGGCGCGTTCGTGCTGCTCTACGCCGTGTTCATCATCATGCTGGTGCGGCACACGGCTCCCGCAACCGCCTGACGCTCAATCGGTGGCCGGGTCGAGACCCAGCTCCGCAGCGACGTCCACCACTTCGAGATGCAAACCGCTCGCCTGCGCTATGGACGTCACGTTCAACAACATCAGCTTCCCCAGAAACCAGACGCTGGTCGCGACACGCTCGAACTCGTCGGCCGGCGTGTCAGCAAGGCTCTCGGCAGCTCCTTCGACTGAGTTGAGTGTGTGGTCGACCAACTCCTCCACGCTGCCCGCCGGCCCGTCCTTGAAGAGAATCTCGTCGGTCTTCTCGAACGTTTCCGTCGCGCGCAACTCCAGATGGACGCCCGCCGTCGCGAGCATCGCCTGCATGGTGATGGTCCACGTGAGCGCTTCTGGTGGAGCGCCCTGGAAGGTGGTGTCGACGAACGCTTCGGCGATGCGCGCCTGGAGCGGGCGCAGGGCTCCACACAAGCGCAGCAACGTCGGCGCGACCTCGTCGGCAGGTGGAGCGACCTCGGGCTCGTCACCCTCCGCGTCGTCGGTGGCCTGCGCTTCGACGCCGAAGGCGCGGTCCATCTCCTCCTGCGTCACGGGCGCGGCAGGCGGGCCACCGTCGAGCGCCCCTGCCTCGGCGGCGACCTCGTCGACCGACTTGACCAGAGCGGTGAACGTCTCGACGACTTCCTTTTCGTTGATGACGCGCGCGCAGATGACGACGCCCACGAGGAACTCGCGGAACATCTGGAGCGCCGATTGGGCGAGCTCCAGCGTGCCTGCCTGACCTGCGTTGTGCCGTTCGACGATGACCGAGCATGCCGCGGCGAGCACTCCTCGCGACATCGTGAAGAGCTCACCGAGGTGCCGGCGCCCTTCGTCGCGCTCGAGCGCCTCATCGAGGAAGCGCATCGGCTTGACCGCCGCCTGCTCAGACAGCGCGTGCACCGCCTGCATGCGCAACAGCGTTTCACGCCGAACCTCGCCGCCCAGACGCGCCTGATCAGCCAACACGATGTCGTCCATCGACTTGTTGACGCGCGCCACTTCGGCGTCGAGCACCAGCCCCCACGTGACCCGCTTCGGGGCGCCGCGCGGCCAGAGCGCGCGCGACATCTTCGCGCTGCCTTCCCCGAACGCGCCGAGCCCCGGCAACATCTTCACGATGAGGTCGACGATGCCCAGCGCCATCGAGGTTCGTTCTTCTTCAGTGCTCATGCGCGCCTCTCGGAGAGACAGGGGGGTACCCTGGGGGGTGGGCACTCGGACTGCCTCGGGAGGCGATTCAGTCGCCTCCCCGGCCACCCGGAG
>JBEHYH010000667.1:0-2784 GCA_048498275.1 Myxococcota bacterium | reverse complement strand
GACAACAGAATCGGCAGATCTTCGACGTCGATGGAGCCCGCGAGCTCTTCAGGCGTGCCCGAATCGAGGTCGCGGCCATCGATGGCCACGCGCATCGATTCGTCGGTGATGTCCTTCGCGTTGAAGCGCGTCTGCAGTTGCAGCGAGATGTGCTCGACGGTTTCGGCGATCGCCGTCGAGGGCAGGGTGCCGTTGGCGTTCGTGACCACGCGCTTCAAGAACTCGGTGTCAGACAGGTACAGCGCGAGCTGCCGCCACAACGGCTTGAGCTCCGCCTTCACCGGAGCCGCCTTCGCGATCTCCTCCTTCAACGCGTCATAGAGCGCCGGGTGCCGCTTGAGCGACGTCACCAACGCCGGCGGCTCGAAGTTCACGCGCGGGAGCACGCCGAACGCGCGACGCGCGAGCCGCAGCAGGAAGTCGTCGAGCGTGTGCACGACTTCAGGGCCGGCATCGTCGTCACTCTCGGGCGCGGGCAACAACGGCGCGAGCAGCCGCTGCGCGAGGCGCGCGAGACCGGGCTCGGGCACCACCACGCGCGCGCGCGTGAGCGGGATCTTCTCGGGGTTCGACGTGGTGATGCGCGCGAGGCGATGCAGCGCCACCGTCGTCTTTCCCGAACCCGCGCTGCCGAGCACCAACAGCGGCTCATTCGGCGGCGCGGAGATCGCCGCGAACTGTTCGGCATCGAGCAACGCGGTGACGTCGACGCGCGTGCCTTTTTCCTGCGCGCCGACCGACGTGCCGAGGTGCCCATCGCGCGCGGCAGTTCCAGACCCGCCCGACGCGAGTGAGGCCAACGCGCGCGACTTCCACTCGCCGTCGGTGTCGCGGAAGAGCGAGAGGTCGTCGCTCAACACCTGCATCAACTTGCCCTGATGCACGACGACGACCCGGCGCAGCAGCACGGTGCCGGTCGCCAGCCGCCCGGGGAACTGCTCCTCGAACGTGTCGCCTTCGCGGTACCGGTAGAACAACTGCGCCACCGGAGCCACGCGCCAATCGACGAGCCGCAGGTTCTGCCGCGTGTCGATGTACGTGCCGTGCCCGAGGAAATAGTCGCGGACCTCGCCGCTCTCTTCGAGCCGCAGGTGCGCGAGGTACGGGCTGCGCGCGTCGGGCAACACCGACTGCGTGCGCGCCGCGAGCTTCTGACGCAGCGCGAGCTCGTGCAGCAGATTGCCGGCGTCGTCTTCATCTTCGGCCGCGGCTTCATCACGCAGCTCGCTCAGTTCATGACTGCTCACCGACACGCGCTGCGCCTGTTGCGCCTGGGCGAGTGCCGCCTGCACTTTGGTCAGCAGGGCCTGTTCTTCGTCGAGCGCGGCGCGCTCTTTGTCGCTGAGCATCTGGCGAGGAGTGCCATCGCGGCACGCGCTTCGTCAACCCGTTGGATTTTTCGCGTGTTTCAGTAGGTTGATTGAGCGCCTCAATCGTTCTTCGGCTGCGGTGTCGCCACGGCTCTGAGGCCGAACCGACCGCGGAAATGCTCGAGCACACGCTCGATGCGGACACCGACGATGTCTTCAGCGCGCCCGCCGATGCGACGGAGTTCGCGCATCAACGCGAGGTCGCGGCCTGAACCCTTGATGGAGAGAATGCCAGCGGCCGTCGCGGCCAGCCATTCGGTGCGCTCGCCCGCCACGTTGCGCAGGTGTTCTGCCGCGCGTTCGAAATAGGCGCGGTCCGCCGCGTGCCAGCCGGGGTCGAATTCGATGCCGAAGAGCCCGAGCTCGACGTCGTGATCACCGGAGATGGCGTGCTCCGCCCGCAGCGCTCTCCACGCGTGCCATTCGTCGGGCGTGGGCGGTCGGCGGAGCTTCGGGGGCCCGAGGAACGGGCGGTGATGAACGCGGTCGAACTTGGCGATACCGCGGCCATCGGGGAGCGTCAGCGAGTCGCGGTCAAGCACGTGTTGCCCGAGCACGACGGCGCGGTCGGCGTGGACGAAGGTGCCTCCGTAGAGTTCTCCGATGGCCTTCATCGTGTACCCGGCGAGCTCGAAGTCGAGTGCTCCACGGGCGAGGTCAGCGCGCATCGCGGGAAGCACGGCGGCGGTATGGCGCACACGCATCGCGCGCCGGGTTCTCGGGTCGGCGTCGAACAGCGCAGCCCTGCGGGCGCGGGTGCCATCTCGTTTCGTGTCGAAGGCCTCGTTCAGCAACACGCCGCACGCCCAGGCGAGCGCGTTCTCGTTGGCGCAATCGAGCGTGCGCTCCGCGAGTTCGCGCAGCTCGGTCTTCGGGAGCTTCTGGAGGAATTCACGGCAGCTGCCGGAGATCACCGCCCAGCCATGAGGAAAGTCGTTTCGAAGCGCGGGTTCGATGCGCGGCAACAGCAGGTCGCGCCGCGTGCTGCGTCGAATGGCCGTCGACAGATCGCTGGCCACGAAACTGAACGCCGGGGTGGCTCTCTCGAGAAGCACGTCGAGCACCGGCCGCGGGTCGTCGGTCGTGGGCCAGCCTGCGCCGATGGCCTCCGCGAAGCAGTGCGTCAGCGAGCCATGCTCGTCGGCTGAAATGGGCTGCACTCGCAATCGCTCGAGCCAACGCGGGAGAATTCTGCGCGCGTTGGCGGGGGCCAGCGCCTGCCCGTAGGCCTCGGCGAAATCTGCGTTGGAGTACGCGCGCCGGCGCGGCGAGGTGACGATCTGCAGCAACGCCTCGGCTCCCTCGTCACCCAGGTTCGCGAGCCGCGCTTCGATCTGCCCCGAGTCGGTGGCGTAGCGCAGCCGCTCGCCGACCGATGGCTTCGGCGTGGATGTCGCTTTTGAGTGTGCCGGCG
>JBEHYH010000666.1:0-2787 GCA_048498275.1 Myxococcota bacterium | reverse complement strand
GCCGCGCACCAACGGCCTGCTCGCCGGCGATCGCGCGCGCCCACGCAGGAGCTCGCGATGCAGGTGAACGCGCTCCACAGGAAAGACGACGCCGCGTATCAACGCAGCTACCGCGCGATCTCCGCCTGGGCGTCCGACTACATCCCCTTCCCCGGAGCGACGTACGCCACGTACATCTCCGAGCTGTATCAACAGAACAACCTCGTGAACGGCCGCCATCAGGTGCAGGGCCGCAAGGTCGATCTCAAGGCCATCACCTGCCCCGTGCTGACGGTGACCGCCGAGAACGACACCATCTGTCCTCCGAAGGCGTCCCGCGCGCTCAACGACGCCGTTGGTGCGACGCACAAAACGTTGCTCCCCATTCCCGGTGGCCATGTCAGCGCCGTCGCGGGAAGCCAGTCGTCACACACGCTGTACCCCGCTCTCATCGAGTGGGCCTCGAGGACCCTGAACTCATGAGCGCTCCTGCCACCGCGAACACGCCGCCTCCGGTTTTCGGAGACCCCACGCCGCTCGGTCTGCTCGGCCTCGCCATCGGGTGCGCGGCGCTGTTGCCGCTCGCCTTCGGTCACCTGCCGGCCGACCCCGCGAAGTTCCCCATGTTCTTCAAGACCACCGCGTGGTTCTGCCTGCTCTTCGGCGCCGGCGGTCAGTTCATCGCGGGCATCATGTCGCTCGCGAACAAGAACACGCTCGGCGGCACGCTGCTGACCACCTTCAGCTTCAACTGGGTGATGAACTGGTGGGCGCTCGATGAAGCGTCGCGCGGCGGAGTCGCCGACAGCTCCGTGGTTCTGCCGGTCGACTTCGCGTTCATCGTCATCTTCCTCGTGCTCACGTACGCGTTCGGCTTCTTCAGCAAGCTGCTGTTCGTGTTCCTGCTCGACATCGATCTGCTCTACGTGCTCCGCATCGCGCGGCACTTCACCGACGCGGGCAGCGACGGCAACAAACTGCTCGGTCAGGGAGTCGGCGTCGCGACGGTGCTGCTGATGCTCATCGCGCTCTACATCGCGTTCGTACTGCTGGTGAACCCGGCCGCCGGTCGTGCGGTGTTCCCCACGTCGGGCCCGATGTTCAAAGCGACGCCTCCGCCCGCCGTCTGATGCCGCTCGTGTTGAACCGCTCACACTGAATCGAGCAGTCCGCTGTCGGTAACGACCTCGCTCCCATCGGAGTGGGGTCTGTCGCGAATCACCACCTGATTTCAGAGCTGCGTTTTCATCGCTGAGCAACGCGTGCAGAACGGCGCCGCTTTCCGAGCGGTTACGTCTGGCACCGGTTTCGCAATCGAGGGCTGCCCAGAGAAGGCATCCCCCCGATGAGCTCGAACAACGCAGGGCAGTTCACAACAGCGCTCGCTGTGATGCTGGTGGCGTGTGTCGCCAGCGCGCAGGCCCCCGTCGCGTCCTTTCAACTGGGCGGCGGAGTGGACGTTCGCAATTCGCACCTCGACGACCACACGCAGAAGAACGTCATCGCGCCGATGGCGCGCGTGGGGGTCGAAGGCTGGTTTCTCCCGTTCCTCGGTGTCGAAGCCTCATTGCTCGGTGAGCTCGATGGCACGTGCTGCGACGGCGTGAAGAGCCCGCTGCTGCGCTTCTCGAGCGGCTCGGCGGCGGTGACGGCGCGCTACCGTGCGGACTCGGGCTTCTGGCTCCGCGGAGCGCTCGGTTACGGCGGCAGCAGCGCGCCCGCGTTGGTTGGAAATGTGCCCTCGCCGTTGCAGACCTCGGGGCTCACGGGCGCACTCGAGGTCGGCATCGAGCACCAGCGGTTTCAGGGGTCGCTCACCGGCTCCGTGCTGGTGCCGCTCACCGGTTCAATCAAGGTGACGCAGGTCGAGCCGCGGCTCTGGCTCGCGGTGAAACTCGGCGACGCGGGCATCACCAGTTGGTGGCTCGGCGCCGATGCGTCGGCGTTCATGGAATTCGGTGGCGCTCGTTATTCAGGCGTCACCGTTCGCGCGGGCCTCGGCCTTCGCGTTGCGCTGCGCATGCCGGCTGCGCCGCAACCCGTCGCGCTGCCTGAGCCGGCTTCAGAGGGCGGGCTCGCGCTCAGCATCACGGCCCCGGGCGGGCTCCCGCTCGCCGGCTCGCGCATCATCATCGACGGAGCGCTCGTCTCCGAAGACGCGAGCTCCGTGCTGCTGCCCTCGCTCACCGCGGGGCAACACGTCGTGCAGGTGCAGCATGAAGGCTTCCGCTCGTGGCATTCGACGTTCGACGTACGCGATGGCCGCAAGACGGAGGTGCGCGCGCAACTGGTGGTTCCCACCGGCCCCGGCACGCTCCGCGGTGTGGTCCTCGACTTCGTGACGCGTCAGCCGATCGCCGGCGCGCGAATCTTCAGCGGGTCACGTGAAGTGAAGACCGACGACGAGGGAGCCTTCGTGTTCTCTGCGATCGGCCCTGGACTGATTCCGCTCCGTGGTGAAGCGACCGGGTACACGATTCGTGACGAGGTCGCGCAGCTCGCGCCTGAAGGTGAAACGTCGCTCACGTTGTGGGCTGACAAGCTCGGTCGTGGCGCGCCAGCGCAGCTCCGCGGCCTCATCGAATCGCGCCGAGGGAGCGTCCCCACCGCCACGGTGCGCGTCGATGGCCAGCGTGAGCCGCTCACACTCGGGCGCGATGGGCGCTTCTCGGTGAAGTTGCCCGCCGGCACGTACACGCTGAGCGTCACCGCTCCGGGGTTCGTGCCACAGACACATCGCCTCGCGCTCACGGAAGGCGAACAGACCGTCTTTCACGTGCAACTGCTGCCGAGGTGAACGCGCGGGTG
>JBEHYH010000665.1:0-2789 GCA_048498275.1 Myxococcota bacterium | reverse complement strand
TTCGCGTCGTACTTGAACTCCGACCACTCGCCTTTTCCTTTTTTCGCTTTCGGGTACTTCGCGACGCGCGCGACCCCGGGGATCGCGGGGAGTCTGCGGCTGACATCGAACGCGGTGAGCACGAGCCCGAGCGCCATGACCCACGGGAGAATCGGCGTGATGTCGGTGCGCACCAGCAGCAGCGCCTCGCGGCCCAGCGTGCCGAGGACGAGCCCCACCAGCGCGTAGCTGCCGATTCGGCCCGCCTGCCAGGAGAGCGCGCCCGACTTCGCGCCGGGGACACACGCGAGCGGGCCGCACATCAACGCGCAATGCACGCTCCCGGTGACTCCCGCGAGGAATGCGCCGGCGATGCCGAGTGAAGTCAGGGTTTCCACGTCAGCGCGTTCTTCAATGGGCATGCCATTCGCATTGCTTGCGCGGCCATGAGCGCGACGTGCATGCATTGCGGGAGTCCGGTGCCCTCGAACGCGGAGGACGCACGCTTCTGCTGCCACGGGTGCGCGGCGGTCTACGAGCTGCTCCACGCGGAAGGGCTCGCCCGGTACTACGCGCTGGCGCGAGGCCAGGTGACGCCGGTGACGGAAGATTCAGAGCCTCGCAGCCACGCGTGGCTCGAAGCGATGCTGAGTGAGGGCGTTCGCGGCGACATGTGCAGCCTGCAGCTCGACGTGCAGGGCATTCACTGCGCCGCGTGCGTGTGGCTGATGAATGAGACCTTCCATCGTCGCGCGCGCGCAGGCGAGGTGCTGGTGAACCCCGCGCTCGGCACCGTGCGCCTCGACTGGCAGGCCGGCGCGTTCGACGTGCGCGGGTGGATCTCGGAGGTCGAGCGCTTCGGCTACCGCTTCGGCCCGTCACGCAAGGAAGCGACGCGCGCGAGCCGGGAGCTGCCGGTGCGGCTCGGCATCGCGGCGGCCATCACCGTCAACGTGATGCTGTTTTCGATCAGCTTCTATTTCGGGCTCTCGCCGGGCGACGAAGGCTTCACGTTGTTCTCATGGCTCGCGCTGGCGCTCTCGACGGTGACGGTGCTGGTCGGCGGCTGGCCGTTCTTCCGCTCCGCGATTCAGGGGGTGCGCAGCGGTGTGTTGCATCTCGACCTGCCGATCGCGCTCGGCATCGCGCTGGTCTACGGCACGTCGGTCGCGCAGTTCGTGCGCTCCGGTGCGCGCGGCGACGTCTCGTATTTCGACACGCTCAACACCTTCATCACGCTGATGCTGCTGGGCCGCTTTCTTCAGGAGCGCGTGCTCGAGCGCAATCGGCGGTTCCTGCTCGAAGACGGCGGCGCCGAAGGGCTGCTCGTGCGTCGCGTGTCGGGTGCGTCGGTCGAGCTCGTGCCCGCGCCGCGCGTGCGCGCCGGTGACACGCTGTGGGTCGCGCCCGGTGAGCTGGTGCCCGTCGCCGCGACGCTGCTCGACGACGACGCGCGCATTCGCACCGATTGGATGACGGGCGAGCCCGAGGCCCGTGGGGCGCACGCAGGCGACGCGCTGCTCGCCGGCAGCTTCAACGGCGGCGCGCGCGCGTTCCCGGTGCGCGCGAACGAAGATTTTGCGCAGTCGCGGTTGGTGGAGCTGCTCCGTGCTCCGGCGCCGAAGCAGGGCACCTCGCACCTGCGCTGGTGGGACGCGCTCGCCCGGCGCTGGGTGCTGACGGTGCTCGGCGCGGCGACGCTCGGGTTGCTCATCTGGCTCCCGCGCGGAGTCGACGATGCCCTGCGGGTGACGGTGTCGTTGCTGGTCATCACGTGCCCGTGCGCGATCGGCATCGCCATTCCCCTCGCGTACGAGCTGACGAAGTCGCGGCTGCGCCGGCGCGGGTTCTACGCGCGCGTGCCCGACGCGCTCGATCGCGCGGTCGAGGTGAAGCACGTGGTGTTCGACAAGACCGGCACGCTGACGCTCGGGCGGCTGGAGTGGGTGAATCGTGAGCCGCTCAGCGACGAGGTGCGCGACATCGCGTGGAACCTCGCGGCGCGCTCGAGCCACCCGGTGAGCATGACGCTCGCGGCGGCACTGGGAAAAATGGGCGCGAAGTTCGATGCGTCAGCGCGCGTGACGGAGCTCACGGGGCAGGGCGTCGAATGGCAGCGCGATGATGGCCGCTGGTTCCTCGGCAAACGCGGAGGAAACTCCCCTCGCCCCCGCTCGGCGGATCCTCTCCCCAGCGAAGAGGGGACTTTCTTGATTCATGATGAACAGATCGTCGCGCGCTTCGAGTTCAACGACGTGCCGCGGCCCGATGCGCGCGAATCACTGCAGCGCCTCGCCGCGCACGGGTACGAACTCTCTCTTCTCTCAGGCGACTCGCAGGCGCGCGTGACGAGGCTCGCCGACTCACTCGGCATCCAACGCGCGGTCGGCGGTTGTTCACCCGAAGGGAAAGCCCGCCGCATCCGCGAGCTCGGCGCGGATCACGTGCTCTACCTCGGCGACGGTGTGAACGACGCGCTCGCCTTCGAGACCGCGCTCCTCGCGGGCACGCCTGCCATCGAACGCCCGGTGATGCCCTCGCGCAGCGACTTCTTCCTCGTCGGGCAGGGGCTCGCGCCGCTGTGTGACGCGCTCGAGGCCGCGCACCGGCTGCGCTCCGTCGTGCGCCGCATCCTCGCCATCTCCATCGCCTACAACGTGCTCGCCATCGCCGCGTCGCTGGCGGGCTTGATGACGCCGCTGGCCGCCGCCATCAGCATGCCTGCGAGCACGCTGACGTTGCTCTTCATCACCGTGCGGAGTCTGCGCGGTGACTGGCAAGCGCCGTGCAGTGAACGGTCTTCAACATGG
>JBEHYH010000664.1:0-2822 GCA_048498275.1 Myxococcota bacterium | reverse complement strand
CGGCAGCTTCGATCTCGTCATCGTGTCTGACCTGGCGTCGTACGTGCGCGCGCCGGAGTTGCTCGCGGAGATCGCCCGGCTGGTCGCGAAGAATGGCTACCTGATGGGTGGCCTGCGCAACCCCGCGGGGCTCGCGCTCGCCAACGTGTTGGACCCCGAAGACAACGAAGCATTGCCGACCTACGGGCAGTTGCTCGACGCGTTGTCGGTGCACTTCAAGTCGGTCGACGTCGCCACCCAGTCGCCGGTGCTCGGGTACCAGCTCGCGTTCGAGCGCGGTGAGGGCCTGCAGGTCGATGGCTCGCTCGCCGGCATGAGCGAGGCCGCGTATTACGTGGTGCTCGCGGGCCACGAAGAGGTCCGCAACTTCGACCCCACGTGGGTGCAGTTGCCTCCCGAGCCGCTCGCGTTCACCGGTGGAAAGCTGGAAGACGCCGCGAATCGCGCGCGTGATTGGCGTGATCGCACCGAGCGGCTGAAGGAGGTCCTGCAGAAGAAGACGGCGGAGCTGCAGACGCGCGAAGCCGATCTCTCCGAGACCCGGCAGCAGCTCGAAGGCGCGAAGGAGGCGGTCGCCCGTCTCACCGCGCAGCTCGAGTCGCAGCGCGATCGGCCTGAGGTGCTGCGTGATCGCGAAGATCTCGCGATGCGTGTCCGCCAGGTCGAAGCCGAGCTCCAGGTCGCGCGTGAACGGGCGATCGACGCAGAGGGCCGCGTCACCGCGGCGCGCAACGAGCTCGAGGTGCTCACGCGTCAGCAGAAAGACGCCGCGGTCACCGCGTTGGCGGCGCAGGAGTCCGTGCGGCTCGAGCGCGCGCGCCGTGAAGAACTCGCCGGGCAGCTCGAAGACGGCCGGCTGCGGCTCGCGAAGGCGTACGAAGAGCTGCGCCGCGTGCAGGACGAAGCGGCGAGCGAGCGCGTGCAGCACGAGCGCACCAGAATCGCCATCGAGCGGTTGAAGGAATCTGCCGGCGCGCACGACGCGCAGCTCGCGGAAGCGAAAGATCGCGAACTGAAGCTCGCGGAAGCGCGCACCGAATCACTCAAGGCGATCGAAGGGCTCGAAGCGGGGTTCGCTGATTTTCGGCGGCAGCTCGCGGAGGCGCGCGAAGAGGTTTCGAAGAAGGAAGCCGATCGCGCTTCGGCGGTCCGTTCGCTCGACGCCGAAGCCGAAGCCCGCCGGGGGATCGAGGCGGCGCTGGAGCGCGCCGAGGCCCGTGTCCGTGAACTGACGGCCGAGGTCGAACGGCGAATCGCCGAGCGCGGCGGGCTTGAAACCGAGTCAGCGCAGCTCAAGGCCGAGCTGGAGCGCCTGGGCGCGGAGCTGAGCGCCACCCGGGCGTCTGAAGAGCGTTGGCGCACCGCGAGCCAGGAACACGAACTCCGCTTCACCGATACCGACGCGGCGTTGGCGAAGCAGAGCGCCGCGTATTCGGAGCTCGAGGCGAAGCTCGCGGCCATCGAGCTGCAACGCGACGCGAAGCTCCGCGAGATCGGCGTTCAGGTGGCGTCGCTCGAGAGCGCGTTGGGTGCGGCGCGTTCGACGGTCGCCGACCTCGAAGAACAACTGCGCATTTCGCGTCAGAACGCTGAACGGCTCACGCAGACCCTCGATGAAGATCGCGCGGCGCTTCGCGAGTTCGAGAAGAAGTTGTCGGCGCTCGAACAGGCGCACGCCGCCGATGAAGCGCGCATCAAGGAACTCGGTGACGATCGCGACGCGCTGCTGATCGAGCGCGATGATCTCCGCGGGTCGCTCAACGACATCGAGAAGATCCGCGGAGAGCAGGGTTCGCGGCTCTCCGAGGTCGCCGAACGCGCTGAATCACAAGCGACCCGGATCTCCGAGCTCGAGGGCGCGCTCGCGGCCGCGCAGGCGGAGCTCGATCGCACGTCGCGTGACGCGAGCTCGCAGGAGCGCGCGCTGAAGACCGCGCTGGATGAACGCGAGCAGGAACTCGCCGACCTTCGCGCGCAGTTGGCGGCGACCGCGTCTGCGCTCTCGAACGAGAAGTCCGAGCGCACGTCCGCCGAACAGACGCTTGCCTCGGCGCGCGGCGAGCTGGAATCGACGCTGACTGAACTCCACACGCTGCGTGATGCGCACGCCTCGGTGAGCGGTGATCGTGAGAAGGCCGCGGCGACGCTGAGCGCGACCGCGACCGAGCTCGCGAATGAGAAAGCAGCGCGTTCTTCGCTGGAGGTCTCGCTCGCCAGCACCCGGCAAGACTTCGAATCGACCCGCGGTGAACTCGAGGAACTCCGGGAAAAGCACGCGGAGCTCGCGCAGTCTCGCGAGGCGCTCTCGACCGCGTTGACCGCCGAACGCGACGCGCGCCTGCAGTTGGCGGAGTCGCGTGACGCGCTCCAGACGCTCGTCGAGACCGCGCAGAGGAATCTCGGCGCGGCGCACGAAGAGCTCTCCGCGGTGAAGTCGGAGCGTGACCGGGTCATCGCCGAGCTCGAGAACACCCGCGAGTCGCTCCATGAAGCGTCGACGCGTGGCGGCTCGCTCGCCGAACGTTTCGCCACCGAACAGGCGGACCACGAAGCGACGCGCAGCGCGCTGAACGAGGCGAATACCCGCGCCGAGAATGCCGAGCGTGAGCTGGCGGCGCGCGCCGAGCGCCTCACGCTGCTCGAACGTGAACTCGAAGAGCTCCGCGCGCGGGCCGTCGCCGCCGAGAGCGCCCGTGACGCGCGCAAGGCTGAAGCCGAACGCCTCGAGCAGACGCTGAAGGAGCGCAGCGAGGGCCTCGACACCACGACGGCGCGTCTGCTGCGTCTCGAAGAAGAGAAGACCCAGCTCTCGCAGTCGCTCG
>JBEHYH010000663.1:0-2835 GCA_048498275.1 Myxococcota bacterium | reverse complement strand
GTGATGTCGCCCACGACGTTGGCGGTGGCGAGCTCGGCGTCGAATTTGGAAGAGGTGAACGAGGCGCGCCACCGCGACGCGAGCACGTCCAACACCAGGAAGCCGATGTTGTGACGGTTGTGTTCGTACTGGCGGCCGGGGTTGCCCAGCCCGCAGATGATCTTCATAGAGAAAGAAAAAGGGTGAGAGACGAAAGCCTCTCACCCTTCGTGTTGCGAGCCTCGAAGCGCTTACTTCTTCGCCGCGGGAGCCGCCGCCTTCGCGCCAGCCGCCGGAGCCGCCTTGCCGTCGGCCGCGGGAGCCGCCGCCGGAGCCGCCTTGCCGTCGGCCGCAGGAGCCGCCGCCGCCGCCGTGGGCTCGGCAACCACTTCGGCTTCAGGCGCGGTGACGACCGCGATGGTGAAGTTCACGTGCGTCTTCACGGTGATGCCCGCGGGCAGCTTGATGTCGTTGATGTGGAGCGCGGTCGCGATCTTCATCGGGGTCACGTCGACCTCGATGTTGAGCGGAATCGCACCGGGCAGCGCCCAGACTTCGAGCTCGCGGCGCATCTGCGAGAGGATGCCGCCTTCGGCGACGCCGACCGACTTGCCGGTCAGCACCACGGGCAGCTTCACCTTCACCTGCTCGTTCTCGCGAACGGCGATGAAGTCGGCGTGCAGCAGCTCCTTGGTCACGGGCTCGAGCTGGTAGTCCTTCACCAGCACGGTGATTTCCTTCCCGTCGACCTTCAGGCCGAGCACGGTGTTGAGCTTGCGAGGCGTGTTGATCGCCGCGCGGAGCTCCTTGCCGTTGAGCGCGATGTTGATCGGCTTCTCGAGGTGCTTGCCGTACACGGTGGCGGGGACGAGGCCCTCGGCGCGGGTGCGGCGGGCAGGGCCCTTCCCGGCGGCGGTGCGGCTCTTGGCTTCGAGGGTCGAGGTGGTCAGCGACATGGGTACATCCTTTTTGGGTGTTGTCTTCCCCGGCATCGCTCCCCTATTGGAGCGCCCCGAAGGAGTGTTGAAAGCGAGAGCGCCCTTACGCCGCTTGCACACACGAGGTCAAGGTGGTAGGCGCGCCGTCCTTCTTTGAAGTTCCCACTCAATTTTTGAGGTTTCGAATCATGCAGAACGCCGCCATCCAGTACGTCGACTCGCTCCACAAGCGTAAGGAAATCCCCGAGTTCCGTTCCGGCGACACCGTCAAGGTGTGGTGGAAGGTGAAGGAAGGCGAGAAAGAGCGCAGCCAGGCGTTCGAAGGCGTCGTCATCCGCAAGACCGGTGGCAGCGTCGACGCGACGTTCACCGTGCGCAAGATGTCGTTCGGCGTCGGCGTGGAGCGCATCTTCCCGCTCCACTCGCCCCGCTACGAGTCGATCGAAGTGCTGAGCCATGGCCAGGTTCGCCGCGGCCGCCTCTTCTACCTCCGTGGCCTCAAGGGCAAGGCCGCTCGCCTGAACGCGATCGACGACACGGAAGCTGCTGCGACGCCGGCGAAGTAAGGCGATACTCGAGGGAGCGATGCTCTTTCTCGAGTTGGCGGCACAATCGGTCCGTGGGTTTTCACCTTCGGTCCGGGTCACTCTGAAGCCCGGTTACAACGCCCTCACCAGCCCCGCGGAGCTCCCGGCTCCGGTCAGTGGGCTGGTGATTGCGCTTGCGTTCCCCGACGGGCGTGGCGGCGATGGTGCGTTTCTCGCGCCGGGCGCCAAGTCGGGTCGAGCGGGTCTCTCGGTGCAGGGCAACGACGGTTCGGTGTGGCGCGTGGTGCGAGATCTCGGCGGGTCGGGTGGTCTCCACAAGCTCAACCGCACCAACAACACCTTCGAGATCGTCACGCAGGACGCCGGTGAGATGGGCCAGACGCTGCGCTCATCGGCGGGTTTCCCCGCGCGCACCACGTGGGAGCAGCTCTTCACGCTGAGCGCCACGCAGTTGCCGACGAAGCGGCCGAAGGGGCCGGCTCCGAAACCGTCGGCGCCCGGGCTCGGCAAGGGCGCCGCGCCGCGCATGATGTCGAAGTGGGACAACTTCGACGCCGACGCGGCCGCGGAGTCTGGTGAAGCGATCGACCCCGCGCGGCTCCCGGAGCTGGAGAAGGAGCTCGTCACCGCCAAACGCGTCGCGGAGATTCAGTTCCGCGTCGATGCGTTGACCTCCGAGGTGTTCGAGGTCGAAGCGAAGGTGAAGGCCGTCGACGCGCTCTCAGATGAAGTGCGTTCGGCGCGGCAAGAGGCGTCTCGCTACGACAAGACCGAGCTGACCGACGAGTTCATCGCCCAGGCCAGGAAGCTCCCCGACGAGAAGAAGCGCGTCGATGATCAGATCGCGCGCCTGCAGGAAGAGCAGCGCGTGCTGGTGGAGTCGGCGCCCGTCGCGCCCGACCCGTTGCAGAAAGATCAGCGCTTCCTGGGCGCGATGGTGGCGGGGGTCGGCCTGTTCGTCGGCGCGATGTTCGGCGAAGGCGCGATTCGCTACCTCGCGGTGCTCTCGCTGGTGCCGTTCAGCTTCGCGGCGTTGCTGGCGCTGCGCTTCATCGAAGATCTGCAGCGGTTGTCACGCGGCGGCGGCAAGAGCGAGGTGCTCGCCACCCGCGAGAAGAAGATCACCGACGACTACGTGATGCATCAGGCCGCGGTGCAGAAGGTCTTCGAATCGGTCGGCGTCGGCTCGCTCGACGAGTTCCTCTCGGCGATGGAGTCGCGCGCGAACCTCAAGGCGCGTCTCGCGGAGCTGGAGCAACGCGAGGCCGCGGCGCGCGAGGTGCTTCAGACCTCCGGCGTGCAGGGCAGGTACGACAAGCTCAAGGGCGAGCAGGAAAAGCTGAATCAGGAGCTGCTCGGCATGTCGGGCG
>JBEHYH010000662.1:0-2841 GCA_048498275.1 Myxococcota bacterium | reverse complement strand
CTCGAAGCGCGCCTGTGGAACGACGTGTTCTGCTTCGCGCAGGACTTCGTGGGTCTCAAGCGCGGCACCATCAAGGCGACGGTGCTCATCGAGACGCTCCCCGCCGCGTTCGAGATGGACGAGATCCTCTACGAGCTGCGCGAGCACTCGGCGGGGCTGAACTGCGGCCGGTGGGACTACATCTTCAGCTTCATCAAGAAGCAGCCGGACCAGCTCCTGCCTGACCGCTCGCAGCTCACGATGGACAAGGGTTTCTTGCGCGCGTACGCGCAGAAGCTGATCCAGACCTGTCACCGCCGCGGCGCGTTCGCGATGGGCGGCATGGCGGCGCAGATCCCCATCAAAGACGACCCGGCCGCGAATGAAGCGGCGATGGCCCGTGTGCGCGCCGACAAGGAACGTGAAGCGCGTGATGGCCATGACGGCACGTGGGTCGCGCACCCTGCGCTCGTGCCCGTCGCGAAGGCGATCTTCGACGACGTCGTGAAGACGCCCAATCAACTGGGCGTGCTGCGCAACGACGTGCACGTGGAGCGCGCCGATCTGCTGCGAGTTCCCGAAGGCACGCGCACCGAAGAAGGCCTGCGCCACAACGTGCGCGTCGGCGTTCGCTACCTCGAGGCGTGGCTGCGCGGTCAGGGCTGCGTGCCGCTCTTCAACTTGATGGAAGACGCCGCGACCGCGGAGATCTCGCGCGCGCAGGTCTGGCAGCAGGTTCGCCACGGCATCATCAACGTCGAGAAGCTCGATCAGGTGATGCGCGAAGAGCTCGCCGACGCGAATGGCGGCGCTTTCTCGGAAGCGAAGACGTTGTTCCGCGCGCTGTCGACCGCTGACCAGTTCGAAGAGTTCCTCACCCTGCCGGCGTACCAGCGCCTGCTTTCCACCGAAGTGCACTCGTAAAGGAGATGAAACCCATGACCGCCCCTGCCAACACCAACCTCACCCCCGGCGACCTTCACGCGAAGCGCTTCGAAGGCATCAAGCGCCCCTACACGAAGGCCGATGTCGAGAAGCTCCGCGGCACCATCAAGGTGGAACATTCACTCGCGCGGCTGGGCGCGATGCGCCTCTGGGAGCTCCTCAACACGCGCGAGTACATCAACGCGCTCGGCGCGCTCACCGGCGGCCAGGCGGTGCAGATGGTGCGCGCGGGTCTCGAGGCGCTCTACATCTCGGGCTGGCAGGTCGCGGCCGACGCGAACACCTCGGGCCAGATGTACCCCGACCAGTCGCTCTACCCGGTCGACTCGGTGCCCACGCTGGTCAAGCGCATCAACTCGTCGCTGCGCCGCGCTGATCAGATCGATCACGCCGAGGGCAAGAAGGAGCGCAACTGGCTCGCACCGATGATCGCCGACGCCGAAGCCGGCTTCGGTGGCCCGCTCAACGCGTTCGAGCTCATGAAGTCGATGATCGAGGCGGGCGCCGCCGGCGTTCACTTCGAAGACCAGCTCGCGTCCGAGAAGAAGTGCGGCCACATGGGCGGCAAGGTGCTGGTGCCGACCTCGCAGTTCATCCGCTCGCTGGTCGCCGCGCGTCTCGCCGCCGACGTGTGCGACGTGCCCACCATTCTCGTCGCGCGCACCGATGCGCAGTCGGCGAAGTTGATCACCTCCGACATCGACGAGCGCGACCTGCCCTTCATCGACGGCAAGGACCGCACGGCCGAAGGCTTCTTCCGCATCAAGAAGGGCGAAGGCGACAACTTCGCCATCGCGCGCGGCCTCGCGTACGCCGAGTACGCCGACCTCGTGTGGTGCGAGACCTCGACGCCCGACCTCAAGCAGGCCAAGACCTTCGCCGAGAGCATCCGCGCGAAGTTCCCCAACAAGATGCTCGCGTACAACTGCTCGCCCTCGTTCAACTGGAAGAAGAACCTCGACGACGCGACGATCGCCAGGTTCCAGCGTGAGCTCGGAGCGATGGGTTACAAGTACCAGTTCGTCACGCTCGCCGGCTTCCACGCGCTGAACTACGGCATGTTCGAGCTCGCCTCGCAGTACCGCGAAGGCGGCATGGCGGCGTACTCGCAGCTCCAGCAGGCGGAGTTCGCGTCGGAGAAGCAGGGCTACACGGCGACGCGCCATCAGCGTGAAGTCGGCACCGGCTACTTCGATCAGGTCTCGGAGATCATCTCCGGCGGCACGAGCTCCACCAAGGCGCTGACCGACTCGACCGAGCAGCACCAGTTCTAAGAGACCTCGCAGCGCCCTCCCCAAGCTCCCGGTCTGGAAACAGGCCGGGAGCTTTTTCATGCGCGGCAAATGAAACGGCGCCCTGCTCTCGCAAGGCGCCGCGTCACTTCACGGCCGTGGCGGTCTCAGCGGTTGAACAACGCGAAGCCGAGCTTGTGCCCGTCGTTCGAGGTGCTCAGCACGCCGACCTTCCCGCCGTCGTACCCGACGAAATACGGCTCACCCGAATAGTCGCTGCCGATCCAGAACACGCTCTCGCCCGTCGCGAAGTAGAAGAGCGCCGAGTACGACGGGCCGTCGATGTAGGAATTGCCCAGCGCGACCACGTCATTCCCGACCGAGAAACACTCGCCGAAGGAGCTGAGCGGGTGCGGCGTGAGCGTGCCCGTCGTGTTGTTGACGCTGACGAAGCCCTGCTGCCCGTCTTCGAGCGAGATGGCGAAGGCCGGGAGGCTCCCCGCGACCTGCGGAGCGCAGGCGACGTGCGCGCGCACCGACGCCGGCACCTGCAACGCGTGCTGCGTGCTGCCCGCGAACGCCTTCCAGCCGTCGGCCGTGAGCTGCAGCGCCACCGAGCTCCCCACGTAGAAGTCCGGCAGCGTGCCGGGCAGCGCCACCGAGGTGGTGTTGGTGCCGTTGGTGA
>JBEHYH010000661.1:0-2847 GCA_048498275.1 Myxococcota bacterium | reverse complement strand
TGTAGAAGCCCGGGAAGAAGCGGAACCCGTGCTCCCCGGGGAGATTCCTGCGCCCGCCGGTGCCCGTGCCCGGGTAGTCGACGCTGCGCGCCTTCCCTCCGGGGATCGACTGCCGTTCGTACACCGCGACCGTGAAGCCGCGCTCGACGAGCTCGTGCGCGGCGCTCATGCCGCCGACGCCACCTCCGAGAATCGCCACCTTGTTCCCCAGGTTGATCGCCGCTTCCGCGCGATTGGGAATGAGTTCGACTGCTGCTGCACCCGCCAACGCACTCAAGAACGTCCTTCGTTTCATTTCGCCTACCTCCGTGTCGGAAAAGACGACGAACGGTAGCGATCGCGATCAATGCGCAGCAACGGAGCGGCAATCGCTTGTCTAACGACATGTCCGCGTACGCGGCGAAGGCAGAAAATTACATACGCGACTGTGCCGCACTCGTCTCCCTACATTGATGTCGCTATCGGTGAGTCGCGGTCGAAGTGAGTCAGGCGTTCACGCGTCGCCCGTCACCCATGCGCATGAACTCCCGACTCCAGGTGTGGATCGTCTTGCGCGGAATGCTGGTCATCGAAGCGCGCGCGGAAGCCGTCGTGCTCTCAGCCAGGGGGGCGGAAACCGGAGCCTGAGCGCTGTCTCCTCTCGCGACGCGACGCCTTCGAAGTCGCGCGCATTCTCGAAGGTCACGGTCGCGCGCTGTGGAACGCAGGTGTTCCCGATGAACGCCCGCAACAGGTGAAGCTCGAAGCTGACGAGGCCTCGTGGTCCGCCGGCTCGCTTCGCATCTCCCGCCTCTACGAAATGGTCGAGCTGCAGCGCGCTCCCGACGCGCCGTTCTTCGAGTTGAAGCTCGTCGAGCTGGTGGAGGTGATTCAGGTGCTCGATTGGCTGGCCGCGTGAGCAGCGACTTCAGCCTCCATGTTCGGCCTGCCACTTCGCTGCCCACATGTTGTCGATGAGGTTCGGGTACTTCCTGCCGGCGGCCTTCGCCCTGGCTCGCGCGGCCGCTCTGGCTGCGTCGCTCAACTTCTGCACTTTCTTCCCGGGCGGGCGCTTCTTCTTCCAGGGTTCGGTAGCCATTTCTGCCGGGTTCTAGCGCGTCGCCTTGCCGCGGCGCTCCAGGACACGCGCGGTCGGGGAGATTCGGTTGTAAGACCCCGCGGCCGTCATGGAGTCGCACGACCAACTCGAGCTCGTCACGCTGTCTTCGCTCTCGCCGTTGGCGCTGGCGTTGCTCGCGATCGCGGTGGTGGTCGGCGTGGTGCTCGCGTGCTGGGGCGTTCGTCATGAAGTCTCGCCGCGCCGCCGCTGGGTGATGTGGCTGCTGCGCGTCGCCGCCGGGGTGTGCGCGTTGTTCTTCCTCCTCGAGCCCGGTCTTCGCCGGCTGCAGGTCGCGCGCGTGAAGAGCCGCGTGGCGGTGCTGGTCGACCGTTCGGCGTCGATGACCTTCCCCGTGGAGCAGGGCGGCATCTCGCGCAACGACGCGGTCGCTGAGGCACTCGAGAAACTCAGCCCCGACATGCAGGCGCAGGCCGAGCGCTACGCGTTCGAGCTCTTCGGGTTCGACCCTGAAGTCGGCGCGGTGACGCTGGAGCAGCTCAAGTCGTCGCCGCCGCACGCGAGTCGCACTGACCTGTTCGCGGCGCTGCGGGCGGTGAAGGCCGGTGACAGCGGTGGGGCGCGAAAACTCGCCGGCGTGTTGTTGCTCAGCGACGGCACCGACAACGCAGATCTCGCGAGCGGTCTGGGAGATCGACCCAAAGCGATGCTCGAGCAGCTCGGCGTGCCCGTCTCGACGGTCGCGGTCGGCAAGTCAGGGCTCACCGATCTGTCGATCGACGCGGTGAAGGTCGATGACTTCGCGTTCGTGCGCAATTCGATCTCCGCTGATGTCGAAGTACACGGGCGCGGGTTCCGCTCGCAGGCGGTGCAGGTGGTGCTCAAGCGCGAAGGGCAGATCGTGGCGACGAAGGTCGCGACGTTCACCACCGACGATGAGACGCAGACCGTGAAGTTCACCTTCACGCCCGACCAGACCGGCCGCTTCGTCTACACGGTGAGCACGCCGGTGCAGCCCGGTGAGGTCGTCGCCGAGAACAACACGCGCTCGTTCTCACTGAAGGTGATTCGCGATCGCGTTCGCGTGCTGCTGGTCGCCGGCCGCCCCACGTGGGACGAGCGCTTTTTGCGCGGCGTGCTCCGGCAAGACGCGAACGTCGAGCTGATCAGCTTCTACATTCTGCGAAACGGCTCCGATGAATCAGGCGTGCCGATGGGCCAGGAACAGACCGAGCTCTCGCTGATCCCCTTTCCGCGAGACGAGATCTTCCAGAAGAAGATCGACACCTTCGACGTGATCATCGTCTTGAACTTCGGGCACGACGATTCGAGCGTGTCGCTGTCGACGTACCAGCACGACATCGATCGCTACGTCGAGAACGGCGGAGCGTTCGCGTACCTCGGCGGCGACCGTTCGTTCGGCGACACGCAGGCCGCGTCGATCAACCCGTTCGAGCACGTGCTCCCGGTGTCGGCCGCCGGGCCTGCTGACGTGAATTCGTTCGTCGCGAAGCTCACTGAAGCGGGTCGTCGTCACCCGATGACGAGCGAGATCAACTGGAGCGCGCTCCCCGCGATCCCCGGCATGAATCTCACGCGCGCGCGCGCCGGCGCTTCGGTGCTGCTCGCGCACCCCACCACGCAGGTCGACGGTCAGCCCGCGCCGCTGCTCACCGTGGCGGAGCAGGGCCGTGGCCGGGTACTGACCATCTCCACCGACGGTACCTGGTACTGGGCGTTTCCCTCTCACGCGGGCGGTGCGCCGACGCGCGCCTACGAGCGCTTCTGGG
>JBEHYH010000660.1:0-2856 GCA_048498275.1 Myxococcota bacterium | reverse complement strand
TGAGCTACTCCACGGCGACGGTCTTGATTCAGGGCGAGTCGGGTACCGGCAAGGAGCTCGTCGCGCGCGCCATTCACTACCGTTCGCCGCGCAAGACCCAGCCCTTCGTCGCGGTGAACTGCTCGGCGCTGACCGAGAGCCTGCTCGAGAGCGAGCTCTTCGGCCACGTGAAGGGCGCGTTCACCGGCGCGAACACGATGAAGAAGGGCCTGTTCGAAGCCGCGGACGGCGGCACCATCTTCCTCGATGAGATCGGCGACGTTCCCGCTCCGATGCAGGTGCGGCTGCTGCGCGTGCTGCAGGAAGGCGAAGTGAAGCGCGTCGGTTCGAATGACACCATCAAGGTCGACGTGCGGGTGATCGCGGCGACCAACGTCGATCTCTCCGTCGCGAAGCAGCAGGGCCGGTTCCGCGAAGACCTGTTCTACCGGCTCAACGTGATCCGCGTCGATCTGCCGCCGCTGCGCGAACGCCCCGGCGACATCCCGCTGCTCGCGCAGCACTTCCTGAGCATCTACGCGGGCAAGGCGGGGAAGAAGATGCCGCGCATCTCACCGGCGGCGCTCGAGGCGCTCACCACGGCGCGCTGGGCAGGCAACGTGCGCGAGCTTGAGAACGCGATGGAGCGCGCGGTGGTGCTCGGTCAGGGCGATCAGGTCGAACTCGAAGATCTCCCGCCTGAGCTCCGCAAGGGCGGCGGCACCAGCTCCGCGCCTGACGTGGAGCTCTTCTCGCTCTCACACCTCGAATACGCGCAGGCCAAGAAGCTCGCGATGCGCGCGTTCGAGCGCCGGTACCTCTCGGCGCTGCTCGAGAAGTCGAACAACAACGTCTCGATGGCCGCGCGCGCCGCCGGAGTCGACCGTTCGAACTTCCGCAGGCTGCTCAAGCAGTACGAGGTCGGCGGTCGTTCGATGAAGAAGGACGACGAAGAAGACGAGCTCGAAGAAGCCGCGCACTGAATCAGCGCAGGGAGTCGAAGAGCAGCGCGGTGAGCGTGTGCGTGTGCGTGATCTCGCCGCGCTTCACCAGCGCACGCAGCTCGGAGCGCGGGACCAGCACCACCTGAAGATCTTCTCCGTCGTCGGGTGAACCGCCGCTCACGAGCTCGCAGCCTTCGGCGAGAAAACAGTGCACCTTGTTGTTGAAGACCGCCGGGTTGTTGTGCGCGACGCCGAGCAGGCTGACCTTCGTGGCTCGATACCCCGTCTCTTCTTCGAGCTCGCGCGCCACGCCGTCGATCGCGGCTTCACCTTTTTCGATGACGCCGCCCGGCAGCTCCAGCGAGTTGGCCCAGATGCCGAAGCGGAACTGCCGCACCAGCACCACTTCGTCGCGCGGCGTCACCGCGAGCACGTTCGCGTAGTCATTGGTCTCGATGATGGTGCGGACAAAGGGCTTTCCATCACGGGGGTCGGTGACGTCGAGCGTCTTGGTTTGAAAAATCCGGTAGTCGCGCGTGTGTCGTATTCCAACCTGCACCCACGGGCGGGGTAGTTGCTGGGCCATGCCGTGTTTGTAGCGCGGCCTCTGCGTTAGAAGGCTCGCATGTCGCCGCTCGACGCCGCGGCAGCCGTGGTGCTGCTCGAGTTCAAAGGCTCGTATGGGCTCGGGTTCGTCGCCGGTGGGCGCATCGTGACGTGTTTCCACGTGGTGGCCGACGAAGCGCGCATCACCGCGCATCTGCATGACGGTCGCGTGTTGCCGGTGAAGAGCGTGTGCGCGATCGATCTCCGGCGCGACCTCGTGGTGCTCGACGTCGGCATGCTCGACGCCACGCCGGCCAGGCCCGGCCCGCCGCGTTTCGTCGATGAAGGCACCAGGGCGTTCACCTACGGGCTCGTGAAGGGCGAACGCCGCATCAGGTGGACGGAGAATCACGTCGAGTCGGTGCAGGTGCTGGGCTCCGCGCTCACCGTGTACAGCCTCGGCGGCGAGGTGCCGCGTGATTCGTCGGGCGCGCCCGTGATTGACGCGAACGGCGCCACGCTCGGCGTGGCTGCGACCGTGCCGCGCTCCGAGGACGGTGTGCTGGTGCTGCCGTGGCGCTACGTGGAGCCGTTGCTGCTGCAGAACCGGCAGTTGCCGTTGAGCTCGTTGTCGCTCGAGAACCGGCGGCCGCCGAAGCGCGAGGTTCCGAATCATCCACTGTCGTTGTTGAGCGGCTCGGCGGTCTCCGGGCTCGAGGTCGCGAGCGATTCGATCGCCGATGCAATTCGTGTCGGCGCGCCTGCGTACAACGAGGGCGACATCGCGAAGTGCTACTCGGTCTACGAAGCGACGGCGCAGCGGCTGATTGACACGCGTGATGACTGCCCGGGTGTGCAACTCGCGCTCCGCCAGGGCCTCGCGCGTGCGCAGAAGATGCAGGAGATCGATTCGCGCGCGTGGGCGATGCGCGATGCCTTCGACGGCCTGCTGCTGGTCATCGAGAAGTACCTGCGCGCGAACGGCGGAGGGCCTCCGGGGCCGAAGAAGAAGCCGTCGCGTGGGTAGAGCTCGACCCGCGTATCGGCGCGCACCTTGTACGACGTGCGCCCGGAGCGCGGCGCGGTGAGCTTGTCCTGGTAGTCCTCTTCGCGCGTGAGCCAGTAGAAGCGCAGCGCCCAGTGCAGATCGTCGACGAGCGGGTAGCCGCAGCAGAGCTTGTTCTTGCCGCGGAACGTGCCGCGCGGCTGGACCTGGACGTCCTCCTTGCCGAGCTTGCTGTCGTCGGCGCGTGCGGCCGCGGCGGTCGCACCGAGGACGATCATCGCGAGGAGGCCAGCGCGCACGACGGGGATCGTACGACAGGCTAGGCTCGGCGCAAATGCTTCGCGACCTCGCAGCGGCGGATGCGACCTGCGGCGGCAAGGC
>JBEHYH010000659.1:0-2857 GCA_048498275.1 Myxococcota bacterium | reverse complement strand
CCGGCAGCGCGACGGTGTCGGCCATCTACACGGTGGGTCTGCACGAGCTGCACACCATTCAAAAGGAGCTGCTGCGCACGCACCCGCGCGTGAACGTGCGCCTCAACTACCGCCGCAGCGATCAGGTCTACGACGACGTGATTCTGGGCGCGGCCGACCTCGGGCTGGTCGCGTATCCGACTCCGCGCGCGGGCGTCGACATCGTGCCCTTCCGCGAAGACAAGCTGGTGCTGGTGGTGCCGCCCGGGCACGCGCTCGCGGGCAAGGGCAAGGTGTCGCTCAACTCGGTCGCCGGCCTGCCGTTCATCGGGTTCGACCGTGAAGCGCCGACGCGCAAGGGCACCGACAAGCTGTTCCGCGACAAGGGCATCGAGCTCAACGTGACCATGGAGATGGACAACGTCGAGACCATCAAGCGGGCCATCGAGCTCGGCCTGGGTGTCTCGGTGCTGCCGTCGCAGACGGTGAAGCAGGAGCTCGCCAACGGCACGCTGGTCGCCAAGCAGTTCACCGAGTCGGGCTTCACGCGGCCCATCGGCATTCTGGTGCGCAAGGGCAAGTACCTCTCGCGCGCGTCGCAGGCGGTGTTGGACGCGTTCAAGAACACCAAGCACGACGACTGACTCTGCATTCCCCTCTCCCGTTCACGAGAGAGGGTTGGGCAATCAAAACGCGCTGGCGGTGAGTGTCAGCGTCTTCTTGTCGAGCTCACCGCCGACCTGCGCGAGCCACACGCTCTTGCCGTCAGCGCTCACGCTCGCGAAGTCGCACGCCCATTCACCACGCACCGTCAACGTCGCGGCGTCGTGAAGTCGAACCAGCTTCTCGGAACGCGTGGTGAGCAACGTGCCTCCGGCTTCGAACGACTGAACGCTGCCTGCGTTCACCGACGCGATGCGCTTGCCGGTCGCGAGGTCCCACGAGTGCAGCTCGCCGTTCGCTTCGCCGAAGAGCCGGCCCGCCGCGAAGCTCCAGCGCGAGATGTCGATTGCGCCTTCGAGCGGCAGTTTGTCGCGAGAACCCGCGCGCTGAAGTTCCGCCTGCCAACGGTTGTCGCCAAGCGGAGAGACCAGCACCCACCACTTCTGATCAGGCGAAATGATCCGCGCCTTGCCCGCGCCGTTGGGTGTCTTGAGTTCTTCCTTCCTCTTCAGGTCGACGACCGTGCCCCCCATCACCGACGCGAACCGGTCGTCATCTGAGATGAGGCACTGGTTCTCGTAGAAGTCCTGCACCGTCGGCGACTTGATGAGCGTCGCCTCGCCACTCACCGGGTCGGTGATGGTGACCGTCTTGTAGCAGAGGCCCACCACGCGCTCGTCGGAGGTGAAGGCGGTGTTGCTCCAGTTCGCTTTCCACGACGTGAGGTTGCGCGAGGTGACGTTGAGCACCTGCTTGCCGCTCGCATCGACGTGCCAGATCTCGGTGTTGGTCACGACGACCAGCGAGCCGTCTCTGCGCGCGCGCACTGCATCGAGCCAGCTGAACTGGGGGAAGCCCTCGCGCTTCGGCTGCGCGACGACATCAGGGTTGCTGAGTTTTCCACTCGCGTCGCGGCGATAGACGACGTCATTGAGCGTGAGTGTCTCGAACGGTTGCGCTGATGCCGCTTCGACCGCGGGCGCCGGCATGTTCGACGTCGCGATGAAGTGCTTCACCGCTCCGATGCGTTTGAGCGACTTGAAGAACGCGGCGGCGACCTTGCGATTCGACGACAACTCGAGCGTGTGCAACTTCGGGAACATCTTCGATTCGAAGATCGCCTGGAGTTCAGCGTGTTCGAGCTGCACCTTGAGCGCCTCCAGCGCCCACGGTTCTTTCACGTCGACGATGGCGGGCCGCTCGACACCATGCGCTTTGCGCAGCGCCTTCATCACCGGTGCGATGGCGTAGATGAATTGCGCCTGCCCATCGGGCACCGTCGCGCGACCGGCGAAGTCGACCTCTTCCAACGTCGACCATTCAGGTCGCTCGCCCCACTTCTCGAAGTCAGCCTGGTTGCGGAACTTGAAGGTCGCCTTCGCGAGAAACCCGCGGCGGAATTCGTAACCGCTACCGAGCACTTCGATGAGTTCGCCCAGCCATTTCTTGCCGTGCGTCTTGAGCAACGACTTCTGTTTCGCGGGCTCGGCGTTCGCGAGCTGCAGTGAAATGAATTCACCGCGCGGGTCGCCCTGCTCGAGCAACATGTCGGCGTAAACGCGACGGGGATTGTCGTCGTCAGGGTTCGCGTAGATCGCCGCGAGCAGTGAATCGTCAGTCGTGCCTTTGGTACCGACGACTTTCTGCACCGGCGTCTGGTGCGCATCGAGCTTCTTGCGCTGTGCAGGCGTGAGCGACGCACGGTCGGGCAACTCCGCGACTGCACGCTTCCACCCGTTCGCGAGCCAGCTCTTCATCAGCGGCCGCACGGCCCATTCAGGGTTCGCCTCTTTGAGCCGCGGGTCTTTGGTGAGCGCCGCGAGCTCGAACACGTGTTTCCACAACGGCTTCGAGCTGTCCGACGTCCACGGAGGCGACTGTGCGATCTCCAGCAACGCATCACCGACCGCCGCGTCTTCCGCGTACTTCTTCAGCGCGTGCAGACGCTCCGCGATGTCGGCCTGCTTGCCTTCACGCAAGCTCGCCATCAACGGCCCCGGCTTGCCAGACTTCGTGAGCGCTGCGACCCATTGCTTCGCGTCCATGATTCCCCCCTCAAGAAGAGGAGCGAACCTGAGCACGATTACGGATCCGCGGGTTCTTGTTCCTCGGGCAGTTCCTGCTGCTGGAGCGCGCGGCGGTACAGTTCGAGTAGTTGCTTGCGCGCGTCGCCGGTCGCGGTCTTCACGCCGGGCTGGCACTCACACGACAGGCG
>JBEHYH010000658.1:0-2859 GCA_048498275.1 Myxococcota bacterium | reverse complement strand
CCGGGCGAAGCGCTGACAATCGACTACACGGAATTGGAGGATGCGCGCTGGCAACGACACGCCAGCCCAACCGCTGGCGCCGCGAGCCGGAGAGCTGTCGTTTGACCTGCTCGACGACCTTGAGCGGCTTTTCACGAACTTCGTGTTCCCAGACGCGAAGAAAGCGCCAACCCTCTGCAATGAGCGCCTTCGTCTGACGACGATCGCGATCGACGTTTCTCGGAGCTTCTTGTCCCAGAACGGCGCGTTGCTTCTCGGATGGACGTAGTGCTCCGGACACCCGTGCCAGAAACAGCCATCGATGAAGAGCGCGAATTTCGCGGCGGGGACGACGAGATCGGCGCGCCCTCCGGGACTTTTCATCTGCAGGCGATAGCGCACGCCGGCCTCCGACAACGCTTGGCGAACGATTCGCTCGGGCTCCGTATTCGCGCCCTTGATGCGACTCATATTTTCGGAGCGAGACAGCGCCATGGGCGCGGGCGTCTTCGCACAACCCGTGTCTGCAAAGCCAGGTCGGCATTTGAGGTGACTCGCCTCTCAGCCGAGCTCAGTGGCGGCGCCGCGATCGAGCCAGCGCACGCGTGATGCGATTCCGGCAATCGCAAACGCCGACTCGAACTCTTTTCGCCCCTGCGTGAAGTGCGACCAGCCTTCGTAGTGAACGGGCACGAGGAGCGCGTCGCCGAACGCCTTCGCGGCGCGCACCGCATCACCCGCGTCGAACGTGTACCGGAGCGGCCCGCTGATGCCGAACTTCACGCACCCCAGATGCAGAAACGCGACGCCGGGTTTCCATCGCTTCGCGACCTCCGCGACGCCGTCGAACCACACGGTGTCACCCGAGATGTAGATCGGCGCCTGCAGCGACGGCCCTTCGATGATGAAGCCGATGACCGGCCCGACGATGGGCAGTGAGCCCGGAGGCCCGTGCCGCGCCGGCGTCGCCGTCACCGTGTACGCGCCCAGCTTCGCCGATTCGAACGGCGCGAGGCCGGTGCAGTTCCCTTCGAGGCGCTTCGAAGCCGTGACCGTCGTCACGATGCGCGGCGCGCGTTTCGCGAATTCACGGCCCGCGTGATCAAGATTGTCTCCGTGCTGATCATGCGAAATCAGCACCGCGTCGACCGCGCCGACCTGCTCCGAGGTCAGCGCCGGTTGTTCGCTGTGCACCGAGCTCGTGCCAAACCCGAACTTCCACTTCTCGCCCGGCGCGTCGAACACCGGGTCGGTCAGCAACCGCAGGCCCTCGAGTTCCAACAACAACGTCGCCGTGCCGATGTGCGTCGCTCGAAACATGCGCGCACTGAAGCATGCGAGGCAATCGCGATGCATCTGCGGTATTCGCGCGTGCATGACCGAGCGCGAAGGAATGCTGGCGCGAGCGGCCGCGCGCTTCACCGCGTGGGCCGAGAAATGGCTGCCTGACGCGTTCATCTTCGCGCTCATCGCCACCGTCATCGTGGTGGCCGCCGCGTTCGTGAAGCTCGGCGACGCGAAAGAAGTGGTCAGCATCTGGGGCAACGGGTTCTGGGAGCTGCTCCCGTTCACGCTGCAGATGGCGCTGGTCATCATCACGGGTTCAGTCGTCGCGTCGGCGCCGCCGGTGGAGCGGCTCATCGTGAAGCTCGCGGGCTTCCCGACGACGCCGCGTGGCGCGGTCGCGTTCGTGGCGTTCTTCGCGATGGCGTCGAGTTGGTTCAACTGGGGCTTCTCACTCATCTTCTCCGCGATGCTGGCGAAGGAGGTGGCGAAGAAGGTCCCGACCGCCGACTACAAAGCAGTCTGCGCGTCGGCGTTTCTGGGCCTGGGCAGCATCTGGGCGCAGGGGCTCTCGGGGAGTGCGGCGCTGCAGATGGCGACGCCCTCCGCGCTCCCGGCTTCGCTCAAGGAATTGACCGGCGTCATTCCGCTCACGCAGACCATCTTCCTCTGGCAGTCGCTGGTGAGCGTCGTGGTCGAGATTCTGCTCGTGACGACCATCATGTTCTTCGCGGCGCCGAAGATGGGCGCGGACCTCACCCCAACCCTCTCCCGTGAACGGGAGAGGGGGAATGCACGTGAGTCTCCCCGCACGCCCGGCGAGTGGCTCGAGCATCAGCCGTATCTGTCGGTGATTTTCGTCGCGCTCGCCGGTGCGTCTCTCGTCATCACGTTTTCAAGAGGCGACGGGCTCAACGCGCTGAACCTCAACACGCTCAACCTGTTCTTCCTCACGCTCGGCGTCGCGCTCCACGGCACGCCCGCGCGACTGATGCGCGCCTTCAAGGACGCGACGCCCGGCGTGTGGGGAGTGATTCTTCAATTCCCGCTCTACGCGGGCCTCGCAGCGCTCATCGTGAAGTCGCACCTGAATGAAGTCATCGCCGGCTTCTTCGTATCGCTCTCGAGCAAGCTCACCTACCCCGCGCTGGTCGCGCTCTATTCAGCGGTGCTCGGCGTCTTCGTGCCCTCAGGCGGCAGCAAGTGGGTCATCGAAGCGCCGTACGTGATGCAGGCGGCGAAAGACCTGGGCGTTCATCAGGGGTGGATGGTCGCCTGCTACGACCTCGGAGAAGCGCTCGCGAACCTCGTGCAGCCGTTCTGGATGTTGCCGGTGTTGAGCGTGTTCGGCCTCAAGGCGCGCGACGTGATGGGCTACACCGCGCTCGTCTTCATCGTGCTGGTGCCGGTGGTGTTGGTCCTCGTGACACTGCTCGGCGCGACGTTATGAAAGCCGCCATGTTTCTCCCCGCGCTCGTCGCTCTCGCTGCTTCCGGTCAGACCCCCGAGGCGCTCCCGCGCCTTCGCGACGCGGCGATGCAGAACACGTGGGCGTACGAGCACCTGCGCGAGATGACCGACAAGGTCGGGCCGCGG
>JBEHYH010000657.1:0-2863 GCA_048498275.1 Myxococcota bacterium | reverse complement strand
GCAGGCCAAGCACAATCGGCCGACCTCGCAGCCGGACACGGTGACGCTGGGCACGCACGAACCACCGGGCGGCACCGTCGGCGCCACGTAGCAGCAGTACGTATTGTACGCGGGGTTGTTGGCGGGCGTCGCCGTCGGGCAGAGGAAGTAATAGCTGTCGGCGTGGCTCTTGTTGGAGCCCAGCCACTCCCCGCGCGGCAGGCTGTCGCCCTTGCAGGTCCACCCCGTCAACCGCGGAGTGCAGATGCCGTCGGTCTGTTGGCAGGTGGGCGCGGGCAACGTGTTGGCGCAGCAGTAGTTGAGCCAGTCGCCCTGCACCGTCGCCTGGCCACACGAGAGCTCGATGTTGAGCGCTTCGGGCCGGCTCGCGCCGCGGCACTGGTACCCGTACGTGCCCTCGTCACAGCCGGAGACCGGGTTGTACGCGCACGGCGTGACGTCTCGCGTGCAGCAGTAGCCCTCGGTGCCCGCGTCGTCACCGCCGAGATCCGCGCAGAGCAGGCCCTGGGGCACGCCCTCCACGTACTTCGCGTTCTCGTCGGGCCGCGCGGCGCCGGTGCACGAGTAGCCGACCAGGTTCGAGCCGGGCACCACGCCGCCATCGGCGCCGACCCCGCACGCGCGCGACGCGTCCACCACACAGGTGCCCGCCTCAGGCAACGAGGTGTTCATGCAGCCCGCGAGCACGAGGCTGAAGACGAGCGCGCGCCTCACCACAGCCAGCCCTCCGGTCTGTCGGGCGTCGGCAGCTTCGGGAACACGCAGCGCTTCGGCTCGTTCGCGTTGGAGATCTGATTCGTCACCGACACCTGGAGCCCCGCGGGCGTGAAGTTCACCGGGCCGGGGCCGAGCACGAAGTCGGAGAACTGCGCCCAGACGGCCGGCGGCCCGATGTTGTCGATGATCACGTTGTCGAGCGTGATGGGCCCGGCGCGCACCGCGGCGCTGAAGCCGTTGAGCGTCACCACCGGCTGCGTCTGTTCCATGCAGGTGACGTGGTGCACGTCGTGGAACTCGAGCGCCCCGAACCTGGGGATGCTGTTGCCCGCGAACAGCGGGTTGTACGAGGTGCTGATCAAGATCGCGTTCGACATGTCGCGCATGCACACGTCCGAGAAGCTGATGTCCTTGACGCTGCCGCCGCGGCTCGGGTCTGACTTCACGCGGATGCCGTTCGAGTCTGCCGCGTCGGCGCCGAAGCCCACCGCGCGGGAATCGGCATCGATGGTGAGATCATAGACCTTCACGCGCTCCACCGCGGCGTGCGGTTCAGGGTCGGGCGCGGGCGTCTTGTCGCCATACGTCTCGCTGCCGATCGACATGCCGTGGCCGGTGCCGAAGTGGTTGTGCGCGATGACGAGGTCGGCGACGTAGTGGCCGCCCTTGATGGCGATCTGATCGTCGCTGGTGCTGATGGTGCTGCAGGCGATGACGCCACAGCGCGCGATGTCGTTGGCGCCGGGGTCGATGCCGTCGGTGTTGCGCGCCGAGAGCGGCGTCAACGGCAGGCCCTGCGAGTTCTTCCACCGCGACGGAGTGAGGATGGTGACGCCCCACACGATGAAGCCCTTGCCCGGGCTGGTGCAGGTCTTGTCGAGGCCCGGCGGGCTCGAGCTCAGCTTGACGTGGAACTTCGGCGAGTTGTGCAGCGTGATCCGGTACAGCAACAGGCCGGTGGTGCCGGTGCCGACGTTGAGCAACGTCGGGTTGCCGATGCTGCCGTCGATGTCGCGCAGCGCGGCCGACATCTGCCACCACGAATAGTCGTGCCCGACGAGCGGTTGATCACCCTGCCCGTCGATGACGCCGTCGCCCACGATGCCCGGGCTCGCGCCGCCGATGGTGATGAAGTCGTTGCACGCGCCCGAATCGTTGACGCCGATGACGCCGCAGTTGCCGGTCTTCTGAAAGAGCTCGGCGTTGCGCGAGGTGTAGAGCGTCACGCCCGAATCGATCCACAACGTGACGCCCGAGACGGTGAGGTGCGCGGCGATGAACGAGTTGTTCGCGCCGTCGGCCACCAGCCGCACCGCGCGGCCCGCGCAGCCGCTCAACGCGTCTTGAATGCGCTGTGTATCGAGCGGCGTGTTCGCGTCTTCTTCAGGGCCGGTCTTCGTCGCCACCAGCGTCTGGCAGACGTCGGTAGGCAGCGTCGGCTCCGGAGGCAGGTTGGGGTCACCGGCGCCACAGCGCTCGCTCGCCGCGGGCGCGGTGTTGCCGCACTCGTAGGTCAACGCGGCGAGCTGTGTGTCGCCGTCGCACGCCGCGAGCACGAGGCCCGCTGTCATCACCATCGCCGGGCCGCGCATCGCTTCAGCAGCCGTTGCCTGCGGGGCAGGGCCACGCCGTCGAGCTCGCGCAGCTCCACTTGCCGGTGCCCGCGTCGAGGTCGGTGACCGCGCACACGCAGTAGCCCGTCTTCGAAGCGCCGCTGGAGTCGAGGTACATGCCGCCGACGTTGCACAGCGTGCACTCCGCGACCGAGCACGACTGAGAAGCCTGCGGCGTCGTCGCCGGGCAACTCGAGTCGATGGTGGAGGGGATCGCGTAGCAGGCGTAGTCGCCGTCAGCGGGGAAGGTGCAGCCCGACTGCTCCACATACGAGCCGGCGGTGCAGGTCTCCGACTTGAAGCCGATGCTCTGCGGGCCACACGTCTTCCAGCACAACTGCGGGTCGGTGCCGGTGCACGCCACGTTCTTGCCCGGCGTCATGCCCGCGCCCGTCACCAGGCCCGCGCACAACGGCGTGAACGCCCCCGCGTCGACGTCGCCGCCTCCGCCGCCCGTCGCGCTGCCACCGCCCGTCGAACCCGCGCCACCACCCGTCGCCGCTGAACCGCCGCCGGTCGCCGCTGAACCACCG
>JBEHYH010000656.1:0-2873 GCA_048498275.1 Myxococcota bacterium | reverse complement strand
CGCAGACCTCCCGTGGTGGTGACCAGCTCCGTGTACGTCGGCCCCGAGCTCTGTGCGGTCGTCATGTTCGGGTACGTGCAGCGAACGCCGGCGTTGGTGTCGGAGCCCCAGCCGTAGATCGCGTTGAAGCGATAGCCATCGAACAGCCCGTTCCATGACGGCTCCAGAATTCCGGGCGGCAGTTGGGTGCTGTTGAACGGGTCCTTCCCTCCGTCGAAATGCTCGAAGTCGCTCACCGAGAGCCGTGCGTTGTCGTCGCTCACCATCACGATGGTCTTCGTGGCGAGCGGGCGCAGCTCCGCCAGCCAGGGCTCGCCGCCGCGCTGGTCGGTCGGCAGGTAGCCCGCGGTCTGCCCGAGCGTGCCGAGGAACTGCTCCAGCGGCGCCGTGCTGAGCACGTTGACGCTCGAATGAAAGAAGCGTGGCCCGTTGGCGCAATGCGCTCCGGCGAGCGGAGGTTGCACGCAGACCGGGTAGCGATTCGCGCCGCTCACCACGACCGGGCTCGTCTCGCCGCGCAGCGAGAGCATGATGATCTTGTAGTCGAGCTGCTGGTTCGCGATCTGCGTCGTGAAGTTGTCGAGGCCATCGGTCACCGCGTCGATCGCCGGCGCCATGCTCGCGGAGTTGTCGATCATCCAGATGATGTCGACCGGGTGCTGCTGCGTGGTGGCCGTCGCCGTCGCGACGAGGCACGACGAACCGGCGTCGAACGGCTCGCCTGCGTCGATGACTTCGCCCGCGTCGATGATTTCACCTGCGTCGATGATCTCGCCCGCGTCGATGACTTCGCCTGCGTCGATGACTTCGCCCGCGTCGACGACTTCGCCCGCGTCGATGACTTCGCCCGCGTCGATGACCTCGCCCGCGTCAACGCCTGCATCCACGACGACTCCCGCATCTTCGTGCGGCAACGACTCTTCAGGGTTGCAGCCGTACAACAGACCCAACGCCACCAGCAGATACGAACGACGCATGCCCGCTGAGTACCATGACCATCGCGAGCTCAGAGCGATGTCGCGGGCACGCGAATTTTACGGCACGGTTCGACCATGAACCGACGCGACGCGATCAAGACCACTGCTGGAGCTGTCCTCTTCTCTGCGGTCGCGAACGCCGCTGATGGCGGCACGCCGGTGGTGCCCTCGGGCATCGCCGCGCACAAAGAGATCTACGAAGCCGCGCTCGAATGTGTGCGCGCGGGCAACGAGTGCCTCGACCACTGCATCCGCAGTCTGCAGGCGGGCGAGAAGATGATGGTCGAGTGCGCGTCGACGGTCCGCGCGATGTTGCCGCTGTGCAAGGCGGTCGCGGAGCTGGCGATGCAGGACTCCAAGCATCTCAAGGCGCTCGCCGCGGTGTGCGCGAAGGCGTGCCGTGAGTGCGAAGCGGCCTGTAAGAAACACGCGAATCATCACGCTGAATGCAAAGCGTGCATGGAGTCGTGCAAGCGCTGCGCAGAAGCCTGCGAGAAGGCGTGAGCGAAAGGTCGCGCCGTGCTCGTCGCATGCAGGCGCGCATCTTCGCGGCGAACTCCATCAAGCGCGCAGGGCGAAGGGTGCTCGGCGCACGTAGACAAAGTCTACAAACGGTCGAGCACGTACGCGTCGTGGTCGGAGAGTGAACCGGCCGCGATGCGGCGAGCGGTCGCCTCCCACGGCACCGCGAGGTGATCGATCGCGAAGAGGCCTTCACGTTGGTGCGGCGCGTTCTCCGTCGCGAGGTGAAGGCCGAGTTCGTTCACCGCATTCCGAATCGCGTCGCGACCTTCGTTCGACCCCGCGCTCTCCTTTCCGTTGAACGAGTGATTCCAATCACCACCCCAGATCGACGGCCGCGCACGCACGATTGAAGCGACGGCGTTCGCGGTCTTCTCGGTCGTGTTCGCGCCAAGCCACGGCGCGCCATCACCGCACCCGCGCCACGGCAGCACCGACGCGCAGAACGTGTACTCACCGATGAGCACGAGATCCGACGCGCCGTGCGGCTCCTCGAGGCCCTGCATCGGCAGCCGCGAGAACACACCGGCCCAATGTTGCCCGCGCATCATCACGCCCTGCGTGACGTGCGCCGTGTACCCGGGGAGCGTCAGCTTCGAAGACACCTCCGTCAGCAGCCACACGTCGCAATCAGCCGCGAGCAGAAATTCGAGGTGCGCGGCGCTCGCGCGAGCGTCGAGGTTCCACGTCCCAATGCGCATGACCGGGTTCTACCGGCGAAGAGCGCTTCCTTCGCGGGTTAGGAGTACGGTCACCGCGTTCTTTCACGGAGGCCTCAATGACCGCGATTCCCTCGGCAGAACTCACCTCGGATGACTCGAAGAAGCTCGACGACGCGCTGACTGCGCTGGAGGCGGGCGCTGCGAAATGGGCGGCGTTGAACCTCCGCGATCGCGCGGCGTTGCTCCAGAAGACGCATCACGCCACGTCAGACGCCGCGCGCGAATGGGCCGATGCCGCCGTCGCCGCGAAGAAGGTGCCGCCCGGTTCGCTCGAAGGCGAGGAGTGGATGTCGGGCCCCTACGCGACGCAGGGCGGACTCCATTCAGTCGCGCAGTCGCTGATGAAATTGTCGAGCGGTGGCTCGCCGCTCGATGGCGTGGCGATGGGCCGTGCTCCGGGTGGCCGTGTCACCGCGAAGGTGTTGCCCGCGAACCTGCAGGAGTCGTTCATCTTGAACGGGTTCACCGGCGAGGTGTGGCTCAAGCCCGGCGTGAGTGAGTCAGCGGCGCGCGCGGCGGCGGGGCTCGGGGCGCGGCGCGTCGGTGAGAACGGTGGCGTGGGGCTGGTGCTCGGCGCCGGCAACATCACCTCCATCGGCCCGTTGGAGGTTCTCTACGAGTTCGTCGCGTTCAACCGAGCGGCGATTATGAA
>JBEHYH010000655.1:0-2882 GCA_048498275.1 Myxococcota bacterium | reverse complement strand
CAACAACCACCATCTCATTGCGTGCATGTACCAGACTGGACCTTCTGCATCTCAGCCAGGAACTTGTCGGGCGGCAGAAAACCGATCACGCGCGGAGCCGTCAGCACCTTGCCGTTCGGGTCGATGAACGCCACCGTGGGCAGGCCCTTCACGTCGAACTGCGCGTACAGCTTCTCGAGCGAATCGAGTTCCTCGGTGCCGTCGACCTTCACCGTCACGAAGCGCTTCGCTTCAGCCTTCACTTCATCGGCGACGTAGGTGTGTTGATCGAGTTCCTTACAAGCCGCGCACCAGTCGGCGAAAAAGTCGATCATCACAGGGCGGCAATCGGCCTTCGCCTTCGCGAGCGTCTGTTCGAACGGCGTCGTGGTCGCCAATTTCTCCGCGCCGAACTGTGCCTGCCAGAACTCGATGACGCCGGCCTGCGCCGCCATGCGCACCACGAACGCGATCAGCAACACCGTCACGCCGAGACCCTTGGGAATCCATTGGCGGCCTTCTTTGAACGACAGATGTATCGCGCCGGCGACGACGCCGATGAACGCGAGCACCGAGGCGATCACGATCGCGGGAATCTTGCCGATCGCACCGACCGCCGACGCCACCGTGTCGCCCAACACCGGGAAGCCATCGCGCAGATACGAAACCGCGAGCGCGAGGAGCGCGATGCCGAACACCGACTTCACATGCTCCATCCACACGCCGCTCTTCGGCAGACGAACGGTGAACACGCCGATCAAGAAGAACGGCACGCCGATGCCGAGCGCGTAGATGAACAACAGCGCTCCGCCGATGACCGGGTCACGCGTCTGCGAAACCCACGCGAGCACGCCGGTCAGCACCGGGCCCGTACACGGAGCCGCGAGGAAACCCGCGACGCTGCCCATCAAGAGCGCGCCGATGAGGCCGCCGCCGCCGACGCCGTTCAGCTTCGTCGCGAGTGACGTCGGCAACGCGAGCTCGAACGCGCCGAACATCGACGTGGCCAACACGATCATGAACACCGCGAGCGCGATGACGACCCACGAATTGCCGAGCACCGAACCGAACGCGCGGCCCGACAGCGCCGCGAAGATGCCCAACGCGCTGAACACCAGCCCCATGCCGACCACGTACGCGCTGGTGAGAACCAGGGCGCGGCCACGCGATTCAGCCTGACGCGCGCCGAAGACGCCGACGGTGATCGGAATCAGCGGGTACACGCACGGAGTCAGCGAGGTCAGAAAACCACCGCCGAAGATCACGAGCGCCGCGAACCACAGTTGACCCGAGCCGAGCAGCGAAGCCGCTCCGAGGTCTGCAGCCGGGCCGGTGGGCAGCAACGAAGGCACGAACGCGAGCCCCACCGCCGAGAGCACCGCGAGAATGATGACCGTCGAACGCTTCATGTCGCTCTTATGTAGCGAAGCGGCGTTTCGTTTCCGCTCGAAAAGCTAGGGGATAAGTTCGACGTCGTCTGGGTAGAGCTTTGAAAACGCGACATCGAAGGTCGCGACCTTGCCTCCGCGATGGCGTGCGAGCGCGGCTAGGTACGCATCGGTCAGCTGACTCTGGCCTTGCAGATGCGCCATCGGCACCGTGTCGTAGCCAATGTCATCGGCCCAGAACTCGTGCTCCGGCAGGTCGATGATCTTCAACAACAGGCGCATCGCAGACTCGGGTCGTGCGCCCTGCAGATAGCGGAGCGACACGCGCAGCAACGTCCCCTGCGTGATCGGGCACGTGGACAGGCGCTTCACGGTGTTGGCGTACCAGGCACGAGCACGCCGATGGTCTGCATGCGTGGGAAGCGTGAGCGCAAGCAGCACATTTCCATCGAGCAGCCACGTCGTCAGCGCGCTCATTTGCCGCCCTGTTTCTTGAGCTCGTCTTCCAGGTCGAGCATCAGATCGATCGCGCCGTTCGACGTCGGAATCACGGGCGGCGGGTCGACGAACGGGCCTTCGAACACAGGGAAACGTTCGGCAACACTCGGGAGCGGAAGCGAACCGCTCTCGTACGTCGGGTTCATTTCCTTCCCGACGATCTCGTTGATCACCGCGCTCATCGACTTGTCCTCCCGTTTTCCCCTCGCGCGCACGTACCGGTACAGCTCGTCATCAAGCGAAATGGTCAGACGCATAATCGCCTCTTTGGTGAAGCGGTGAAGTTCACCAGTGGTGAATAGATGTAAGTGCGTACAGTTTCAAGGCAACCGGCGCAGATCTTGCGAATCGCTCTCAACAAAGGCCAACCACCCGGAATCATTGATAGTGGACTTGACGAGTCCATCATCTCCTCGTTATTGGTGAGTTGATACTGGACCTCTCCGGTCCACATTGAGGCTCACATGGTCAAGCTGCCGATTTACATGGACTATCACGCGACCACCCCGCTCGACCCGCGGGTGCTGGAGGCGATGAAGCCCTACTTCACTGACGACTTCGGCAATGCCGCGTCGCGTAACCACGCGTTCGGTTGGAAGGCGGAGGCCGCGGTCGAAAAAGCGCGCAAACAGGTCGGAGCGCTGATCGGCGCGTCTGACAAAGAAATCGTCTTCACCTCCGGCGCGACCGAGTCGAACAACCTCGCGATCAAGGGCGTGGTCGAGTTCTACAAAGACAAGGGCGACCACATCATCACCGTGTCGACCGAGCACAAGGCGATCCTCGATACGTGCAAGCGCCTCGAGCGCACGCGCGCCGAGCGCATCGACGAGCTCAAGATTCAGCGGCTGATGGAGCTCACCGGCGCCGACGTGAACGCCGAAGACCTCGCCGCGCTGGAGATCAAGCACAACCTCGACGCGGACCCGGTGCTGAAGCGGTGGGTCGAGAAGCTCCGCGTGGGCGCGCGCGTGACGTACCTGACGCCGAAGAAAGACGGCCTCGTCGACCTCGAGG
>JBEHYH010000654.1:0-2888 GCA_048498275.1 Myxococcota bacterium | reverse complement strand
GCCGCACTCGCCGAGCCAGGTGGGCCCGCCCTGCACCACGCCGTTGGCGGCGGGGAAACCGGTCTCCTGCAGCACCAGCACCGGCGCACCGAGCGCCTGCCGCGAAGACTTCACCGATTCCGACTCCGCCCTCTCGCACGCCGCCAGCATCACCAGCAGACCGCAGCAAGCCATTCGCGTCATGCGCGCGAGCATACCCATCGGGCACGCGCGTTCGCGGTGGGCATCGACGAGTGTCGGAATGCGCGACTACTGCTTGAGCTTCGCGGGCGCGTTCGTCGGAGCGGACACCGGCTCCAGCTTCACTTCTTTGCCCACCGCGCGCGTCAACGCCGCCATCGCCACGCGGGCGTCGTGCGCGGCCTGCATGCGCGCGTAGCTCGACTGCGCATAGGCCATGAACGAATCCATCAAGTCGCGGGTGTCACCGGTGCCGAGATCGAACGCGGTCGACGCGGCGTTCGCCCAGCGGCGCGCGTTCGACGCGGCGTCGTTCTGCTTCTGCGCCTTGGTGAGCGCCATGCGCGCTTCGCCCCACGCTTTTTCGATCTCCAGCTTCACACCGGCGCCGGCGAGCTCCTTCTGGTGCTCCATCTTTTCGTACTCGGCGCGCGCCTGTTCGAGCTGAATCGACTTCTGCGGGAAGTCCCACGTGTAGCGCATGCCGAGGCCGACACCGGCGGTGAGCTCGTTGTACGGGTCGTACGCGAACGGGCTCTTCTGGCGCGTGGCATTCGTGGTCCACGCCCAGCGGAAGAAGCCGATGATGCCGAAGTCGGGGAAGTACATCGCCTCGCGAATCTTCACTTCCTGCTCGCGCGCAAGAAGGCCCGCGGCGACGGCGCGAAGTTCAGGGCGGTAGTCGGCCGCCTCGATCACATACGAATCAGACGGAGCGAGCTCGCCTTCAGGCGCGACCAGCTCATCGGTCTGCACCTCGATCACCTCGCCGTCTTTCGCGGCCACCAGCAGCCGGATCGCCGCCATCGCGAACATCACGCCGTTCTCCGCGGCCGCGCGCTGGGTCTCCGCCTGCTGCCGGTAGTACCCGAGCTTGTAGACGTCCATCTGCGTGACCTGCGCGCTCCCCTCTTCACGCAGCCGCTTGAGCGTCGCCTCCGCGTCGTTGAGGCGCTTGTCCATGTCGGACATCACGGTGCTCGCGGCCTTCGCGAGGCAGTAGCCGTAATACGCCTGCGTCACCTGGTACTGCGCTTCGTCTTTCGCGCTCTGCGCCAGCGCCTCGTACGCCTTCACGCCATTGCGGCCGGCCTCCTCGAGCGCGTCGAGCTTGCCGAAGGTGTAGACCGGCAGCATGCCTTCGGCGCCCGCGCGCATCATCACGCCCGGCTGACCGAAGTTCGTGTCGTAGAGCAGCGTGGCCTGCGTCGTCGGCGGCCCACCGAGCCCGTTGTTGCGCGCCTCAGGCGTCGGGCCCGCGACGAGGAAGTACGAATCGATGCGGGGGAACCAGGCCCACTTCGCCTCGTCGTATTTCGATCGGTAGAAGCGGAGCTCCGACTGCGCCTGCTTCACGCGGTAGTCATTCGCGCGCGCCCGCTCGATCAGGTCAGGGAGACCCATCGGGGCTGCGTTCGCGGAGAACGACGCGAACAGGAAAAGGAGCGAAATCAGACGCAAAACGCGGCGCACCTTGCCGCAACGAGACATCAAATTGAAGGGACTTTGTAGGCGCGCGTATGGTGTGGCCATGACCCGCAAGATCGTCTTCACGTCGCTGCTCACGCTGTCGTTGGTTGCCGGAGCGGCCGACCCTGCTCCCAGGCTCAAGGGCTCGAAGAAGGACAACGCCCCCAAGCTGAACCTGGAGATGCCGACGTTCAACGCGATCCCCAAAGATCAGAAGCTCGAATCAGCGACGCCCCGGCAGGCAGAACCCGTGGGCGCCTCCGGCAACCGCGCCGACGAGGGCTACACGCTGGTGCGCATCGTTCACGGCAAGAGCTTCACCAAGAGCGCCGATGGCGCGAAGCCGACCGCTCCCTTCCCCGCCGTCACGTGGGATCCGCAGACGATGATGCTGGAGAAGTTCAGCTCGATCATCCGCGTGAAGTCGCCCGGCAAGCGCACCACGCGCATCGAGGTGGTGGTTCTCGATACCCGCGCTGACACCGTGATGGACGCGTCGGGTGAGCTGCGCTTCGGCAACAGCGACGAAGCCGAATGGCAGGTCGACTGGGATCCCTCCGGGGCGCGGCAGCCGGGCGAGTTTCAGGTGCTGGTGCGCGTGGGCGGAAATCCCCTCGGGACCATGCCCCTCAAGGTCGTCTCCTCCGCCGCGAAATAGCGTTGATGGAAATCGCGGGTGCGGTATCTGCCCGCGTCCATGGCCTACAGCGATCGCGTCAAACAGATCCTCTCGTGGTACCCGTCTGATTCACCCGGTGTTTTGACCAACCTCGCGCGCCTGATGAACCACGGCACGCTGGCCGGCACCGGCAAGCTGGTGATTCTGCCCGTCGACCAGGGTTTCGAGCACGGCCCGGCGCGCAGCTTTCAGCCCAACCCCGCCGGTTACGACCCCGACTACCACGCGCAGCTCGCCATCGAATCGGGCTGCAACGCGTACGCCGCGCCGCTGGGCTTCCTCGAAGCCGTCGCGGGCAAGCTGGCGGGCGAAATTCCGCTGATCCTCAAGGTCAACAACTCCGACTCGCTCTCGAAGGTGGAGCCGATGTCGGCGCTCACCTCGTCGGTCAAGGACGCCGTGCGCCTCGGCTGCACCGCGATCGGTTACACGATCTACCCGGGCTCGGCGGAGCGCAATCAGCAGTACCAGGACCTCCGCGACATGATCGCCGAGGCCAGGTCGTACGGCCTGCCCACGGTGCTCATGTTGCCGCGCGGGTACGCCCAGAGCACCGTGG
>JBEHYH010000653.1:0-2936 GCA_048498275.1 Myxococcota bacterium | reverse complement strand
AACTCGTGTCGCAGTCGCGTCGCGGCTGGGCAGTGAGTTCCTCCCGGAGCTCAACGAGGGCGCGCTCTACATGACCTTCACGCTGCCCTCGAACGTCTCGCTGTCGGAGGGCCGGCGCATGGTGCCCAAGCTCACGCAGCTCATCTCGGCGGCGCCGCAGGTCGAGGCGGTGCTCAGTCAGCTCGGCCGGCCTGAAGACGGCACCGACGCCACGCTGACCAACAACCTCGAGTTCTTCGTGAAGTTGAAGCCCGCCTCGCAGTGGCCGAGGGACACGCCGGAGCTCGGTGACGTCATCGCCGAGCTGCAGGGCGCCATCGACGAGGTGCCCGGCATCGAGGTGAACTTCTCGCAGCCCATCCGCGACAACGTGAACGAGAGCATCTCCGGTCAGTTCGGGCAGATCGCCGTGAAGCTGTACGGAGACAACCTGGGCCAGCTCCAGCAGCAGGCGTAGAAGGTGAAGGCCTTCATTTCCACCGTGCGCGGCGTGGCCGACCTCGGCATCGTGAAGAGCGGCGAGGTGCCGCAACTGCAGGTGGAGCCCGACCGGGCCGCGCTCGCGCGCTACGGCCTCACGCTGGGCGACTTCCAGCACGTGTTTCAGACGGCGGTCGGCGGCCGGCCGGTCGACGAGTTCTGGGAAGGGGAGCGCCGCTTCGACGTGGTGCTGCGCCTGCCCGCGGTGGAGCGCGACGACGTCGAGAAGTTGAAGAAGCTGCGCGTGGCCGTCGAAGGGGGCGTCACCGTGCCGCTCGAGAGCCTGGCGAAGATCGGCACCGGCACCGGGCGCGCGTCGATCACCCGTGAGAATGGCCGCCGGTACATCGGCATCCGCATGAACGTGCGCGATCGGGATCTCGGCAGCTTCGTCGAGGAGGCGCGCAGCCGCGTGGAGAAGGAGGCGCCGCTGCAGCAGGGCCAGCGCATCGAGTGGGGCGGCGAGTTCGAGAACAAGGAGCGCGCGATGAAGCGCCTCATGCAGACGGTGCCGCTCGCGCTGGTGCTGACGCTGCTGCTGCTGTTCAACGCGTTCAAGAGCTTCCCCCGCGCGGTGCTGACCATGCTGAACGTGCCGTTCGCGTTGACCGGCGGTCTCGTGGGCCTGTGGCTCTTCGACATGCCGGTGTCGGTCGCCGCGGCCGTCGGCTTCATCGCGCTCATCGGTCAGGCGTCGCTCAACGGCGTGCTGGTGATGTCGGGCATCGCGGAGAAACAGCAGCAGGGCATGTTGCTCGACCACGCGGTGCTCGAAGGCGCGAAGGAGCGCCTGCGGCCGGTGTTGATGACGGCCGCGCTCGCCGCCCTGGGCCTGGTGCCGGCGGCGATGAGCCGCGCGATGGGCTCTGAAACGCAGCGCCCGCTCGCCGTGGTCATCGTGTGCGGCACGTTGTCGGCGTGCGTGCTGACGCTGGTGCTGTTGCCGGTGATGTACCGCGAGTACCAGCGCCGTCTGGCCCGCCGGGGCTGAGCGCTCGCGAAGAGACCGACGGCGCACCAGCCCGCGAAAAGCGCGGCCGGTTCGATGCGCCGAGCCGCTCCCGCGCTGCGTTCACTGTGAAACGCGCGCGGTGAGCCCGACCTGACCCCTCGAAGTGTCGAGCCGCGGCACCGAGAACCACACCGAGCCGGTCAACTGCGTGCCATTCGAAGGCAGCGCGAGCGGCGCGAATCGAACGGTGATGTTCGCGCCAGCATCGGGCTCGACCTGAAAATTCACCGGGGCTCCGGGCAATGAGAACCCGAGAAGCGGGTCGGCCGAGAGCTCCGGGGAGTCGAAGTAACAGCGATTCACGCCGTCGTTGTGCAGGGTGAACTCCCGCGAGAGCGTTCCGCCATCGACGTCTCCGAAGTCGAGCGGGCTCGGAGCCACGGAGTAGTCGCATTGCCCGGCGACCACCGCCGTGGCGGTGATGGTGAGGTGCGTGGCCGGAGTGACGGGGTCGTCGGTGTAGAGCACCAGCTCGTACGATTTGAGCCCCTCGGTCCGAGGAATGAAGCGCACCGGCAATTCGACCGTCTGCCCTCCTTCGAGACCGACCGATTCGTCGTTCCACGGCGGCAGCGCGCCGACGCAGGTGCCGGTGTTGAAGTCGAAGCTGCCGACGCAGAGCTCGTCGAGGGTTCCAGTGATGGCAGTGACCGAGAATGCGGGCTCAGCGAAGTGCAGATTTCGGGCGACGTCGGGCGGGTTCGGGTGCGGCACGATGTTCGAGATCCGCAGGTGACGCGTCGCGATCAGCGGCGGCGCGGAGGGGATGAACCCGATGACGTCGAAGGCCAGCGTCGGGTCAGGGTCGACGGAGATGGTCGGCCCCGCATCGCGTTGAAGCAGTTGCCCCGCGTCCATCACGCCTGCATCGTCACCACCATCGAACGCCGAACCGCCGTCTTGCGGCTCGCCCGCGTCGAGGGCTGTTCCACAGATGCATGAGTCGTACGTGCCGTCGGCCCGACAGGTCTGGCTCCCGAGCGCTCCGCTCGAGCACGCGCAGCTCCGCGCGTCGCCGGCGGTGCATGCGTTGTTCTGCGGCAGCACGCACCCGGTCAGCAGTACCGCCACGACCACTTCCGTCACTCGCAGGCGCATGGGCGGCTCGCTCTCGTCACTCCAGGAAAAAATTCGAGCCGCCGACCGGTTACTCCGGCGGGCGGCTCGGGTGCGCTTCGAAGGAGCGACCGGTTACTTCGCCTGCTTCAGGATGTGCCGCGCCTTCGCGGAGAACGCGTCGTCTTTCGGCGCGATCTCGATGTAGCGCTCGAAGTACGTGCGCATCTTCTGGGTCGCGGTGGCGTCGGTCTTCGCGAGCGCGAAGTAGATGAGCCCCGCAGTCTGGTAGCACCCCGCGAACCCGGCGTGATTCTGCACGCACGCCTCGGCGAGGCGGCCGGCCTGCAAGAGGTCACCACGGCGCTGAGCAGCATGAGCCTGGTAG
>JBEHYH010000652.1:0-2958 GCA_048498275.1 Myxococcota bacterium | reverse complement strand
CTTGGCCGAAGCGCGGCCGGTCGCGCGGCGCTCAAGTTGCTCGACCTCGCCAAAGCTTCATTCCCTGCCGATGACGTCGCCGCGGTGCTCGAGAGCCCGTCGGTGTCGTTGCTGCATGAAGAAGCGGCTGACCCTCGTCGCGCGTTTCGTGAAGCGGGCATTCGCGACAACGAACTCGGCGCGATCGCGAACGCAGGCGCGTACGAAGTTCGCCTGTCTTCGCTCGCCAAACGCAGCGGTGAAGATGAACGCGCGGTGACGCTGTTGAACGACGCGGTGCAGGCGCTCATCGCGCGTGCGCGCGCCCTGGCTCCGCAGGCGAGCGCGGGCGAGCTGCTCGACGCCTGGTGGGACGCGGTGTCGAAGTCGGGGCTGCTGTCGCCTCCGCGGCAGTTCGCGCGTCGACACACCGAGCTGCTGCGCGCCGAAGCGGTCGCGGCGGAGGCCTCGGTCGCGCTCGGTGAATTGCTGAACGCGCTCAAGTCGGCGCTGCGTGCCGCGAACGCGGGAGCACGCACCTTGCGCCGCGCTGACTTCGCGCGCTGGGTTCGTGACGCGGCGGAAGACGTGAACCTCGAGACGCATGGCCCGCGCGCGGGCGCGGTGTGGTTGCTCGAAGCACGTGAGCTCGCGGGCCGCCGCTTCGCGCAGGTGTTCGTCGGCGGGCTCGTCGATGGCCGCTGGCCGGGCCGCTCCACGCCGGCCGCGTTGCTCAGTGAAGAGGAGCGCGTGCAGCTCAATCGCGAGCTCGGGAAGTCGCTGTTCCGCATCAGCGTCGGCGAAGGTGACGTTCGGCTCCCCGCGCGGCTCGCCGAAGATCGCCTGCTGTTTCATTTCGCGTTGTCCGCCGGCGCGACCGTGACGTTGAGCCGTTCGCGTTTCGATTCGTCAGGCCGCGAGGTGCTCGCGTCTCCGTTCGTCGATGCGCTGCATCGCTGCGTCGAAGACTTCGCGCAGGAGCCGATTCGGCGCTCGGTCGTCGCCGCACTCGACGAGGTGCAGAGCGAAGAAGAACTCCGCGTGCGCGCGGCGCTCGAGGCGTTGAGCCCCACGGTGACGCGACAGACGGTGCCCGACGCGCGCGGAGCGGCGCTCGCCGACGCGCTCGGCGACGAAGCCTGGTTTCAAGACGCGCGCGCCAGCGGCGCCGCGGAAGAAGAGCGCCTCCGGTTCTTCAGCGACGAGTCGCAACCCGCGGAGTCGTTCTCGGGGAAGATCGATGGCACGACGCTCGCGCATCGCCTCGCGTTCGACGCGGCGCACCCCATTTCGTCGCACGAGATGCAGAACTGGGCGCGGTGTGCGTTTCGCGGGCTCGCTGCTCACGTGATCGGTCTCGAAGCCGCGGAGAGCGCGGGGGAAGATCTCGACGCGCGCGTTCGCGGGAATCTCTGGCACGAGGCACTCGCGCGCGTGGTCCCTCGACTCCGCGACGCGAAGTTGCTCGGCCGCCCGAGCGTCGAGGGTCGGCAGATCGTCGAAGAATCGGTGAAGGCCGCGGCTGAGAAGATCGCGCAGCGGTCGAACACCGGTCACTCCGCGCTGTGGTCGCTGGCTCAAGACTGGGCCACGAACGTCATCACGCGTACCGTGAGCAGCGAGAAGGCGAAGCCCTTCGGACTCCCGGAGCCGCGCTTGTTCGAGCCCGATTTCGGTTCACCGCGGGCGAGCGACGAATTGCGCGAGGTGAAGATCCCTCTCGAGCCGCCGGTGTTCCTGCATGGCCGAATGGATCGCGTAGACGTCGCGCCGGGTTCGATCGGCGTCGTCGATTACAAAACGAGCATCAGCAAGACGATCGCGCGCGACTTTCTGGTGACTGAGTTTCAGATGGCGTTCTACCTGCTCGCCGCGCGGCAACTCGACCCGACCGCGGCGATCACCGGCGCGTGGCTGGGCCTCGGCCGCAATGAGTTGCGCAAGCTCATGGCGCCGGCGAACGAAGTGTTCGCGCGACTGTCCGAGTCGGTGCACGAAGTGTTGTCGGCGTTGCGCGAAGGCGACTTCGGGCCGCGGCCGGCGCTCGAGTGCGGCACGTGTGAGTTCAAATCGGTCTGCAGAATTTCGCAGCGCAAGCTGCTGGATGACGTGCCGTGAAACAGCTCGGGCTCTTCGATTTTCAGGTTCCGGAACCTGCCGAGCGGCGGCGAGAAGAAGCGTCTCCGCCGTCGGAGGCGTCTGAAGAATTCGAGCTCGCCGATGCGCTGCGCCTCGAGCGCAACGTCGCGATTCTCGCCGGAGCCGGCGCGGGCAAGACGCACAGCCTCGTCACGATGTGTCTGCATCTGCTCGCCGGTGCGCGTGAACAGGGCGCGATCGAATGCGCGCAGTTGTGTCTGCTCACGTTCACCGAAAAGGCCGCAGATGAGATGCGTGGCCGGCTGCGTTCACGGCTCGATGCGCTGGCGAATGGCGCGAAAGACCCGGAGCTCGAGCATTCTTTCAAGCGGCTTGAACAGAACTTTCCCCCGCCGGCGAAGTGGCGCGCGCTGCGTGACGAGCTCGGCAGCGCGACCATCGGCACGTTCCATTCGCTGTGCGTGCAGTTGCTGCGCCGCTCGGCGCTCACGGCGAACTTCGAGCTGCTCGAGGAACGCGAAGCGACGCGGTTGCTGCGCGACCTCGCGGAGCGCGTGATTCTGGCGCGCGTCGAAGCGGGCGGCCGTTTTCGCGAGCTGGTGGCTGACATCGGCTTCGATCGGCTCGTCGCGGGTGTCGTGCCGGTCGCGTCGCGGCTTCGTGAAGAGGGCATCACGGCGGGCACGGTGGCGGTCGCTGACGCGGCCTTCCTCCGCGAACAGTTCGATGCAGCGCTGAGCGATCTGAAGACCGCCACGCGCGCGGCGCAGCCGAAGCTGGGCAAGCAGCAAGACCAGTGGCGCCAGTTCATGCAGGTGCTCCCGCGCGTCACCTTCGAGAACTTCGAATCGCTGCTCGGTGAGATGCGCGCCGCGTTGG
>JBEHYH010000651.1:0-2966 GCA_048498275.1 Myxococcota bacterium | reverse complement strand
ACCGGTCAACGCGCGCGCGGCTTCATGAACGTCATTCTGCGTGTAACCAGCCTCGACACCGAGCGTGTGCAGCTCCATCAATTCACGCGCGTAGTTCTTGTTGAGCCCGCGCGGAGTCTTCGGCGTTTCATCTTCTTCGTAGTCCATCTGCTCGAGCCGCTTGCGGCGCTCGGCCTGCGTCTCGAAGCCGTCACGAACGCTGTTCCAGTTGTCGAGGTACCAGAGCATCGCCGGGTGATGCGCCGTCGCGCCGAGCAGGTCGCGGAACTTCCCGAGCACGTGCGGACGAATCGCGTCGCGCTCGTACGACGTCACCAGCCACCGAACGCGGCCTTTCTCCGACGAGACGTTGAAGTGGTTGAACCAGAAATCGACGAGCACCTCTTCGAGCTGCCGTCGTGACTCGATGGCGCGAATCATCCGCGCTTGAGACAGCTCGAGCACCAACTGCCGCGGGAGCTCGTCCTTCATCTCCGCGAGCAGCGCTTTCTTGCCGGCCGCGTCGTCGGCCGCGATGCCTGCCTCTTTCAGCCGCTTGTTCGCCGGCGGGTATTTCTGAAACGCCTCGGTGCTCGTCAGTTGCAACGTCGGAAACGCCGTGAGCCGCGCTTCCAGCTCCGCATCGCGACCCGGTGTCAGTTGCTCCGCGAGCCAGTTCTCGATGCCCATCTGCTCGAGCGCGGTCACATCAGACGATGACGGCCCGAACGCGGCGCGATTGAGCAGGTGCACCACACGCTCACGCGGCGACGCGTCACTCGGTGGGAGCACCACCGACGTCGTCGACGATGTCGGGTTCACCACAGCGGTCGGTTTCGGAGCCGGCGTCGACGCGCAGCTCAACAACATCACCCCGGCGAGGAACGGGCGCATGAATGCATCAAACACCGCAGCCTCGAAAAGGTTGAGTCGCCGAAAAGCCCCGTTTCAGGAACCGTCAGGGAGACTGTCGACCTCAGCCCAGATCGCATCGAGATCAACAACGAGCCCCTGATGCTCCGGTATCTCGTGCGCACCCGTGGATGCCGCGAGTACTTCGACGAAACGGCCGTCTGGACCGCGCGACAGCACTTCAAAAGTGCGCAGTTCGGGGTCAACCAGCCAATATTGGCGCACACCAACAGCAGCGTAGTCGGGCTTCTTCTCGACGCGATCTCGCCGCGCATCGCTGGGGCGTGGAGTCACGACCTCCACCACAATCTCAGGCGGCACTCTGCTCGCGGTCGCGTTGCGGGAAGGGAGCCCGTGCCGGGGGGTATAGACGACGACGTCAGGCTTTCGGCCACGCCGACTTGAGACGGCGAGCTTGGTCTCCGACCCGAAAACGAACCCGCCTCTCGCGCGAAACCAACCCGACAACGTTCTGATCAACAACGCCACCACCAGCTCGTGCGCGAACGACGCCACCTCTTCCTCCTCCAGAAACCCGTCGACGAACTCGCCCGATTCGTCCTCATCGAGGTCAATCCATTCCTCGAGTGTCATCGCACGCGGCTGAGTTGTCGGTTCCGCCATACGCCCTCAAAGTACCAGCTGTCTTCGGCGCTTCACAGCCGGGCTCACTTCATCTTCGGAGCGAACTCGTCGGTCATGTGCCGCAGCCGTTCAGCGAGCGCGAGAATCAACCGCTGCGCCATGTCGCGGCTGTTCTTGAGCGCCGTGCGGAAGTCGTAGCCCTCGAGCACCAGCAACACCGTCGGCTCCACCGTGCGCACCGTCGCCGTGCGCGGCGCCGGGTCGAGGATCGACAGCTCCCCGAAGAACTGACCTTCTTCGAGCTCGCGGATGCGCTTGTTCGAACGCCGCACCTCGCACCTGCCCTTCACGATGAGGAACACCGACGACCCGCTGGTGCCTTCCTTGATGATCTCGCTCCCCTGCGCGTGGTGCGCCTCGGTCACCTTCTTCGCGAGCGCTTCGATGTCGCTGTGGGGCAAACCGGAAAACAGGGGGATCGTCTTCAGCGCATTCACGTGGCTGTCGAGGGAGCTCATTGCCGCGAGGCTACCTCGTTTCGTGTGTCTCGCTGACCACGGTTTCTCCGGCCTCCGAGCGCCGACGCGTTGGCACGCCGACTGCTTTGTACGGCTCCCGGGAACTGCTCCTCCCAGAAAGCCGAAATGCCATGCAGAAACAGAAGATCATCGTTGCCCTCGCCGCCCTCTCCATCACCGCCTGTAACGAACCTCCCCGGCCCCGAGCCACCCCCGTCGTCGTTCCCGTCAAAAGCGCTCCCACGCCGGTCGCGCGTGTCGTGGAGCTCCGCGATGCGGGAGCGCCCGTCGCCCCTGTCACGCCACCGCCTCCGGTGGATTCGCTTGCGCTGTCGCATGAATCGCCGGGCGTCGATCATCTTGGCCGAGCGCGCGCGCTCCAGAGCGAAGGCGACGTGAAGGGAGCGCTCATCGAAGCCCGCCGGGCGCTCTTCACCACGCCGTCCGACGTCGAGACGCTCACGCTCGTCGCGCGGCTGGCGAAGAACACGCGCGAACCGAAGATGGCGGCTGAAGCGTGGGGCCGCATCTCGGTGCTCGTCGCCGACGACGCCACGCCGCTCGTCGCCCAATCACGCGCGCTGCTCTCGTCGGGTGATGCCGTCGCCGCCGTCATCGCCGGTCGCGCGGCCATCGCTCGCGACGCGGGCAACGCCGAAGCGTTTCAGGCGGTCGGGCTCGCGCAGCTCTCGCAGAAGGATCTCGCCGGCGCCATCATCAGCTTCGAGAAGGCCGTCGAACTGAACCCGTCACATGGCTACGCGCTCAACAACCTCGGGCTCGCGTGTCTGCGCGCGAATCAGAACGAGCGCGCGGTCGAAGTCCTCGAGCGCGCGGCTGAACAACTCCCGACGGTCGCGTACGTGCAGAACAACCTCGGCATCGCGCTCGAGCGGGTCGGCCGCACCGATGAAGCGACCGCCGCGTATCAGCAGGCGATGGACCTCTCGCCGAAGTACGTGAAGGCGCGCG
>JBEHYH010000650.1:0-2968 GCA_048498275.1 Myxococcota bacterium | reverse complement strand
GGCAGTGCTGAACGACGCGCTCCAGCAGCTCCCGTTGCGCCACCACGGTCTGCGAGCTCTCGGCCGCGTCAGGCAACGCTTCGAGCAGATCACCTTCTTCATCCATCGCGGCGAAACGCGACTCGAGGCTCGCCCGGCGCAGCCGGTGGAATACCACGCGCGCGGTGATGGTCGCGGCCCACGCGTCGAGACTGCGGACCGTGGGGCGCGTGCGCAGCGAAGCGACGAGCTCCACGAACGCCTGCTGCAGCAGATCGTCATGTTCCAGCGACCTCGGCGCGACCCGCCGCAACGCGCGGCTCATGGTGTCGCGCAGCCGGTCGTAGAGCGCGACGGCGACCCGGCGGTCTCCCTTCGCGACCGCGTCGATCAACGCGGCGTCGCCGGGCATGTCGTCAGCGAGTCGAAGGGGCGTCGCGAGAACCAGCATGATCAGCCTTCAGGTGCCCGCTCCGCCGCAAAAGCAGGCAGACGTCAGAAGTCCACCGCGTACCCGAGCTCCAGCGCCAGCCAGGCGGGCCCAAACGTCACGGTTTTCGTGTTGCCTTTACCGTTCCCGTGGTTGCCCTTGATGGTGAACGCGAGGCTGGCGGTGGTGAAGTTCGCCGCCACCCCCACGATGAGGCCATGGGGTCGCGCGAAACGCCAGGTGAGGTCGGCGGCGGCGCGAAAGTACGGTTGCCACGCGGTGCTCGTGGTGGCCGAGGTCGTGATGGTCGACGCCACCGCACCGACGCCGACACTCACGCGCGGAACCAACGCGCCGGTATCGAAGCGAACGCTCCCGCTCGCCCAGAACGCCGGTTGAAGCCACGAGAGGAGCTCCGTCGAACCGCCCGAGAATGACGTGCCGAGCCCCGCCGCGAGATGAAGGGGAAAGAGGTATTGCGCTTCGACCAGCGCGCCGCCTTGACCCGCTCCCAGCGGCAGCATGATCGCTCCGGCCCCGCGCGCCGACAGAAACCAATGCGAAACGCGCGGTGGTGGCACCGGCGCCGGCGCCTCGACCGCTCTCGCCGGCGGAGGGGCCTTCGATGGCTTCCGCTCCGTGCGCATCGAGGCGATCGCGTACGCGACGGCACGGCCACGCGCCGGTTGCGGATCAGACCGTGAGAACTTGAGCTCGCGCCGCAAATCGCCCTGCTCGCCGGCGAGGTGCAGCGTCAGCACCACCTCGTCGCGCGTCGGCGCGGTCACCCACACCACGTCACGGCCCGGAGGCGCTTCGGCGACGACTTCGACCTTCTCTTCGAACGCCGTCGGCAACGACTCGACGAGATGGGGCTTCAGCGGCGCCGTCAGCTCTCCCACCAGTACGATCAGCAACGCCGCATCCACGTGACGTTCATCTCATGCGCTGCCGGCTCCGCAAAGAGCCGCGGCACCGGTCGCGTCATCGCTACCGCTGGAAACCCGTTTCAGCGACTACTTCTTGCGGTGCTTGATGGTGACGCCCGAGGCGCGCTCCAGCGCCTCCACGAAGCGCGGGCCTTCGTTCAGCGGCGCGAGCTCGACGTGCAGAATGGTGCCGCTCTTGCCGGTCACGTCGAGCAGCTCGCCCATGATGGGGTCTGACTCGTGCACGATCGATTCGATGTCGGCGAGCGCCAGCTCGGAGGTGATCGCCGGGTTCCACGTCACCAGCCGCTTGCCGGTGAGCACCACCGCCTCGGTGCCGTCGATGCTGATGGTGTCGTCGTAGTAGCTGATGATCTCCTCGCCGGTCGCGAGCGTCACGTGCTCGCGGATGTGCTCGAGGTCTTCCTTCGAGAGCTGATTGCTCGCGCGCACGCCGCCCTCGGGGCCGCTGGCGAAGTACGCGAAGCAGCCTCCCGGCACGAGGCAGCAGAAGAACGCGCCGGCCACGAGCACCCCGAGCCAGAGCTTGTTGTTGTTCGACGGAGGCTGCTGCGGGAGCGGGTAGTCAGACGGCGACGGGGTCATTGACCCCGGCTCTTAAGCACCCAGCCGGTGCGCGCGCGCGCTGAAAAACTTCTGCAACGCGAGCCCGTATTCTTCGTGCGCCCGGAGCTCGACCGAGTCGAGCTGCAGCCGCTTGAACAACCGGTTCCGCTGTTCGCGCTGCTGCTGCATGAACCGCGTGAAGCGCCCACGCACGCGAGGGTCTGACGTGTCGACGGTGGCGCGCTCACCGGTCTCGGGGTCTTCGAGGTCGACGATGCCCAGCGAGGGGAACTTCTCTTCGAACGGGTCGTTCACCACGACGGGCACGAGGTCGTGCTTGCGGCCGACGATGCGCAGGCTCTTCTCGTAGTGCATCGCGAAGAAGTCACTGACGAGGAAGGTGACCGTCTTCCGCTTCGCGACGTGGGTCAGGTACGTCATCGCGGCGTTCAAGTCGGTGCCGTGGCCCTGCGGCTTCGTCGTGAGGATGTCGGTGATCAGCCGCAGCACGTGGCTCTTGCCCTTGCGCGGAGGCACGACTTTTTCAACGCGGTCACTGAACAACACCAGCCCGACGCGATCATTGTTGGCGATGGCCGAGAACGCGATCTGCGCCGCGACCTCCGCGGAGATTTCGGCCTTCGAACGCTCGCCGCTCCCGAAGTTGCCCGACGCCGAGACGTCGACCAGCAGCATCACCGTCAGCTCCCGCTCTTCGGTGAAGACCTTCACGTACGCGTCGTTCATGCGCGCGGTGACGTTCCAGTCGATGGTGCGCACCTCGTCGCCCGGCTGGTACTGACGCACCTCCGAGAACGCCATGCCCCGGCCCTTGAAGACCGAGTGGTACTGACCCGACAAGACGCTCGAGACCACCTTGCGGGTGGTGATCTCGAGGCGACGGATGCGCTTGATGAGTTCTTTGGGAATCACTGGGTTGCTTGGTTCGGCTCGCTCGGCCGAATCCTCCGCTTCGCTTCGAATTCGTCTGGCCGGCATCCCGCGCCGGCCGCTCGCCTCACTGGGTTGCCTGGTTCGGCCACACTGGCCGAATGCTGCGCTT
>JBEHYH010000649.1:0-2968 GCA_048498275.1 Myxococcota bacterium | reverse complement strand
AAGAAGAAGCCGGTCGCAAAGCCTGCAGCGAGCGTGAAGAGCGTCGAGCTGACGAAGGCGCTCGATGCGGTGCAGCCTGACGCCGGCAACTGCGTGGTAGAGGCGCTGGGCGGTGCGAACGCGTGGACCGCGGTGGTGAAGGTGAAGCTGGTGCTCGACGCGCAGGGGCACATCGTGGGGCTGCAGACGACGGCGACTCCCGAGGGCGCGGCGAGGTCGGTGCCGTGCATCGAGGCGGTGATCAAGAAGGCGAGCTGGCCCGCGACCCACGCACCGCTGACGACGGCGGAACGCGAGTGGACGTTCTCGATGCAGTAGCGGCTGAAAGCAGCCCGAACGGCGGTGATGATCGACGATTTTCTGTCGAGTTCGTCTCCGGCGAGCGCGTTGGCCCGGGCGAACTTCATCAAGCACCGGCCGAACTGATTTTGGGTACGCGGAGCTCCCGCCCGTCGCCGGCCCCTGCCGCGACCGGCTTCGCCGCTGAGCCTTCGAGAAGAGCACCTGGCCTTCGCCATGAAGTCCGCGCCTTCGAAGAGACATCACCTGCATCGGCTTCGCGAAGCGGGTGCGCATCTGTTGCCGATGCTCCTCGGAGCCCATGGGCCGTTGGGCCCCTACGCGCCACAGCTCGCCGAAGACGCGATGGCGAAGCCACGAGCGGCAGGGGCCGGCGACGGGCGGGAGCTCCGCGTACTCAAAATCAGTTCGGCCGGTGCTTGAACCAGTCCGCTCGAGGTGACGAGGCCAGGGCGTGAGGAGCAGGGCGATGATCAACTGATCAGCGTCTTGCCCTGAGGCTGACGACTACTTCTCCGTGAGGAGTTGCCGCACGGTCTGCGTCAACTGCTCCACGCTCAGCGGCTTCGCCAGAAACTGCGCGCCCGACGGCAACTCACCCACGTGCGTGAGCGCGTCCGCCGCGTTGCCCGACATCAGAATCAGCCGCACGTTCGGCCGCCGCGCGGTGAAGCGCTGCGCCAGCTCCGGCCCCAGCATTCCCGGCATCAAGACGTCGGTGACGAGCACATGAATCTGGCCGGTGTGCTCACTCTCGATCTGCAGCGCCTCGAGGCCGTCGCCGGCTGACAACACCTCGTACCCGGCGTCACGCAGCACGCGCGCCAGCACGCGCCGCACCGCGGAGTCATCGTCCACCACCAGCACGCACGCGCCCTTCACCGCCGGGTACTTCATGATGCGCAGCGGCTCGCGCTTCGGCACCGGCGCCGATTCGTGCGGTAGCAGCACCGTGAAGAGCGCGCCCGCTCCCGGCTCGCTGTCGACCAGCACGTACCCGCCGCTCTGCTGCGTGATGCCGTACACCGTCGCGAGCCCGAGCCCCGTGCCCTTGCCGGCCTTCGTCGAGAAGAACGGCTCGAACAATCGCGCTTTCACCTCCGGCGTGATGCCGATGCCGGTGTCGCGCACCTCGAGTGACGAGTACTCGCCGGGTCTGGTGACGCCCAGCTTCACCGCCGCGTCGTCATCGAGCTTCACGACCTTGGTCGTCACCGTCACCGTGCCGCCGCCGGGCATCGCGTCGTGCGCGTTGATGACGAGGTTGAGCAGCACCTGTTCCAGTTGGCTCACGTCGGCCTTCACGCGCACCGGCGTCGGCGCGCACGCGAGCGAGAGCTTCACGCCCTCCGCCGACACGTGCCGCAGGAGCCCCTCGATGCCCGTCACCACCTCATTCAGGTCGACCACCCGCAGCTCACGCACCTGCCGGCGGCTGAACGCCAGCAACTGCCGCGTCAGCGACGACGCGAGCTGCACCGCCTTCTTGATGTCGTTGGTGTACTCGAGCTCGCTCTCGTCGAGCCCCGACGACTGGAGCAGCTCCGCGTTACCGAGAATCGCGGTCAGCACGTTGTTGAAGTCGTGCGCCACGCCGCTCGCGAGCCGGCCCAGCGCCTCCATCTTCTGTGAGCGCTGCAGTTGCTCCTCGAGGCGCCGGCGCTCGGTGATGTCGGTGGTGATGCCGCACACCGCGTACGCCTTGCCGTGCTCGTCGATGAGCGGGCTCTTCACCGTCATCATCACCCGCATCGAACCATTGTTCGGCACCTCTTCGACCTGCTCGTGCACGCGCAGCGTCTCGAGCACCTTCTTGTCGGTCGAGGTGAAGCCCGCCACCAGTGCGGGAGGAAACACCTCGTCGTCACGCTTGCCCACCAGGTCGACGCCCATGGTGCGCATGAAGCTGCCGTTCGCGAGGATGTACCGGCCTTCGAGGTCCTTCACGAAGATGTTCACCGGCGCGCCTTCGAGGATCGCGTTCACCAGGCGTTCACTCGCGCGCGCTTCTTTTTCCGCGCGCAGTTGCTTCGTCACGTCGACGATGACCGCCAGCGCCCGCGTCGCATCGCCGGTGCTGCCCACGATGACCGCCGAGAGCCTGACGTCGAGAATCGCTCCGCCGCGCGTGACGAATTGGTACGGCAACTCGTAGCAGGACCCCGTGCGGAACAGGTTGGGGATGCCGGTGGTCAGCGCGTAGTTCCTCGAGTCCGGCGTGAGGAACTCCACCGAGCGCCGGCCGAGCACTTCGTCGCGCTGGTAGCCGAGCTTCTCGAGCCACGCGTCGTTGACGCTCAGCAGCCGGCCCTCCTTGTCGATGGCGTGCATCATCACCGGCGTCGACGAGTAGAGCTGCCGGTACCGCTGCTCACTTTCGCGCAGCGTGGTCTGCGCGCGGTCACGGTCGATGGCGATGCCGGCCAGGCGGGCCGACGCGTCCATCAACGCGCGCTCCCACTGCGCGGGTTCGCGAGGCGTGCGGTAGTAGACGGCGAACGTGCCCAGCAGCTTGCCGTCGTGCGAGAGCACCGGCGCCGACCAGCTCGCGCGCAGGCCATACACCGTGGCCACGTCGCGGTACTTTTCCCAGAACGGGTGCGTGAGAATGTCGGGGACGTAGACGGTCTGCCGGCGGAACGCCGCGGTGCCGCAAGAACATTCAGCC
>JBEHYH010000648.1:0-2974 GCA_048498275.1 Myxococcota bacterium | reverse complement strand
CGGTCACGCCGAGGGCGGCGGCGAGGAAGTCGTAGACGCTGAGCAGGCCCTTGCCGTGATGGGCCAGGACGGCGCGCGCGGTTTCGTAATTGAAATTGCCGAATGTCTTGTCGCCGGCGGGCTGCGGGGTCGAGAGATCGCTGAGCGACGGCGCCATGCGCCGAGTTTGTCAGTCGAGCGCGGTGATCACCAGCACTTCGATGTCGGGCTGCGTCGACTTGGCGAAGGCGAGCAGCTCCATGCCGTCGCTCTGCGGGAGGATCAGGTCGGTGACGAGCAGCGCGAACCTCTGTTTCGCGAGCGCTTCACGTGCGTCGGCGGCAGACCCGACGGCCGTGACCTCGTGACCAGCGCCCGCGAGAAAGTCCCCGTAGAGGGACCTCGCGAGCTTCTCGTCATCGACCAGCAGAATCCGCGCCATCGGCTGCGGCGAACTAGCAGACGCATTCGCCCCGTGCGAGCGTGCGAAACGCATGAGTGCTCCGCGGCGACTGAGCGTGTTCTTCAGCGCCGGGGCGAGCCGCTATGCGCTCGACGCCTCCACCGTGCTGGAGATCGCGCGCACCAACGAAGCGGGCGAGCTCACGCTCTCGTGGTTCACGCCGACCAAAGACCTCGCGCGGCTGCTCGGCGGCGAAGATGAACCCAAAGTCGGCGCGGGCATCGTCATCGACGTGATGCCTCCGCTCGCGCTGCGCGTGAAGCACGTCGAAGGCGTGTTCGACACCGCGAAGCTGACGCGCTGGCCGGTGCAGGGCCGGTTGATTCCGCTCCTCGCGCCCGTGATCTCGGCGGCGGTCGAATACGAAGGGCGTCTGGTCTTCGAGTTGGACCCCGAGAGCGCCGCGCGCGGGCTCCCCAGGCAGAGCCGGCCGCTCGAGCGTCACACCCGCGAGGCGGAGTCAGGGCTCGTCTTCACCGTCGATGGAGAGCGCCTCGCGGTTCCGCTCCACACGGTGGTGCAGGTGGTCGAATCAGGTGCGCAGTTCAACCGCAGCCCCAACGCGGGCACGTTTCTCGGCGTCGCCCAGCATCGCGGGCAACTGTGCCCTGTCTTTACGGTGGGGCCGCTGGGTGTGGTTCAACCCTTCGCGGTGCTCTTCGAAGTGCAGGGCGAGCTCGTCGGCCTCTCGGCGACCAGCGTCGAGGGCGTCAGGCACGGAGCCGCGTTGCAGGGCGCGCCCGTGCTCGACGTCGGCCGCATGTTTTCTTGAGACGGTGGGGTGGTGTCCGTAGAGTGTCCCGGCCATGCCCAAATCAGTGCTTGTCGCCGACGACTCGATGACCATCCGCAAAGTCATCGGCATGTTGTTCGCCACGGAAGACATCTCCCTGACCGCGGTCGACAACGGTCTCGACGCCATCAACAAGGCCCGCGAGCTGCGGCCTGATCTCGTGTTGGCCGACTGCATGATGCCCGGCAAGAACGGGTACGAGGTCTGCCAGGCGCTCAAGGCCGACCCGTCGACTGCCGGCATCCCCGTGCTGTTGTTGTCGGGCACGTTCGAGCCCTTCGATGCCAATCGCGCGCAGGCCGTCGGAGCCGCGGGCAACATCCAGAAGCCGTTCGATTCGACCTCCTTCCTCGATCGCGTGAAGACCACGGTCGGTCTGCCCGCGGGCATGTCGACGGCGCCGGTCACCTACGGCACCGCCGCTGCTGCTCCGGCGCCCGCGCCGATCGCCGCCGCGCCCCGTGCGCCGCAGTCGTTGCCTGGAGCCGGTGTGGCACCGCGCCCGCTCGGCATTCCTCCCGCGCCGGTCGCGTCGCAGCCGGGCATTCCTCCGCGGCCGCTGGGCGTCCCTCCCGGTACGCAGCCCGGCATTCCGCCGCGGCCGATGGGCATTCCCCAGGGCACGCAGCCCGGTATTCCGCCGCGGCCGATGGGCATTCCTCCGGGTACGCAGCCGGGCATGCCGCCGCGGCCGATGGGCATTCCGCAGGGTACGCAGCCCGGCATTCCTCCGCGGCCGATGGGCGTGCCGGGGATGCCCGGTGTCCGTGCGCCGTCGATGCAGGGCATGCCCGCGGTCGGTGCGCCGCCTCCCGGTGGCTTCCGTCCTCCCGGTCAACAGATGCCCGGCGCTGTGCCCGCGCGTCGCGACCCGTTCGGTCTGCCTCCGCAGGGCGCGCCCGTGCAGCAGATTCAGCAGCAGCCGCGGCAGCCCGACCTCTCGCTCGACGGCCATCAGGTCGGCGATGGCGGTGAAGCGGTGCTCCGCGATGCGCTCTCGAAGGCCAGCAAGGAAGTCATCGAGAAGATCGCGTGGGAGGTCGTGCCGCAGCTCGCTGAGACCATCATCCGCGCCGAGCTCGAGCGCCTGATCAAAGATCGCGAAGCGAAGGGCCTCGCGTAACTTTCCGTCTGATTTTCCTGTTGTTTGGGGCGGCCCTTTCCGTTTTGTCGGGGTCGCCTCTTTTTATTGCCTCCAGGTGTCTGCATGGCCGACTTGCCCGAGACTGAACTGTCCTCCTCCTACGACCCCGGCGTGGTGGAGTCGAAGTGGTACCCCCAGTGGGTCGACCGCGGTTATTTCAAGCCCGAGGCGAACTCGACGAAGCCGCCGTTTTCGATCGTGCTCCCGCCGCCGAACATCACCGGCTCGCTGCACCTCGGCCACGCGCTGACCGCGACGATTCAGGACATCTTGATCCGCTGGAAGCGCATGAGCGGCTTCAACACGCTCTGGGTGCCCGGCACCGATCACGCGGGCATCGCCACGCAGATGATCGTCGAGAAGGAGCTCAAGAAGACCGAGAACAAGACGCGCCACGAGTACGGCCGCGAGGAGTTCTTGAAGCGCATCTGGGCGTGGCGTGAACAGTACGGCGCGCGCATCGGGTTGCAGCATCGCCTGCTCGGTGCGTCGCTCGGCTGGAGCCGCGAGCGCTTCACGATGGACAAGGGCGTCTCCGAAGCGGTGCAGGAGGTGTTTCTGCGCCTGCACAAGGACGGGCTCATCTACCGCGCGA
>JBEHYH010000647.1:0-3000 GCA_048498275.1 Myxococcota bacterium | reverse complement strand
ATGTGACGCTCGCGCGCGTTGACGCGGAGCAGGCGCGAGACGAGCGCGCCGATGGCGCCGCCGATTTGAATCGTCGGCCCCTCGCGCCCGCCGGCGCCGCCCGACGAGAGCGTGAAGAGGCTCGCGAAGAACTTCGCAGGCAACACGCGGTTGCGCACCAGCCCTCCACCCGAGTGGTACGCCTCGAGCGTGGCGTCGGCGCCGCCACCGCGCGTCTCGGGCGCCCAGCGCATCACCACTCCGGCCAGAAAACCGCCGAGCGCGATGATCGGCGCCACCAGCCACCAGCGGAAGACGTGGCCGATGGCGTCGACCTCCTCGCCCTTCGCGCGCAGCGGCGTGTAGCCGACCACGCCGCTGAGGAGCAGATCTTCACAGAGGTCCAACGCGCGCACGAACGCGACCCCGAGCAGCCCCGCGAGGGCGCCGACCGCCGTCGCGTGGAGCAGCACCCGCCCGATGATGCGCAGATCGACCGGGCTTTGATCGAGCGCGGTCGCGACTGGTTGCTCGAACAGGCGCTTCCTGGTCTCCCGAAGGAGCGCTCTGACACGGCTCCACTTCATCGTTCAGACCCAGGCGCGCACGCGGCCATCGCGGGCCGCCTGCAGTTCTCCGATGGTGACCGCCGCGTGAATCAGGCCGACGTGGGTGTACGCTTGGGGGAAGTTGCCGAGCAGCTTGCCGGTCGACGGGTCGACGTCTTCGGAGAAGAGGCCGAGCGGGTTCTGGAAGCGCATCAGCTTGTTGAACAGCGCCGTCGCGTCGTCGAGGCGGCCCGAGAGCGCGAGCGCTTCGGCCCACCAGAAGCTGCAGATGGTGAAGGCGCTGGTGGTCTCACCGAAGTCGTCGTCGTTGACGTACCGGAGCATCAACCCGCCGCGCACCAGCCGCTTCTCGTAGTCGGCGATGGTGTTCTGGAACCGCTCGTCGCGCGCGTCGAGCAGCCCCATCGAGGGGAACAACAGGTTCGCCGCGTCGGCCCATTTTCCATCGAGCGCCTGGGTGAAGGTCTTGAACTCCGCGTTGTAGCCGCGCGCGAGCACCACTTCGCGTTCCGACTTCGCGATGGCCGCCCAGCGATCGGCCTCGGCGGTGTGACCGAGCCGCCGCGCGATGGCCGCGCCGCGGTCGACCGCCGCCCAGCACATCGCCCGCGAGAACGTGTACGGCCGCAGCATGGTGCGGAACTCCCAGATGCCGGTGTCGGGCAGCGGAGCGATGGTGATCGCCTCTTCGACGAGCCGCTTCACGAGCGGGTACCAGCTGTTGGGGTCGTCCAACACGATGCGCGGGTCACCCAGCACGGCGTCGAGGCACAACAGCAACTCGCCGTTCAGATCGTTCTGCTGCTGAAGCGCGGCCGCGTTGCCCACGCGCACCGGCCTGGTGCCACCGAAGCCCGCGAGGTGGTCGAGCGTGATCTCAGGCAGCTCCCGTTCGCCCGCGACGCCGTAGAGCGGCTGCAGCGGCCCCGATTCAGCGACGTTGCGCAAGAAGTGCACGAAGCGCTCGCCGATGGCGTTCTTCGAGACCCGCCGCAGCGCCTCGACCACGAACGCCGCGTCGCGCAGCCAGCAATAGCGGTAGTCCCACGTGCGCGGAGTGCCCAGCGCTTCGGGGATCGACGTGGTCGCCGCGGCGATGATGCTGCCGGTGCCATCGTGCGCGTGCAGCGCGAGACACAGCGCGGAGCGGATGATCGCTTCATCGGCGAACCCCGGCAGCGCCAACGAGCGCGCGTAGATGCGCCAGGTGCGCACGGTCTCTTCGAGGAGGAAGTTCGCTTCGGCGGTCGAACAGTTCTCGCGCGACGGGTCGGCGGTGACGATGAACACCATCGGCCGCGTCAGCGTGATGGGCTGCCGCGCGGCGATGAACGGCAACGGCGCGTCGCTCATCAACCGCAGCCGCACGTGGCTGTCTTCGACGAAGAGCGAATTGCCCGACTCCACGAGCCGCGGCGTGACGCGCGCGTAGTCGGGCTTCGGGTCGAACTCGACCATCAAGCGCGCGGCGCCTTTGAGCGGGCGAACGATGCGCACGAGCTCCAGCGGCGCGTTGACGCCACGGCCCTTGAGCACGCGCGGCGCGAAGTCGATGACCTCCCAGCTCGTCTCGCCCTGCTCGAACACGCCGCGGAGCACGTTGGTGTTGCGTACGTAGCTCCAGTCGCCGCGAATCGGCCCCGCCTCGGGGCGGATCATGAACGTGCCGCCCTTCTCGGTGTCGAGGATGCGCGCGAAGAACGAAGGAGAATCGAACCGCGGCAGACACAGCCAGTCGATGCCGCTGTCGGGGCCCACCAGCGCCAGCAGGCGCCCGTTGCCGATGGCGCCGTAGTCGAGATGCGGTGTCACTTTGGGGTCTCCAGAAAGCTGCGCAGCCATTCGTGTACGGCCTCCACGTCGCTCAAGGCATAGCCCGAGGCGCTCTGCCCGGTGCCGACGTGAATGGTGACACCTTCCGGAGGCGAGGCGGCGAAGAGATCTTCATCGGTGCGATCATCTCCGATGGCGACGAACGCGGCGTTCGGGTGGGACACGAGCAGCTCGGGCACCACCACCCCCTTGTTGATGCCGCGCTGACGCACCTCGAGCACGCGCGAACCGTCGAGCAGCTCGTAGGAATCAGCGAGCTCGTGCGCCGAGAGCGTGGCGCGCAATTCAGCGACCCGCCGCTGGCCCAACTGCGGCTCCGTCGCGCGGAAGTGGAACGCCAGGCCGCCCTGCTTCACCTCCAGCAACGAGCCGTCGGTGCGCCGCACCGCCTTCTCCATGATGCGGCGAATGGGCTCCATCCACGCGGGAGGGAGCCTGGTGCGCGCGCGCCACGTCGATTCGCGGTTCGGCCGCGACCAGAGCCCATGCTCGGCGTGCAGGCCGATGTTGAGATCGCCAAGGAAGTCTTCGAGCGATTCGCGCGAGCGCCCGCTGACGATGTTCACGGAGGTCCCAGGCCGCCTCGTGAGCCCATCGAGGAGCTCGCGCAGCTCATGGC
>JBEHYH010000646.1:0-3009 GCA_048498275.1 Myxococcota bacterium | reverse complement strand
GCGGACGCTGTTGTGGGAACTGACCCAGTGGCCAGCACCTGACGCAGTCACCGACTGGTTGCAGAGCGTGGTGGCGCGGCTGACGAAGGTCGTGAGCGCCGAGCGGGCGATGGTGGAGCTCTACAAGCGCAATGGGCAGACCCTGTCGGTCTCGTTCCGCTGCACGTCGGAGCAGGAGGAAGCGGTACGAACGGTGACGTCACGGGGCATCGTGACGTCGGCGATCGCTGAAGGGAAAACGGTGCACACGCCGTACGCGTTGCTCGATGAGCGCTTCGGCAAGCAGCCTTCGGTTCAGAACCAGCGGCTCGAGGCGGTGCTGTGCGTGCCGTTGACGGGCTTGCAGACCGGCGTGCTGTACCTCGAGGGTTCGCGCGGCAACGGGCCGTTCAAGCCCGAGCACGTCGAGCTCTCGGAGCACGTCGCGCGCTTCCTCGGGCCGGTGCTGGCGGCGCACTCGGTGTCGAGCGAAGACAGCTCCGACCCGACGCGGCCGTTCCGGCAGAAGCTCAAGCTCGACGCCATCGCGGGCCGCAGCCGGGCGCTGGCGCGCGTGTTTCAGCAACTGACGCTGGTCGCGCCGCTCAACATCAACGTGTTGCTCGAAGGCGAATCAGGCACCGGCAAGACGCAGATCGCCCGCGCCATCCACGACAACTCGCCGCGCGCGTCGGGGCCGTTCGTCGAGCTCAACTGCGCGGCGATACCCGAGACGTTGTTCGAAGCCGAGTTCTTCGGCACGAGAGAAGGCGCGTTCACCGGCGCCAGGCGCGCGCTGGGCAAGGTCGCCGCGGCCGAGGGCGGCACCCTGTTTCTCGACGAGGTCAGCGAGATCCCGCTCCCCGCGCAGAGCAAGCTGCTGCAGCTTCTGCAGAGCAAGAAGTACTACGCGGTCGGCGCCACGGGGCTCACCGACGCCAACATCCGCGTCATCGCCGCGACCAACGCCAAGCTCGAGACGCTGATCTCGGAAAAGAAGTTCCGCGAAGACCTGCTCTACCGCCTCAACAGCTTCGTGCTGCGCATGCCATCGCTCGCCGAGCGGCCCGACGACATCGGGCCGACGCTCGACTTCCTCGTGGAGCAGGTCGCCGCCGAGCACAACCTGCCGCATCTGCCGCTCTCTCCACACTTCCGCCTCACCTGCGAGACGATGGAGTGGCCCGGCAACGTTCGACAGCTCCGCGCGCGGCTCGAGCAGGCGCTGATTCGCGCCGTCGCCGACCATTCACCGCAGGTCGAAGCGCGGCACCTCGAGACACAGTCGCCGCTGCTCGACTCGGCGCCTGAACCGCGCAGCTTCGCCGAGGCCACGCGGCAATTTCAGCGCGAGCTGCTGCGGCGCACGCTCGACGCCTGCGATTGGAACGTCACCGAGGCCGCCAGGCGGCTCGAGCTCACACGCAGTCATGTCTACAACCTGATTCGCAGCTTCGGCTTCACGCGAGACACACGATGAAAGAAACCTCGGGGGAGCTGAAGTTGATGGTTGTTTCGTACCCCCGGGAGCTGGACCGTTTCTTCGAGCAGTCGGTGACGATGCTGGCGTCGTTCGCGGGCGAGCAGTTGCAGGTCATTCGCTGTCAGCGCCCGAATGACGTGCCGTACCTCGCCAAGTTGTGGCGTGGGCGCGGCTTCGCCATCACGCGGTTGTGTCTGGTGGGCCACGGCAAGCCGGGCGCCTTCGCGCTGGGCGACGAGGTGATGTTCGGGCCGCGCCGACGGGGTCTGGGCATCGCGCGCGCGTTGGGCGAGCACCTCGACCCGCGCGCGCGCGTGCAGTTGCTGGGGTGTCGGGTAGCGGCCGGTGATGCGCAGTGGCTCGCGCCGTTCGAGCGCGCGCTGGGCGGCCGTCGAACGCTGTGGGCGTGTGACTGGTGGCTCACCACGACCGATTTTGCAGGCGGGCTCTCCAGCGCTTTCGAGCGCAGGTTGACGCGAGCCCGGTCGCTCCCGAGGTCGGTCAGGCGGTACCCGCGGCGCCCCCGGCGCAACCCTTCCGCGGGGTGAATGAGGTGGAGAACGATGGCGAAGAAAACGGCGGCGAAGAAGCAGACGGCGAAGAAGCAGACGGCGAAGAAGGCGACCGCCAAAGTGACCACGTCGAGCGCCATGGCGTTGACGTCGACGAGCGGCGCGCTCACACCACAAGCCAACAAGGCCAACGCGACGATCGCTCCGGTCTCGAACTTCTCTCAACTCGCCGGCTACTGGGACGTGCTCCTCAACATCTATGGTACCGTCGCGGTGAAGGCCGTTTCGCTCACCGGCACCTCGCTCACCTTCACGATTCTCAACCCCAACACCGGCGCTGAATTCGGCGGTGGCACGCAGTTCACAGTGAACCTCGAAGACGGCGAATCGACGTACCCGGGCTTCCCCGGCACTGCGCAGCTCATCAAGCCGACGTTGGAAAAGCCCTTCGCCTACCTGTTGTTGTCGACGGCACTCCTCGACAAGTACCTGGGTGCGCAGGTCGGTGAGTACGCCGGCCCGAAGCGACCGTTCGCGGCGTCACTCTGATGCTCAGCGTGCGCATCTGAACCCGACGCCAAAGTTCCTGAACTCGGGGTCAGCCTGGTTGAGCTCGACGAGCCCCCAACCGACGGGCTCTTCCAGACGCGCATTCCCGAGGACGACACGGAGTCCTTCGAAGCCGGGGATGGTCGAAACGGTGGCCGTCCACTCACGGACGCTGCCACCGAGATCGCGAACGCCATAGGGGCTGATGTCACGAGGCGCTTCACCCACCGGGCGCATGACCGGCGCGTCGTCGTCGTGGCGCAACACACTCACGCCGTCGACGTTCGCGTCACCCCACGGTGTTTCTCGGAGCGGGAGCGGGTTCTTCACGGTGCGAGCGGCATCGAGCCAGATGCCTCCCCGCCCCGCCTTCTGCCATTCGTCTGATACCGGGAGTCTTCGCCCGAGAAACCAGCACAGGCGCGCGGCCGTCGGCGCGTCGACCCACGAAGTGGGGATGCCGGCGAGATCGCCACCGAAGGCGCT
>JBEHYH010000645.1:0-3016 GCA_048498275.1 Myxococcota bacterium | reverse complement strand
GATCACGCTGGGACGTAACTGAACGTGCTTGAGCCCGTATCGCGCTACGCGCGACGACGCGCTCACGCGGGACGCAACTGAACGTGCTTGAGCCGGTATCGCGCTGCTCGCGACGACGCGATCACGCTGGGACGCAACTGAACGTGCTTGAGCCGGTATCGCGCTACTCGCGACGACGCGCTCACGCGGGACGCAACTGAACGTGCGTGAGCCGGTATCGCGCTGCTCGCGACGACGCGAGCACGCTGCTGAAACGCGCGCTTTGAGCCGGCATCGCGCGGATGCGTTCCCGCGGGCACGCGCACATGTTCGACCCAATCGCGAAGAACGCGCTCAATCGCAGCGCGACGCGATCACGCCGGGCGCAGGCGCAACTGCACGCGCGCTTCAGCCGGAGTCGCGATGCTGCGGCCCGCTTCGATCGCCAACTTCGCCATCGCTTCGATGAGCTGCCCGTTGCTCGTCGCCTTGCTTCCGTCCGGCAAATAGAACGTGTCTTCGAGGCCGGTGCGCAGATCGCCGCCGAGCTCGGCGCACTTGCGATGCAGCGCCCACACTTCCTGCCGGCCGATGCCGATCACCTGCCAGTGCGTGCCCGGCAGCATCTCTTCGAGCAGCAATGGCAGCCACGACGCCTTGTTCGGCATGCCCGACTCGACGCCCATCACCAGCGAAACGTGCGGCGGGTTCGGCACCATGCCCTTGCGCGCGAACAACATCACGCTGCGCAGAATGCCGGTGTCGAAGCACTCGCATTCGGGCGTGATGCCGTGCGCCTTCATCACCTTCTCGAACGCTTCGATCTTCGCCACCGGGTTGTCGAACAACATCGGAGGCCACGCCCATTCATTGTTCGAGCGCAGCTTGAGGTAGTTGAGCGAGCCCGCGTTGAGCGCCGCCATCTCAGGCTTCACCGCTTCGAGACACGCGACCGGGCCTGAAATGTCGTCGCCGACGACGCCGGTGGTGAGGTTCAAGATCAGGTCGGGCACCTCCGCCTTGATCGCGTCGCAGATGTTCTTCGCGACCTTCGGGTCCCACGACGGCAGGCGGCCCGCGCCATCTTCCTGCGCGCGGAAATGAATGTGCACCACCGACGCGCCGGCATCGCGCGCGCGCCGCGCCTCCTGCGCCATCTGCTCCGGAGTCACCGGCACGTGATGCTGCGCAGGGTCGGTCAGCACGCCGGTCAACGCACAGGTGATCACTGCTTTCGGGGAGCTCATGCGGGGCATTGATCGCGAAATTGATTCTGAAGTCAACGAGACGCGTGGGCTACTTTGCGCGCGTCATGAGCTTCTTCTCGTCGATGCTGAATCGCCCCGGCCCGAGCACGCCGCTTTCGAAGTTCACCGAGCGCTGCGGGCTGCTCTACCTCGTGCTCGGCGCGTCGATCTTCGCGTGGCCCGGGCAGTTCCAACTCGTCGGCGTCGCGCCGTTTCAGGGGCAGGAAGAAGGCCTCGCGCGCATCATCGGCTTCACCGTCATCGTGGTCGGCTGGTTCTATGTGATGGGCGGGCGCACCGGCGCCACGTCGTTCGGTCTCGCAACGGTGCTCGATCGCTTGCTGGTGCCGCTCTTCCTGATTCCCCTCGGGGTGCTGGGTCAGGTCGCGTGGCCCATCGCGCTGCCGTTCGCGATCCTCGACCCCGCGCTCGGCCTCGTGGCGTTCATCATCTGGCGGAGAACGAAGGCCTGACGATGGACCTGTTCGATCGCGCCGCAGAAGTCGAATCAGGAGCACGCGCGCCGCTCGCGGAGCGCATGCGCCCGCGCACGCTCGATGAATACGTCGGGCAGGAACATCTGACCGGCGAAGGCAAACTGCTCCGTCGCGCCATCGAGATGGATCAGGTGCCCTCGATGATCTTCTGGGGCCCTCCGGGCACGGGCAAGACCACGCTCGCGCGCATCATCGCCAACGCCACCGGCGCGCACTTCGAGATGGTCTCCGCGGTGTTGAGCGGCGTGAAAGATCTCCGTGAAGCGGTCGCCGCTGCAGACCAGCGATGGAAGCTGAACCGCAAGCGCTCGATCCTCTTCGTCGACGAGATTCACCGCTTCAACAAGTCACAGCAAGACGCGCTCCTGCCGCACGTCGAGCGCGGCACCATCACGCTGCTCGGCGCGACGACGGAAAACCCCTCCTTCGAGGTGAACGCCGCGCTCCTCTCGCGAATGCGCGTGCTGACGCTGCGCGGGCTCGAAGAAGAAGAGCTGCGCAAGGTCCTGCAACACGCCATCGATGACCCACGCGGGCTCGACGGCAAGGTGAAGGTCGACGACGACGCGCTCGCGTTCCTCGCGATGATCGCTGGTGGTGACGCGCGCCGCGCGCTGACCGCGCTCGAGGTCGCCGCGAAATACGGAGGCGCGCACGTCAATCGCCACGCCGCCGAGGAGGCCGTGCAGCAACGCACGCTGCTCTACGACAAGGGCGGCGAGGAGCACTACAACGTGGTCTCCGCGTTCATCAAATCGATGCGCGGGAGTGACCCTGACGCCGCCGTGTATTGGATGGCGCGGATGATCGAAGCCGGGGAAGACCCGCGCTTCGTGGTGCGCCGAATGGTGATCTTCGCGAGCGAAGACGTCGGCAACGCAGACCCGCAGGCGCTGCAGGTGGCGATCGCCGCGCTCCACGCCGTCGAGTTGATGGGTTTCCCCGAAGGCACGCACCCGCTGACGCAGGCGGTGACGTACCTGGCGATGGCCCCCAAATCGAACACCGCGAAGCTGACGTACATGAAGGCGCGCGACGCGGTGATGAAGCACGGGCCGTTGCCGGTGCCGATGCATCTGCGGAACGCGCCGACGAAGCTGATGAAGAACCTCGGCTACGGGAGCGGCTACCAGTACCCGCACGATCACGAGAACCAGTACGTCGTCGAGAACTACCTGCCCGAAGGTCTGCGCTCCGAGCGGTTCTACGAGCCGGGCGACAGCGGGTTCGAAGCGGAGCACAAAGAAAAGCTCGCCGGGTTCCGGGCGCAGAAGGCGCCCAAAGAACCCGGCA
>JBEHYH010000644.1:0-3040 GCA_048498275.1 Myxococcota bacterium | reverse complement strand
CCTTGATCTTTCCGCCCAGGGGCAGCGAATCGCGCGTCTCCACAAAAAGACCCGACGAACTGATGTTTCTGGCGATGCCTCTCGTCATCCCTTCTGCCGTCGTGAGGTACACCGTGAAGACTTTGTCGAATCGAAGGTTCTGCCGGCGCTCGCTGATCACTCGTATTGCTCCGCTGGGGTTGTTCAACGAGACGAAGCCTACAGAGTGCGTACATGTAGGCAAATTTCCCACTTCATCTGACTTCTCTTTGAAAGGAACCGTATGAAATTCATGACTTTGTGTGTGGGGCTCCTGGCGAGCGTGGCGTTGGCCGATGTTGATGCGCGCTTCGCGAAGCTCCGCGATGGCGCCGAAGCGCTCGGGGGGCTCGGCGGCTTCACCGAGAAGTACGTCGGCGAGTGCGGCTCGAAGCTGCTGGGCGGCGCGGAGTGCGAGAAGAACGCGGAGGCCTTCCGCAAGGCCGCCACGGGCAAGAAGTACTACATGATCATCACCGAGGAGACCGCGTCGCTGCTGCAGATGGGCGAGGTCACCGGTCAGGGCGAGTTCATTCTCAACCTCACGCCCTTCTTCACCGCCGGCGAGTTCGCGGTCACGCAGGGCGAACCGAAGAGCACCGACGCCAACGGCAACCCGAAGATGGCGTTCATCCGCATCCCCTCCACGATGCCGGAGAACTGGAACCCCGCGATGATGGCGCGCCAGGTGGCCGGTCAGCAGCTGCGCCTGCAGGTGGTATTCACGCCGCAAGGCACGTGGAGCCTCCCGAAGAAAGGCGGCGGCACCATCAAGGGCGTGAAGGCGAAGATCGACGGCGTGCTGGTCACCGTCGGCCGCACCGGCGATCAGGTCGGCATCTGGTTCAGCAAGTAACTACGGCTTCACCGCGACGTAGCGCGACGACGGGCCACGGCGAACCTTGAGGAGCACCGGTTCACCGGGCTCCGATTCAGTCAGCGCGACATCGAACTGCGCCATGTTGCCGACGGTCACGCGATTGACCTCGGTGATGACGTCGCCCTGCGCGATGCCGGAACGTTCAGCGGGCGAACCGGGGACCACCGCTTCGATGCGCAGGCCCGGCTCCACGCCCATCGCTGCCGCAGCGTTGGGGTCCAACACGCGCACGGCGATGCCCAGCGCGTCGACCCGCCCGCCGGAGTTGAGCGCCTTGATCGCGTCTTGTGACGGGCGCTGCGTGAGCGTCGCGGTGAAGTCGAACGCGCGGCCGGCACGGGTGACGTCGATCTTCACCGTCGCTCCGGGGGCCAGCAGCGCGATGCGCCGCAGAATCTGCTGGTAGCGCTGCACCGGGCGGCCGTTGACCGCGGTGACGCGATCTCCGGGCTTCAGACCGGCAGCCTCGGCGGGGCTCCCGGCGAACACGTCGACGACCACCGGCGCCTTCGCTTCACCCTCGCCTGACTCCTGAACGTTCAAGCCGAGCCAGCCGCGCTCCGGCCGCCCGTTCTCGAGCAGGTTGGGGAGCAGATCTTTCACGAGGTTGATCGGCACCGCGAAGCCGATGCCCTGCCCCTGACTGGTGATCGCCGTCGTCACGCCGACGACGTCGCCGTGCATGTCGAACAGCGGGCCGCCGGAGTTGCCGGGGTTGATGAGCGCGTCGGTCTGAATGAAGTCATCGAACGGGCCGATGCCGATCACCCGCTCGCGCGCGGAGATGAGGCCGTGGGTGATCGACATGTCGAGGCCGAAGGGGTTGCCGATGGCGACGATCCAGTCTCCGACCTGCAGCTCGTCGGAATCGCCGAGCGTCACCGTGGGCAGATCTTTCACTTCGGGGATCCGCAGCAGCGCGAGGTCGGTCGCGGGGTCACGGCCGGCGACCAGCGCGCCGAGCTTGCGGCCATCGGCGAGCCGCACCTCGATGCTCTGCGCGCGCTCGACGACGTGGTTGTTGGTGACGATCAACCCTTCGGGGTTGATGACGAACCCAGACCCCAGCGAACGCGACGTGCCTTCATTCTTCGTCGAGATGTTCACCACGCCCGGCCGCACCGCGTTCACCAGCGGCGCGAGCGACGACGGCGGCGTGAAGTTGGGGATTCGCGCGTTCTTGCCGTCGCCACGCTCACGCCACAGCAGCCCCGACGGCGCGGGCCCGGGAGAAACCGTGGAACCGGCGCGCTGCTCGCTGATGCGGTCCTGCACCCATTCATTGAGTGACTGCGCGAAAGCAGAACCGGCCAACAACGCGATGAAGAGGAGACGTCGCACGCGTCGGCAGCGTACTTAAGCCTGCGCGGGCTTCACGAACTTCGCGACGCGCACCGTACCGGGGCGAATGACGCGGCCCTTGAGCTGGTAGCAGCCCTTGAGCACCGCGCTCACGTGGCCGTCTTCGGCCTCGTTGGCGGTCATCTCCATGTCGGTCGCTTCGGCGAGGTTCGGGTCGTACGGCTTGCCGGCGAGCTCGACGCGTTCGATGCCCAGCGACTCCGTGCGCTTGAGGAGGCTGGTGCGCACGAGCTTCACTCCCTGCGCGAAGGCCGAGTCATCAGCCGCCATCAGCGCGAGATCGAGCTCGTCGATCGCCTCGAGCAGCGCGACCGCGATGTTACCCTTCTCGACATCCATCATCCGCTCGCGTTCGCGGCTCTGGCGCTGCTTGAACTCTTCGCGATCGCGCTCGCCCGCCTGAATGGCATAGGCCAGCTCGTTGATGCGCTTCTGCGCCGCGGCGAGCTCGCTGCGGAGCTGCACGACTTCAGCGTTCTCCGGCTGCGGAGGCGCCGCCGTCTCTTGATTCTCGATCTGCTGCTCGGTGCTCATGTCGCGGCCAAAGTAACCAGCGAGCCCACCAAGTCAACGGAGCAAAATCGCGCGTAACTCCCCGACAAGATGCAGAGATCCGGCGCAGATGACGACGGCGTCGGCGGGTGCCGCGGCCTTCGCGGCGGCGAGCGCAGCGGGCGCATCGGCGTGCACGGAGACGTGCGGATTCAGCGTCTTCGCGAGCTCGACGTAGGTCGCCGGGTTCTTCGAACGCGGGCTCGAGAGCGGCGTCAGGTAGAGCGC
>JBEHYH010000643.1:0-3042 GCA_048498275.1 Myxococcota bacterium | reverse complement strand
CTGCAGGCTGCGCCGGAGCTCTTCGATCGCCTCTTCGGCCGACTGCTTGAGCTCCATGACCTCGTTCTTCACCGTGTCGTCCTTGGTGAGCTGCGTGACGTACTCGGCCTGGATGATGAGCGACGAGAGGCTCGCGCCGAGGCCGTCGTGAATCTCACGCGCGAGGCGGTTGCGCTCTTCGATGACCGCCAGCTCCTTGAGGTCGCCCTGCAGCTCCACCACCTCGCGATGCGAAGTGACCTCGCGCTCGTTCAGGTACACCAGCACATAGATCACGATGAAGTTGAGGCCGAGGTACCAGAGCAGCGTCAGCACTTCGACCGCCGTCGGGCTGCGATCGAGCAGTTGATCGAGCCTCGCGGTGATGGGCAGCGCCAGCAGCGGCGGCAGAATCGCCAGCGGGCGCGGGAAGAGCAGGGCGAACAGCATGGTGAACAACAGCTGCGTCGCCAGCAGCGGGTTCGCCAGACCGCCACCGGCGTGCGGTTTGGCGACGACCACCACCATCATCACCAGATCGAGAACGAGCGTGACGTAGGTGACGACCTTCCCGGCGCGCTCGTTGTTGAGCACCAGGTAGTTCGCCACGCTGTACATCAGCATGAAGAAGTAGCCCCCGAACGCGAGCGCCGAGAAGTCGAAGTACACGCGCCACACCGGCACCGCCAGCACCAGCACGCCGATGCTCAAGAACATCAGCCGCGCGTAGAAGAGGCCTTTGGCGCGCGCCCGGAACCGCTCGGTAGACCACAACTGCGAGGCCTCCTGCGGTGAGACCTCCCGGGTCAGCCCGCGTTGTTCAAGCACCGCTCGAACCCGAGCGCGGCGATCATCGTTGAGCTCCAAGGTGCCGGCGAGTGTAGCGCGCGCGGCGCTCCGTGAACCGGCTGATGTCGTGAGCCGCAAAAGTACGTATGACCGTACCGTCGTGACGAACGCGCTCATCATCGGAGTGGGAGGTCTCGGGTGCCCGGCCTCGCTCGCGCTCGCGCGCGCGGGCATCTCGCGCATGACGCTGGTCGACGCCGACACGGTCGATCTCACCAATCTCCATCGGCAGCCGCTCCATCACGACGCCGACCTCGGGCGGCCCAAGGTCCGCTCAGCTGCGGAAAAACTGCGCGCGCAGTTCCCCCCGCTCGCGCTGACGCTCATGCAGGACAAAGTGACTGCCGCGAACGCCGAAGCGCTCTTTCGTGCGCATGACGTCGTGCTCGATTGCACCGACGGCGTGCACACCAAGTTCCTGCTCTCCGACGCTGCGGTGCTCACCGGTACGCCGCTCGTCTACGCCGGCGTGTTGCGCTTCGAGGGCCTCGCGATGCGCATTGAACGCGGCGGCCCGTGTCTGCGGTGTCTGTTCGAAACGCCACCTGACGACGCGCCGACCTGCGCGCAGGCGGGAGTGCTCGGTTCGATGGCTGGTTTGATGGGCGGTCTCCAGGCCGAGCTCGCGCTCAAGCCGTCGCCGACCGCCGGGGTCTCGCTGCTGCAGGTGATCGACGGCCACTCATTTTCATTCCGCTCGGTGAAGGTGAAGAAGCGCGCTGATTGCGCCGCGTGCGGAAGCGACGCGAAGCCGGTATTGAGAGACGAATGGTCATCGACATCACCAGAGACGTGTGCCCGATGACGTACGTGCGGGTGAAGCTGGCGCTCGAGCAGCTCGATGATGGCGCGGAGCTCGAGGTGTTGCTGCGCGGCGAAGAACCGCTGCGCAACGTGCCCCGCAGCGCGCGCGAAGAGGGTCATGAAGTGCTGGAGCTGGTCGAGGTCGGCGACGGCAATTCGCGGCTGAGACTCCGCGCGAAATGGTGACCGTCGAAGTGCCCGCGGGCCTGCGCGCGCTCGTTGGAAATCAGGCGAAGGTCCGCGTCGAGGCGGCGTCGGTCGAAGGTGCGCTCCAGGCGTTGTGCGCCTCGTACCCGGCGCTGCGCGAGAAACTCTTCCTCGAAAGCGGCGGGCTCAAACGCACCGTCGGGGTCTTCGTCGGCGACGACGACGTCCGCGACGAGCCCAAGCGCGCGCTGAGCGATCGAGACGTGGTGGTGCTCGTCGCCGCGATGGCCGGAGGCTGACGATGCGCGAAGACGAGATTCAACGGTACGGCCGGCAGATTCTGCTGCGCGAGCTCGGCGGGCGGGGGCAGCGCAAGTTGATGGAGACGACGGTTCGCGTCGCCGGGCAGAGCGCTGCGATGGAAAGCGCGGTCACGTACCTGCGCGCCGGCGGCACGCCGATCGACGACGCGGGCTCCGTGGCGCTCATCACGCGCTCGACGACGGCTCCGGCGAATCAGGCGACCGTGGTGCTCGGCGATGGCGTGGTCTGGAAGACCGCCGACGCGTGCCCCGAGTGCTTCGCGAAGACGCTGGCGTTGCTCACCGAGGCGTCAGCGTCACCGGTCGTTCTCGGCTCGCTTGCCGCCCTGACCGTTCAACGGCTCGTCCTGGGGTGGGCTGACCCGCTCGGCGCCGCCCTCTGGGACGGGAATCGTCTCCAAAACCGGGCTCCGGAGCGGTGTTCACAACATTCTGCACCCTAGGCGTTGGCAAATTTGCGGATTTTCACTATAAGGCCGCGTCTTTTTACAACCACAGCGGAGGGAGCACACGAAATGGCGCAAGAAACCGGCTTTACGGTGTGGCTGACGGGCATGCTTGGCGCGGGCAAGACAACGCTCGCGAGCTACATCGAGGCGCGGTTGCGCCAGGTTGGTCGCAAAGTCGAAATCCTCGACGAAGACGACCTGCAGGACGAGCTGTGGAAGGAAATCGAAGGCGGCACGAAAGAGGAGCGCCTCGCGATCGCGCGGCGTCTCGGCTACGTGGCTGATGTGCTGACGCGTAACGGCGTCGCCACGTTGGTGGCCTGCGCGAGCCCTGACAAAGCCGGCCGCGATGAGAACCGTCGCCGCATTCAGCGTTACATCGAGGTCTACGTCGACTGCCCGACGGACGAGCTCATCAAGCGCGACACCACGGGCAAGTACAAGAAGGCGCTGGCGGGCGAGATCCCCAACTTCGTGGGCATCACCGAGCC
>JBEHYH010000642.1:0-3050 GCA_048498275.1 Myxococcota bacterium | reverse complement strand
GTCTCCACCCAACCGGGAGACACGCGAACCACACGAACTCCCTTCGGGCTGATCTCCTTCGACAATGACTTGCTGTACGTCGAGAGCGCCGCCTTCGCCGCCGCGTAGGCCGTCGTCGAATCAGGCAGCGGGAGTTCGTGCTGAATCGAAGTCACGTGAATGACGACGCCGCTGCGCTGAGTCAGCATCGAGGGCAGCAGCGCGCGGTCGATGCGTATCGCAGGCATCAGGTTCAGCTCGAGCTCGCGGCGCCAGTGTTCGTCGTCGAGCGCCGCGAAGCCTCCGGGAGGCGCGCTGGAGCCACCCAGCACGTGAACGAGAATGTCGATGCCTCCGAGGTGAGCGAGCACTTCTCGGGCGGCCGCGGCGCAACCCTCGGCGGTGGTGAGGTCGAACGGCAGGTAGTGCACACCGGCGTGCGGCGTCGCCGGCAGCGTGCGCGCGGTGGTCACCACGTTGGCACCCGCCGCGCGCAGCACCTCGACGATCGCCGCGCCGATGCCTTTCGTGCCTCCGGTGACGAGCACGCGTTTTCCGGTCAGCTCCAGTTCGAAGTGCATCAGCCGATCTCCAGCCGCGAGATGGCGTCATTCTTCAGCGTGAAGCGCTGCCGCACCTCGATGGGGCTGCCGGGGAAGCTGCCCTTCAGCCGCACCTGCACCGTGGTCACCGAACCGGAGGTCTTCGCCGTCAGCGGCTGGCTCGTGTAGTGGTACTTCTTCATGGTCTCGCTCTTCCATCGGCTGATGGCTGCTCGACCGGCGTGCGTGTGGCCTTCGTCGAACACCACGCCGTCCTCGGCGAAGAAGCGCGCCGCGGTCTTCGGGTCAGACGTCTCGGCCGAGAAGTAGCCGGCCACTGGAGCGGGGAGGTTCGGCGCGTCGTTTTTCATGGGGTGTGAAGTAAGGAGCACCCCACCAATCTGCAAGAACCGACCAGAACGTGGAGTACATACCTTTGGGTAAGCATCACCATCACACGCCGGACTCAGCCGCGCAGGGCATCGAAGACGCTTTTCGAATGCTGGAGGGCCGCTGGAAGCTGGTGATCCTCTTCCACCTCTTCGGCGGCAAGCGGCTGCGCTTCTCAGACCTCGAGCGCGCGATGCCGGCCATCTCGCAGAAGATGTTGATTCAACAGTTGCGTCAGTTGGAGCGCGACGGTGTCGTCGCCCGCGTGGTGCACGCGCACGTGCCGCCGAAGGTCGAGTACCACCTCACGCGCTGGGGTCAGTCGCTCTGCCCGGCGCTCGACGAACTGCTGACGTGGGCCGAGATGCGGCCAGCCGCCAGTACGCCGCAGCACACGCGCGTCATCGCGAATGCGCTGCGGCCAAGGCAACTCAGGCGTTGAGGTTCTGGCCCATGTGGCACTTCTTGTACTTCTTGCCCGAGCCACACGGGCACGGGTCGTTAGGGCCGACCTTCGGGCCTTCGCGCACCACGGTCTTCTGCTCGGGCGCCTTCTGCTCGGGTTTGCCTTCTTCGTTCGCGCGGCCCTCGACCGCCTGGCGAGCGCGCTCTTCCATCACGCGCTTGAGCCGTTCGGCGTCGGCGTTCGCGTCACGCGGCTGCGCGCGCATGATCTGCGAGACGAAGGTGCTCTTGATCTGCCCGAGCATGCGAATGAAGCCCTCGTAGCCTTCCTTCTTGTATTCGACCTTGGGGTCCTTCTGGCCGTAGCCGCGCAGACCGATGCCCTGGCGCAGGTGGTCCATCGCGAGGAGGTGGTCCTTCCACAACTGGTCGATGGTCGCGAGGTAGCGCAGTTGGCAGAAGCGGTACCAGTCGTCGCCGTATTCCTTCTCGCGGTCGACGAAGAGCTTCTCCACGCGCTGGTAGATCTGCTCCTGCAGCTCCTCGGCCTTGCCTTCCTGCTGGAAGGTCATGTCTTGATTGAAGATGGCCTTCACTTCGGTGGCCAGCGCCGTCACGTTCCACGCCGCGGGGTTCTTCGACGCCGCGTAGGTGTCGGTGAGCGAGACGATGGAGTCTTCCACCGCGTCGAGCACCAGCTCGCGGAAGTCCTTCCACGTGATGGTCTTCTCCGAGCGCGTCTTGAGCTTGGTCTTCGGGTCTTCGGTGAACTCGACCAGCGGCACTCCGGCGCCGGCGGCGAGCACCTGACGGCGCAGACCGTAGATGGTCTTGCGCTGCTGGTTCATCACGTCGTCGTACTCGAGCAGGTTCTTGCGGGTGTCGAAGTTGTGCCCTTCGACGCGCTTCTGCGCGTTCTCGATGGCGCGCGAGAGGAGCGAGTGTTCGATGACCTCGTCCTCCTTCATGCCCATCGTCTCCATCAGGTTGGTGATGCGGTCACCGCCGAACACGCGCATCAGGTCGTCTTCGAGCGAGAGGTAGAAGCGTGAGCCACCCGGGTCACCCTGACGGCCCGCACGGCCGCGGAGCTGATTGTCGATGCGCCTCGACTCGTGACGCTCGGTGCCGAGGATGAAAAGGCCGCCGAGGTTCTTCACTTCCTCGCGCTCCGCCTTGCACTGGGTCTCGAACTTCGCGAGCGCGTTCTTGTACGTCGTCTCCCACGCGAGCTGCGCGTTGACGTACGCCTCCTGCGCCGCGAGGTCAGCGCCCGGAGGCGGCTCGACCGGCGGTGCCCCCGCCGTCGACTTCGCCAGGTTCTCCGCGTTGCCACCGAGCAGAATGTCGGTGCCGCGGCCGGCCATGTTGGTGGAGATGGTCACCGCGCCCTTGCGGCCCGCCTGCGCGATGATGTCGGCTTCACGCGTGTGGTTCTTCGCGTTGAGCACCTCGTGTGGCACGCCCGCCTGCTTGAGGAACTTGGAGAACACCTCCGACTTCGCGATGGAGACCGTACCGACGAGCACCGGCTGACCGGTGGCGTGGATCTTCTTGAGCTCCTCCGCCGCTGCTTCGAACTTCGCCTTCTCGGTCTTGTAGACGACGTCGTCGGCGTCCTTGCGCACCATCGGCTTGTTGGTGGGCACCACGCGAACGTCGAGGTTGTAGATCTTCGCGAACTCCTCGGCCTCGGTGTCGGCCGTACCGGTCATGCCGGCCAGCTTCGAATAC
>JBEHYH010000641.1:0-3052 GCA_048498275.1 Myxococcota bacterium | reverse complement strand
GCTCCCGCGCAGCTCGCTTTCGGGGCACTGGAGTTCGACCGACGCGTCTTGAAACAGCGAGGCAGCGCGGCGGTTGTTGATACCGGGGCCACTCACGCGCGGGCCGGAGCACGCCATCACCGCGAGCGAAATCAGCAGGAGCTTCTTCATGGTCATTTTCCCTTTCGTTGGCGTCTGTACGTTGCCGAACGGGCCCGATTTCGTTCATTCCTTGCCGGACACGCCCCAGATTTCGAGCTTCCGGTAGAGCGTCTTGCGTTCGATGCCCAGGGTGCGCGCCGCGGCGGCCTTGTTGCCCTGCTGCGCTTCGAGCACCCGCAAGATGTAACGCTTCTCGAGCTCCTCGAGCGTCACCAGTTCGCTCGGGTCATTGGCCGTGACGACGACATGGCCCGTGCGCTCCTGCAGCAGCTTCTCGGGGAGGTCATCGACGCCGATTTCATCGAAGCGGGTGAGGGCGACGGCGCGCTCCATCACGTTCGAGAGCTCGCGCACGTTGCCGGGCCAGTCCCACTTCATGAGGCGCGCGGCGGCGGGCGCCGACAGGCCCTTCACCTCTTTTCCCGCGCGCGCGGCGAACTCCTTCAGGAAGCGCTGCGCGAGCGGAAGAATGTCGGCGGTGCGTTCGCGCAGCGGCGGCAGGGGCACGTGCACCACGTTGATGCGGAAGTAGAGGTCTTCGCGGAACGCGCCCTGTTCGATGCGCTCCTCGAGGTCGCGATTGGTCGCCGCGATGATGCGCACGTCGATGGCGTGTTCACTGCGCGCACCCAGCGGGCGCACGCGGCGTTCCTGCAACACGCGCAGGAGCTTCGGCTGCAGACCGATGGGCATGTCGCCGATTTCGTCGAGCAGCAGCGTGCCGCCGTTGGCTTCGGTGAAGAGCCCGACGCGCGCCTCGCGGGCATCGGTGAACGCGCCGCGCACGTGGCCGAAGAGCTCGCTTTCCAACAGCGTCTCCGGCATCGCCGCGCAGTTGATGGCCACGAACGGGCCGCTGCGGCCGCTGCGGGTGTGAATGGCGTGCGCGAGCACCTCTTTGCCGGTGCCTGATTCGCCGGTGATGAGCACCGAGCTCTGCGAGGCGGCGACGCGACCGACGAGATCCACCGCGCGCTGCATGGCCTCGCTCGCGGCCACCAGACCTTCGAGGCGCGGGCCGCCGCTCACCTCGACCCGGAGCCGCGCGACTTCACGCCGCAGCTTGCGATGTTCGATGGCGCGTTCGAGCGCGATGATGATGGCGTCGAGCTTCGCGGGCTTGGCGAGAAAGTCGTACGCGCCGGCGCGGATGGCGGCGACCGCGCTCTCGTAGCTGCCGAAGCCGGTGAGCACGATGAGCGGCGTTTCAGGGTGGCTCTGCGCGACGCGCTCCGCGAACTCGAGGCCGCCGAGGCCCGGCATGTTCAGGTCGGTCAACACCACGTCGACGTCTTCGGCGTTGAGCTGTTGCAGCGCGACTTCGGCGCGTTGCGCGGTCACCACGCGGTAGCCGCGCTGAGACAACCCGAGCTCCAGCGTGGAGACGAGATCGTCATCGTCATCGACGAGCAGGACACGACCACTCATGCGATGGAAATAGCGGAAATGCCCGCGTCGCGGTTGGCGTTTTGCGTAACCTGCCGGGGGATGACGTTGGAGCAACGAAAGTACGCGCGCATCGAGTCGAGCCTCGTCTGCTCATTGGCGACGGCGACCGACGTCGTCGAGGCGGTGGTGGCGAACCTCTCGAAGGGAGGCGCGGCCGTCATCGCGCCGCCGGGCGCCGCCAACGAAGGCGACACCATCACCATGATGGTCGAGCGCAGCGAAGGGCTCGTCAGCCTGTCGCTGGTGGGCACCGTGGTACGGAAGGAGGTGCACGAGCAGCGCGGGCGGTACGCGCTGGAGTTCGAGCCGCTGCCTCCCGATGAAGAATCACAGCTCGGGATTCTGCTGCAGATGCTGTTGAACGGCGCGGGCACGGGGCGGCGCGCGCACCCTCGCGTCGCGGCGCGGTTCGAGGTCACCTGCCGCACCGAGAGCATCTTTCGCGGGTGGGTGAATGACCTGTCGAAGGGCGGCCTGGGGCTCAAGAGCGTGAAGGACGTGCCGGTCGGCAGCGCGCTCACGGTGTCGTTCGGGCTCAAGGGCCTGCCGGGGCTGGTTCAGGTGTCGTGCGAGGTGACGAGCAATCAGCCGATGGAGGGCGGCTTTCGTCTCGGCGTGCGCTTCACGCCGCTGACCGCCACCGAGCAGGAACAGGTCAACCACGCGCTCGATCTGCTGCTCGACATCGCGCGTTCGGGGTGACGGCTCACGAAACCACGGGCTGGGGTGTCTTCGCGGTGAGTGCACACGTTCAGAATTCCGCTCGCGGCCGTCGTCGTCATCGTGGTGCTCGCGTTGAGCTGCGCGTCGAGCAACGCGGCCTCTGATTCCGGCAGCGAAGGCGCGTGCGCCTACCCCGCGACCGACACCTTCAGCATCAACGGCACCAGCCTGACGAACTACGACAGCACGAGCGTCGGGCAGGGCTGTGACCCGTATCTGACTGCGTTGTATTCGACGGTGCTGAGCAAGACGCAGGTGTGGGCGAACTCCGGGTGGACCGACACGAACACGTCAGGTGACGGCGTGTGGCATCAGCAGGTGTTGATCACCATGCCCGCTCAGGCCGCCGGCACCTTCGACCTCTCGACGGGAGCGACGCTCGAGTACGCGATTGATCAGACGACCTCGTGCACGGCGTCGGCGTCGGCGCTGACCTTGACGGTGACCGCGTACGGCGACGTCGGGTCACTCATCACCGGCACGTATTCGGCGACGCTGACCGACTCCGCGGCGTCGGGGAAATGCCCGACGTCCCTCGACGGGAACTTCAGCGTCACCCGCGCGCAGTGATTCATGCCGCGGGCTTGAAGAGCGGAATGTGCAGCTTGAACGTGCTGCCTCGGCCCGGCGTGCTGTCGACGCTCATGAAGCCGCCGTGATCTTCGAGAATGCTCGCCGTAATCGGCAGCCCGAGGCCGGTGCCTTCGCCGACGGGCTTGGTGGTGAAGAACGGCTCCAG
>JBEHYH010000640.1:0-3056 GCA_048498275.1 Myxococcota bacterium | reverse complement strand
GCGATCGCCTTTAGTCAGACGTGCTGATCGATGAGAATCGGGTTCCCGTCGGGGTCGGTGAGCATCATGTGCTCCGGGCCCTTGGTCGCTTCGTCAGCGGTGCGATCGAGCTTCACGCCCGCGCGCTGGAGCTCCTTCTGCAGCTCGCGCACGTCGGTGAACGCTTCGACCTTCTGACCGAACGCGTCCCACCCGGGGTTGAAGGTGAGCATGTTGCGCTCGAACATGCCCTGAAAGAGGCCGAGCTTCGTGGTGCCGTTCTGCATCACCAGCCAGCTCCTGCCGTCGCCGTTGCCCGCCTTGAAGCCGAGCTTCTCGTAGAAGGCGCGCGACGCTTCGAGGTTCTTCACCGACAGACTCACCATGAAATTGCCGAGGTTCATGGGCGCGTCTTCTAGGCTCGGGAGTGGATGGCTGACTTGCCCGATCTTGCGAATCGCGACTACGTGAACCGCGTCAATCGGGCGATCGATCACATCACGCGCAATCTGGCGGCTCCGCTGAAGCTCGAAGAGGTCGCGCGCGTCGCCGCGTTCTCTCCCTTTCATTTTCACCGCATCTTCCGGGCGATGGTCGGCGAGACGCTGCTCGACTTCGTGAAGCGCACGCGGCTCGAACGCGCGCTGTTTCTGATGTCGCACGACAAGCGCTCGCTGACCGACATCGCGCTCGAGGTGGGGTTCAACTCGAGCTCCGATTTCTCGCGCAGCTTCAAGACACACTTCGGAGTCGCGCCTCGCACGTTCAACCTCGCCGCGTGGCGCGCGACGCACGCCGCGCAATTGCCGCAACCGAAGCAGAACGACGAGAGCTTCGAGGTGCGCGTGCGCGAACTCCCCGCGCGGCGGGTCGCGTATTCGCGCGTGTTCCGCCCCTATGAACCGGGCCGCGTTCGTGAAGCGGTGCTGAAGATGATCTCGTGGGCGAAAGCGCGCGGCCTCGAGCGTGGGCAGTGGCTCGGCTACCAGTGGGAAGAAGCCGACCTCGTGCCGCTCGACAAGTGCCGCTACGACCTCGGCGTCGAAGTGCCCGAAGACGTCGCGCTCGATGACGACGTGAATGAGCAGCGCTTCCCCCCGATGAAGGTCGTCGAGCTGCCGATGAGAGGCGACGTCGAGCTCGAGACGCGCGCGTTCAACTGGCTCTATGGCGTGTGGCTGCCACGGAGCGGCTACTCACCCGATCATCAACCCGCCTTCGAAGCGTTCGATGGTCTGCCGTACGCGCACGGCGAGACGCACTTCGAGCTCCGCATTCACCTCGCGATCACGGCTTCGGAGGCTGCGCCACGTACTTGAGCGGGCCGAGATCGACCGTGGTCTCCGCTTCGGGCCCGGGCGGTGCGTTGAACAGTTTTCGATTCAACGCCTCCGCCGAATTGAAGAGCTCGAAGTAGGTCACCGGCGATTCTTCAGCGATGCCGAAGAACGCCAGGTTGTCCTTCACCGTCGCCGGCGGCGCCTGCGTGATGGCCTCGAGTGGATCTCCGAGCTGCGGCGCGACCGTGCCCAACATGCGCGCGGTCTCCGTCGCGTCCTTGATGGTCTGCGCGTTGGCGTCGAGGATGGCGCGAATCACGCGGCGAATCGCGTCAGGGTAGCGGGCCGCAAAATCGCCGCGCGTCACCAGCACCGTCGCGGTCAGATGCGGCGCATCGGCGGTCGACGCGAGCACGGTGCCGCCCTTGCCTTCGACATCACCCTTGAAGCCGACGACCGCGTCGATGTCGGCCCGCTGCAACGCCGCGCCCGCGCTGTACGCGTCATCGAGCGGCACCACCTTCACGTCGCGCAGCGACAGGTTCACGCGCGAGAGCGTCCACAGCAGCAGGTACGACGCGGAGCTGCGCTCCTCGACGCCGATACGTTTGCCCGCGAGCTGCTGCAGCGACGTGATGTTCTTCGCCGCGAGCACTTCATGACCGCGGCTGCGCCCCAGCAACATCACCACGCGCGGGGCGGCATCGCGCAGCAGTGACGCGCTCATCGCGACCGATGAAACGGGCAACGCCGCGAGATCGACGCCGCCGTTTTCACCACCGGCGATCAGCGCCTTGCGGAGATCTTCTTCACGCGTGAACGCCCGCGCTTTGACGTCGATGGCGTAGCCGGTGCGAAAGAGGCCCGCTTCTCGAGCCGCCCAGAACACCGGCGCGATGCTCCCGCGCGGCACGAGCCCGATGACCAGCGGCCGCGTGGGCAAGCGCACCACGTCGTCGGTCGGCGCCATGACTCCCGCGGGGAAATCGCCGACGGTCAGCCTCGGAGGTCTTCCGTAGATCCGGTCGCGCAGGCGCTCGACGTAGCCGTACTGCGTGGCCGCGACGGCGCCCGCTGCGAGCCCGATGAAGATGAGTGCGGCGAAGAGTTTTTTCACGGAGCGCTCGCAGGGAACCCAGCCGCTGCATTGCGGCCGGGCGTGACAAAACCGAAGCGCAGCGAAGGCTTCTGGCCGCCGAGAACGCGACCAGAAACACGGCTACTTGATTTCGACTTTCTTACCGATGGTCTTCTCGCCGTTGCCGCCGACGTCAGAGACCGGCGCCGGGCTTTCGAGACCCATCTCCATCTTGAACTGCTTCACGAGCTCGGCGGCCTGGAGCGCCTCGGCGTCTTCTTCGATCTTCATCGACTGGGTGTCGACCGAGTCCATCGCCATCGACATGCGCGCTTCGTTGACGGCGGTCTGCTCCTCGACCTTGCGGAGCATCTCGTCGTGCGTGGCGTCGATGCCACCGACCTGGAAGCTCTCCATCGCGTCGGCGACCTTCGACTGCCACTTGGCGCGGCGCGCGTCGCGGATGGCGTTCATCGCCTCGTTGGTCTTCTTGTCCTTCTCGCGCATGAAGGCCTTCTTCACCTCCATCGCCTTCTCGTAATTCGCGCGGGCGCTGGCGAGCTGGGCCTCGTTGCGGCCGAGCGCCGACTTCTCGGTCTGCAGACGCGCGGCGAACTGGCAGGCGAGGTCATCGCGGCCGGCCTGAATCGCGGCCTTCACCTTGGCGGTGAGATCGCTGACGTCCTGCTTGTACTTGGCGTTCTCCTTCTCGAGCAGCG
>JBEHYH010000639.1:0-3087 GCA_048498275.1 Myxococcota bacterium | reverse complement strand
GGTGCTGCATCGGCTGACGCACGCGCACGGGCATTCGCACACGCACGCGACGTCGGCGAACTTCGAACATCAGAACCTGAGCTTCACCGCGCCCGCCGGGCCGCCGCTGATGGTGGCGATGGTGACGCGGCTCGAGCTGGTGCGCGAAGCGCGGCCCGCGGCTCCGTCGGTCGAGCTGCTGCGCCGGGTTGAGCAATCGCAGGCGCCGTAGTCCGCGCGGCGAAGCTCCCACAGCCCAACACCACCATTTCTCGGGGAGCGCGTGTGTCGCGTGCCTTTGTATTGCTTTGTGCGGTGTGCGCTCTCTGCGCGCGCGCCGGCGAAGTCGCTGACGTGTCGTTCGGCGCGGTTTCACCGCCAGGGGAATCGTCTGTTCGCGAGACGGGCGGTTCCACGGTCGATCAAACCGCCGGCGTCGAACCCGAGCCGCCGCGCGCCGAAGAGGCGACGGGTGCGTCGAGCGGCACCGTCTCGAGCACCCCGCCCGGGCCGATGGAGCAAACCGGCGACGCGGGGGTGAGCTCGAGCGACGTCATCGATTCGAGCGCGTCGTCCGACGCGGGCACATTTTCGACGACGGTTCACGCGGCTCCGGCGGAGCGCAGCGCGTCGGCCGTCACCGTGAATCGCGCGGTCATCGAAGCCGCGCCGCATCGTTCAGCCGACGAGCTGCTGCTGCTCGTACCCGGCATGTTCGTCACCCAGCATGGCGGCGAAGGCAGCGCGTTTCAGATGTTCTACCGGGGCTTCGACGCGGTTCACGGGCAGGACATCGAGATCAACGCGGCCGGCGCGCCGGTCAACGACGTCTCGAACATCCACGGGCAGGGCTATGCCGACCTGCACTTCCTCCCACCCGAGGTCGTGAACAGCGTCACCGCGACGCCGGGCACCTACGACCCGCGACAGGGTGATTTCGCGGTCGCCGGTTCGCTGCGGTTCGACCTCGGCCTCGCCGACCCGGGGCTCACCGCGAAAGCCGAAGGCGGCTCCTTCAACACGTGGCGCGCCTTCCTCGCGTACCAGCCGCGCGAATTCTCAAAACAGACATTCATCGCCGCGGAGTTGTACACAACTGACGGCTTCGGCCCGTCGCGGGCGGCGAAGCGCGCGTCGGGAGTCGGGCAACTCCTGCTTCCGCTCGGCAACGACCTGTCGTTCCGCGTGATGGCGTCGACGTACTTCACCCGGTACGCGACGGCGGGCGTGCTGTTGCGCTCCGACGTCGAGAGCGGCGCGGTGGATCGCTTCGCGACGTACGACCCGACGCAGGGCGGCTCGGCGTCGCGCACGCAGGTCGTCGCGGAGCTCCGCAAGGACGGCGTGGGCGGGCTCACTGCGTTCTTCGTCTACCGCACCATGCAGTTGCGCGAGAACTTCACCGGCTACCTCACGAGCAACGACGGCGACGGGCAGCAACAGCTCAACGACGACGCGGTGGTCGGCTTCAACGGCCACTATCGCGCGCGCGTGGAGCTCTTCTCGAAGCGCGACTCCATCGAAGCGGGCGTCTCGGGGCGCGGAGATTTCATCAGTCAATCTCAGCGGCACATGTCGAACGTCGACAGCTCGGTGTTGCAGACGCTGGTCGACGCGAAGGTTCGCGGCTTCAACATCGGCGCGTGGGCCGACCTTGCGCTGCACCCGTTCTGGTTTCTCACCGTGCGCGGCGGGCTGCGCCTCGACGGCCTCGGCTACTTCGCGCAGGACGCAGGAGGTCAGGCGCGTTCATCGCAGGGCATCCACGTCGGCCCGAAGGCCACCATCGAGGTGCACCCGCTCGCTCCGCTGAAGCTCCTCGTCAGCTACGGCGAGGGCTTTCGTTCGCCGCAGGCGCGCAGTCTGCAAGACGGCCAGACGACGCCGTTCACGTCGGTGCGCTCGGTGGAAGGCGGCGTGCGGCTCGACTTCGAGAAGGTGCGCGGCTCGCTCGCGGGCTTCTACACGCGGCTCAGCGACGACCTGGTGTTCGACCAGGCGACGGTCCGCAACGCGTGGGTGCCCGCGACTCAACGCGTGGGAGGGACCGCTGAGACGGTCGTCGCGCCGATTTCGTGGGTGTTGCTCAGCGCGAGCGTCACCTACAGCCGCGCGTCGTTCGTCGAGGGCAACTCGCAGTACGCCGTCGGCTCGCTCGTGCCGTACTCGCCGCAGTTCGTCGCGCGGCTCGACGCGGCGGCGACTCCTGAAATCGGCACGCTGATGTCGCGGCCGGTGAAGTTGACCGTCGGGCTCGGCGGCTCGGTGCTCGCGGTGCGGCCGCTCCCGTATGGGCAGTTCGGTACCAACATCGCGCTGCTCGATGGCCGCGTCGCGGTGCGCTGGTGGCACTTCGAGGTCGGCGCGCAGTTCTGGAATCTCACGAACGCGCGTTGGTACGAGGGCGATTTTCTCTACGCCTCGAAGTGGAACGCGAATGGCTCGGCGAGCCTCGTGCCGCAAGAGCACGTCACCGTCGGCGCGCCGTTCTCCGCGCGCGGCACCCTCACCCTTTTTCTCTGACAGGAGCCGTTCATGAAGCGATTGCTGGTTGCCTTGTTGTGTCTGAGCTGTGGAGCGAACTCGACCACCGGAAAGCAGGTGGTGCTGCACACGAAGCTGAACTCTGATCTGAACGCCGGGCGCTCGTTCGTCACCGACTACGGGTGGAGCGTGACGCTCACGCACGCGACGTTCTCCACCGGGCCCTTCTATTATTTCGACGGCGAACCGGCGTTCACGCGCCGCGAGCCGGGCTTCTTCGAGTTTCTCAAACCAATACAAACCGCGTACGCGCACCCCGGTCACTACGTGCCGGGCAACGCGGTCGGGCAGATGCTGCAGCCGCAGTCGTTCGACCTGATGACCGACGGCCCGTTCGCGATGGCCGACGGCACCGGCATCACCGGCCCTGTCCGCTCCGCGACGTTCTCGTTTTCAGCGCCCGATGACGGTCACACCGTCGTGGCCGGCGGCACCGCAGAGCGCGATGGAGGCACGGTGTATTTCACGATGACCGCGGCGCTCTCAGACATCGAGCGTACCGCGAAGGACGCGGAGATCACCGGCTGCAAGTTCGACGAAGACACCATCGACGGCGACGAGACG
>JBEHYH010000638.1:0-3121 GCA_048498275.1 Myxococcota bacterium | reverse complement strand
GCATCACCGCCGGTCTGGGGACCGCGCTCGTCACGTTCTACAACGGCGCTTTTCTCGGAGCCGTGGTCACCGCGTGTTTCCGCGGCGGCCTGGGGTGGAACATTCTCACGTTCATCTCCGCGCATGGCCCGGTGGAGATGTCGCTCATCTGCATCTGCGCCGGAGCGGGGTTGCATGTCGGCCGGGCGATCCTCGACCCGGGCGAACAATCACGCCGCGCCGCCCTCGCGAACAATGCGCAGACCAGCCTGCGCATCGTGTTGGGCGTGGCGCCGTTCGTGGTGCTGATCGGCGTCGTCGAGGGCTTCGTGAGCCCGGGCTCCTATTTCCCGAGCGCGCTCAAAGTCTTGACCGGCGCGCTCACGGGCTTCGGCTTCTGGCGCTGGCTGCTGCGCTCAGGCCGCTGACGCCGCGAGCTTCTTCACGATCTCGAGCGCTTCGCTCACATGCTTCGTCGCCATGAGCTGCGAATCGAACTTGTGAACGACCTGCCCCTTGCGATCGATGACGAAGGTGACGCGGCCGGGCAGCAGACCGAGCGTCTTCTTCACACCCATCGCCTTCGCCGCGGCGCCGCTGGGGTCGGTCAGCAGCGTGAACGGCAGCTTGTATTTGCCCTTGAAACCCTTATGCGTCGCGGCGTCGTCGGCCGAGACACCGACGACCTCGGCGCCCGCGGTCTGGAAATCTTCGTACGCGTCGCGGAATGAACACGCCTCGGCCGTGCAGCCGGCGGTGTGGTCCTTCGGGTAGAAATAGAGAACGAGCGTCTTGGGGCCGACGAGCTGCGAGAGCGCGACCTGCGAACCATCGCTCTTCATGAACGTCGCTTCGGGAGCTGCGTAGGGCGTCATGACGCGGCTTTTAACGACAGCCCGGCACCCGCGCCATGCGCCGCCCGGAGCCGGCGGCCTTCACGATCAGCGAGCACCTTCTCGTAGGCGTCGTTCACCTTGCGCATCGCTTCGGCGCTGCCGCCGCGATCAGGGTGATGCTCGCGCGCGAGCTGCAGGTACCGCTCACGCAACGCCGCATCGGAAATGCCGGTCGTCACGCCGAGCTCCTTGTACGGGTCAGACTCGGCGATCGCGCGGAGCCAGTTCTCGAGGCGCTCCTTCACGGTGCCGCTCGGCGCGTGACGCGCTTCACCCGGGCGACGGCTGCGCATCTTGGTGTCGGCGCGCAGCACCTCCGAATACATCGACGACGACCAGCGCGAGCACGACGGGCAGTGGAAATACCGAATCGTGCCGCCGCCGCCGCTGCTGCTCGTCATCAACACACCGCAGTGCGTGCATTCCACTTCGAGCTCTTCAACGGTCTGGCAGGCGACGCTTCGCTGCATGTCGGTCGATTCCCTCACTTCGAGTGCTACAGCCTTGTCGTGGCTTGTACGCTCGCGGTGGATCGACGCAAAAAATTGGCCGCTTTTTCCTGTGAGGCATCATGACTTCGATGACGCGACTGTGGCTCTCCCTGGTGGTTTCGACGGCGTTCGCCGCTTCAGCCGCCGCGCCCAAAGCCATCGGCAACGCCAAGGAAGAAGAGTGCCCCGCCGTCGCGTCGACCGCGGAGGCCGACCTCGCCGTGCTGCGCGGCATCGGCTTCGCGTTCGAACCCGCGCCGCTCGCCGTTCGCGTGCAGGCGATCGAAGACCTGGGCTTCCTGCAGGACCCGCGCGCGCTCAACCCGCTCGCTGATCTCACGCTCGACCCCACGCCGCAGATCGCCCTCGCCGCCGTTCGCGCCGTCGGCAGCATCCGTCACCCGCGCGCGCAGGAGATTCTCGAGAACCTCGTGCGTCACCCCAGCGCGCCGGTCGCCACGCGCACCGCCGCGCTCGGGCTGGTGCAGTTTCAGAACACGCCGTCAGCGCTGCGCTTCATCTTCTTCATCGCGCGGCAGACGCAAGGCACGCCTGAAGTCATCACCGCCGCGCGCAAGTACGCGCTGCTGCTGACTGAACCCACGATCGGAGACGTGCAGTGATCGACCGCCGCATTGCATTTCTGGGCGCTGGCAACATGGCCAACGCGATCATCCGCGGGTTGCTCCGCGCGGGGCTCGCGAAAGACAAGATCACCGCGACCGTTCGCCGCGACGAGAAGAAGAGCGAGCTCGAATCGACGCACGGCATTCGTGTGGGGTTCGACAACGTCGCTGCGGCGAAAGAGGCCGACGTGGTAGTGCTCGCGGTGAAGCCGCAGGCGCTCGACAAGTTGCTGACGCAGATCGCGCCGTCGATCGATCGCAGCAAGCTCGTCATCTCGGTGGCTGCGGGGGTACCGATTGCGGCGATTGAACGCCGACTCGGTGCCGGTGCGCGCATCATCCGCACCATGCCGAACACGCCTTCGCTCGTCGGCGCGGGCGCGACTGCGTTGTCAGGCGGCGAACACGCGACCGAAGACGATCTCAAGCTCGCGACCGCGATGTTCGAGTCTGTCGGGCTCACCACCATCGTCGATGAGTACCTGCTCGACGCGGTGACGGGCCTTTCCGGCAGTGGCCCGGCGTACATTTTTTTGATCATCGAGGCGCTGTCCGACGCCGGAGTGAAGGTGGGCCTCCCCCGTCATCAAGCGTTGAAGCTCGCGGCGCAGACGGTGCTCGGCAGCGCGCGTCTGCTGCTCGAGACGAATGCGCATCCCGGCACGCTCAAGGACCAGGTCACCAGCCCGGGCGGTACGGCCATCGCGGGGCTGCACACGTTGGAGGCCGGCGGTCTCCGCACCACGCTCATTGACGCCGTCGAAGCCGCCACCAATCGGGCGAGAGCCCTCGGCGAAGCGTTCCTCGAAAAGAAATAGTGGCGAGCGGCCCGCGCCCGAATCTCAAACATCGGCTTTTTTGATGTTTGAGATGACCAGCGGGAACATCGAGCGAGCCGAGAAGCAATAAGGAGAAACACCATGAAGATGACTCCGCTGGATATTCGTCAGAAGCGCTTCGAGGTGCTGTTTCGCGGCTACTCGAAGAAGGAGGTCGAGGCGTTCCTCGCGCTCGCGGCCGGCGAATTCGACGAGGTCGTGCGCGAGAACATCTCGCTCAAGGAAGAAGTGAAGCGCGTGCAGGCGCGGCTCGAGCAGCACGTCGAACGCGAGAAGGCGCTGCAGGAAAC
>JBEHYH010000637.1:0-3158 GCA_048498275.1 Myxococcota bacterium | reverse complement strand
TCACCGAACGGCTGCTCGCCCCCGTGAAGGACCCCGCCGGCAAGCCGATGTTCGAGATCATGCAGGGCGCGACGCCGAACCACGCCATCGTCGGGGTCTTCCGCGCGGGCGACCCGTTCAAGGCGCCGTTCATGGTCAGCAACAACAGCGTCACCACGATCCCCCAGGACACGGTCGACTCCGGCAAGAAGCTCTCGAAGCCGGGTCAGCACACCGAGGTCACGCAGAAGTGGTTGCTGAAGCAGCTCGTGTACGACGAGGTCAACGGAGGCCACGGCAAGCCGCAGACCGAGCGCCCCGCACTCGAGACCGGTCGCTCGTTCGACAGCCGCAAGCCGTATCAGCCGTGAGCCGGACGCAGCGTCAGAACACGCTCTGACGCTGCTTGAGCAGGTCGGTGATCATTGCTTCGATCTGATCGCGCACGCTCAGGTTCGTGCGCTCGACCCACGCGAGGTTGGTCTCGGCCTGCTCCGGCGCGTCTGAGAGGTCGAACGCCGGCGAGAAGCGGATGAACCACTTCGTCGGCAGCGGCGGAGGCGTGATCGGCAGGTGTTCGACGCCCAGGAACTTCGCCGGAATCTTCGCGAGCAACGGCATCGATTCTTCACCGCCGACGATCGCCACCGGCACGATGGGCACGCCGCGGCGCACGGCGATCTTCACGTACCCGCCACGGCCGAAGCGCCGGAGCTGGTAGCGCTCCGAGAACGGCTTCGACAGCCCGTGGAACCCTTCGGGGAACACGATGATCGGCCGGCCTTCGTCGAGCAGCCGATGCGCGTTCTCGGGGTTCGCGCGCACCGCGCCGAGACGATTGGCGAGCACGCCCGCGAACGGCGCGTGGAAGATCTGATCTTCGAGCAGCCAGCGTGACTCGGCGAGCTCAGGGCGTTCACGGCGAATCGCGAGGTGCAGCAACGGCCCGTCGAGCGGCAGCGCGCCCGCGTGGTTCGCGACGATGACGCACGGGCCTGATGGAAGGTGCTGCGCGCCTTCGACCTGCACGCGGAAATAGCGGTCGTAGAGCAGATCTCCGAGCGGGCGCAGCGACGCAGCGAGCGTCGCGTCTTTGCCCCAGTGATCGATCTGCGTGGTGCGGCTGGCGAGACCGACTCCGGCACGAACCGCGGCGAGCAGCGTGCCCAGGAAGCCGCCTTCTGCCGCCGCCGGCGTCGTCTGTGAAGCGGTCGCGAGCGACGAGCCGAACGGCGCAGGCTCTGTCGCGACCATCGTTGGAGAAGACTCGAACGGTGGAGGCGGGGGCGTCGGCGCCGGGCCGATGAGCGTGGGCGACGACTCGAACGGCGTCGCGTCGAACACGGTGGGCGACGAGAAGTGTGGCACCGGACCGTCGATGAGGTCGGCCGTCGGCGCTTCGTGATGCGCGATGGGGTCGACGACCACGTGCGGCGACGCGTGATGCGCCGCGGGGTCGGCCACGACTTCGGGTGACGCGTGATGCGCGGCCGGGTCGGCGCTGAGCTGCGGAGAGGCGTGATGCGCGGCCGGGTCGCTCCCGAACGCGGGCGTCGACGCATGGGCGATGGGGCCCGAGCTCTTCAGCGCGTTCGCCTCCGCGATGGCCGCCGACACCACGGCGCTGCCCGCGTGCTGCGTCAGATTCTGCGCGCGTCGTGACACGGCCTGGGTGCCGTGGCCCTTGCGTTTCGCTTCGGCGATGGCGGCCGACACCACCGTCGACCCCATCGGCGGCGTCGCGGGTTCGATCGCGGCGGCCGGCTCTGTCTTCACCGTCGACGGCGTCTTGCGCGCGCGCTCCTGCAGCTCCGGAGTCGGCGCACGTTCACGCGGGCCCGTCGGCGGCGCCGCCGTCTTCAACTCGCGAGCAGCCGCACCGCGCGCGAACGGGTCATTGCCCAACGCCTTCGCGACGGGCTTCTTCTTCGTCACCGGCTTCTTCTTGCGAGCGGCCATCAGCTCCTCGCCTCGCGCATCGACTGCATCGCTTCGTGAAAGGGGATGCGCGGTGTGAAACCCAGCTCCGCGCGGGCGCGCTCACCATCGGCGACCCAGCTGTACTTGAGAAAATCGAGCATCGCGATGGGCGTGGCCGATACTCCGGCGGCGTCGAGCGCGCGCACCGTCGCACGCAGCACGGGGCCGGGGAGTGGAATCGACTGCGCCCCCGATAAGCGGACGACGGTCGAGAAGGGCACCGTCGTGTCGCCGACCACATTGAAGATGCCGCGCGCGCGGGTGGTGAGCGCGAGGTGCAGCGCCGTCGCCGCGTCGTCTTCGTGCACCACCTGCCACACCGGGTCGAAGCCCATGATGGTCGGCACGAAACCGGTGCGGAGCAGCCGCGTGAAGGGGTTGTTGGCGCTCGCTCCGACCACCGGCGCGAAGCGCAGCACGATCACCTGAATCGAAGGGTTCGCCTCGGCGAAGCGCGCGATGTGCTGCTCGACCTCGACGCGATCGGTGATGAAGCGCACGCCGGTGCCGCCGAGCGCGTGCCTCTCGTGAAATAGCGCGGGCCCGTTCGGCCTGGCCCCATACAGCGCGGTCAGGGAGGGGATGATGAGGCGCTTCAGGCCCGCGGCCTGCGCGGCAGCGAGGATGTGCATCGACCCGATGACCTCGAGCTCGTGCGCGAACGCGGCGCGATGCACGCGCGAATTCACGAACGCGAGGTGGAAGAGCACGTCGACCTGCTGGGCCTGAAACGAGCGCGTCAGCTCTTCTTCCATGCCCGGGCGGGTCAGGTCGGCGCGCACGAAGACGCATTTCTGCGTGAGCTCTTTCGGGCGCGCGACGTCGAAGACCACGATGCGCTCGACGAGCGGGTCAGCCTCGAGGCGCGGCAGGAGCCCACGGCCGAGATCCGATGCGACTCCGGTGACCCCCACGCGCATAAGCCCACGCGAATAGCGCACTCACACCGTGCTTGAAAGGCATCAGCGCCCGCGCCACCTTCAGCGCATGCGATGGGCGCTGCTCGCAGCCATCAGTCTGGCCTCCGTGGTGCGCGCGCACGACGCTGACGTCATCTACGCGCTCGTCGAGCAGCGGGGGGAGGCGTTGACCGAGACGATCACGCTGACCTCGTCGTCGCTCGGGTTGCTGGCGCCGGTCGACGCCGATGGCGACGGAGCGCTGTCTGCCGACGATCTCGCCGCGCGCGCCGAGGCGCT
>JBEHYH010000636.1:0-3159 GCA_048498275.1 Myxococcota bacterium | reverse complement strand
GCTCGACGAGCTGCTGGTCGAAGGCTTCGTGAAGGGCGAATCGGTTTCGCCCGACTTCGAGTTCGATCAGGCGACGTACCGCATGGTGTTCGGCAACGGGCTCACGGTGAAGGTCGGCGTGAAGTGCCGCGTGCTGATCGCCTCGGTGAACATGGAGCGCAAGCAGATCGACTACCAGGTGACGTCGATCGACGGCGCCGAGGTCGACGAGCCGAAGCGCTATCGATCACAGGACCGGCGCAACTTCTCCAACGAGCGCGACGCGCGGCCGCGCGGGCGTTTCAACGAGAAGCGCCACGACACGCGCGGTGAGGGTCGCTTCCCGAAGCAGGAGCGCTTCCGCGGTGAGAACGCGCCGCGGGGTGAAGCGCGCGGCAGCTTCCGCGATCGCGAGCAGGCGCGCGACCCGCGCAAGCCGCGTCACGAGCGCGATGATTCAGGCACCACGCGGCGCTTCGAGGAGAAGCCCGCGGGCCCGAGCGGACGTTTCGGTGACAAGCCGGGCGGGCGTTTTGGTGGCAAGCCTTCGTCGCGGTTCGAAGAAAAGCCGGGCCGGTTCGGTGCGAAATCGGGAGGTCGTTTCGCGAAGCCCTCTCGCGACGAGAAGCCGGGCGGGCGCTTCGAAAAGCCGTCACGCGGCGGTGATGAGAAGCCGAGCCGCCGCATGGAACCGCGCGGTAACGCGCGCAGCTTCGTGCAGGAAAAGCCGCGGCGTGAACCGCCGCCTCCGCAGCCGTGGGAGCGCGAGAAGGAAGAAAAGAACGATGAACGTCAGGTCGAAGATCGCCCGAAGCAGGGCTTCGACCCGCGCGCGGTGCTCGATCGTTTGTGGCGTGAACGTGGCGGCGGCCGCGGCGGCAAACGCTGAATTCTTCCCCGAAACAATTCGGGTTTTGTGTGAAACCGGGAGCGCCCTCATGACATTGAGGCGCGTCCCTCACCCTCAACAGAAGGTTTCACATGAACTTCAAGATCGTTGGTCTTCTCTGTTGTCTTTCCACGCTCGCGCTCGCCGATCTCAAGCTGCCCGCGCTGAGCCCTGAAGCGAAGGTACTCCAGACCGCCGGCCTCACCACCATCACCGTCGATTACAGCGCGCCCGCCGTGAAGGGCCGCAAGATCTGGGGTGGCCTGGTGCCGATGGACAAGGTGTGGCGCGCGGGTGCGAACCACTCGACGCTCATCACCTTCAGCCAGCCGGTGATGATCGGTGACAAGGAAGTCGCCGCCGGTTCGTACGCGTTCTTCGCGATCCCCGGTGCGACGTCGTGGACGCTCATCGTCAGCAAGCAGACCGACCTCTGGGGCTCCGATGGGTACAAGCAGGAGAACGACGTGGTGCGCGTCGCGGTGAAGCCGGTCGCGATCCCCCACCGGGAGCGCCTCGTGTACCTGGTGACGAACTTCGACAACGCGCAGGCGAACATCGACCTCGAGTGGGAAAAGGTTCGCGTCACGCTGCCCGTGAAGCTCAAGACGAGCGAGCAGGCCGTCGCGTCGATCAAGGCGCTCGATGACATGTCGGGTCAGTACATCTCGGCGGCGCGCTACTACTTCGAGGAGAAGGATTACGCCTCGACCATCGCGTGGGCCGACAAGTCGCTCGCCGCGAAGGAGACCTGGCTCGGCCTCTGGGTGAAGGCGCAGGCGCTCGCCGCGCAGAAGAAGTTCAAGGAAGCGCTCCCGCTCGCCGAGAAGGCGCAGGCGTTGGGCAACCAGACGCCTGATCGCTTCTTCTTCGCCGACGACGTGAAGAAGGCGCTCACCGAGTGGAAGGGTAAGTAACCGGGAGTCGCGGTGTCGGCTTTCTCTGCCGCGTTCTTGAGCAGTGAGCCGCGAGCGCTCGCGTTGCTCTCCGATGGGTTTCGGCATGCGTCGCGGCGTGCCGAAGCCGTGAAGAGCGCTGCGTCGCGTGTCATCGCGGCTCCGGTGCTCGAGGCGTTGAGAACTCAGGCGAAGCGTTGGGCGATGTCTGCTGAACGGCAGGCGTCGCTCGACGCGCTTGGCCAGCCGGGGACGGTCGCCGTCGTGACCGGGCAGCAGGTCGGGCTCTTCCTCGGGCCGCTGTATTCCTTCTACAAAGCGGCGAGCGCGGTGAGCACCGCGCGGGCGCTGGAAAAGGAGACCGGCGTGCGCTGTGTGCCGGTGTTCTGGCTGCAGACCGAAGATCACGACCTCGAGGAGATCGATCATCTCGACGTGCGGTTGACTGATGGTTCGCTCCGGCGCATCACCTTGAAGAGCGAGCACACGCCGCGCGCGTCGGTGTCGTCGGTGAAGCTCGGTGATGGGGTCGACGCGGCGCTGCGAGAGTTGGAGGACTCGCTCGATGAATCACCGCACGCGAGCGAAGTGCTTGCGTTGTTCAAGAAGCACTACAGCCGTGATGCGACGTGGGTTGATGCGTTCGCCGGGGTGATGTCGGAGTTGTTGCCGGAGCTGGTGTTGCTCGACCCGCGCGATGAAGCGCTGGCGCCGCACGTTCGCGGCGTTCATCAGCGCGCGTTCGCGGAGTGCGATGCGATCGCGAGCGCGTTGTTGGCGCGTCAGCGCGCGTTGGAAGCCGCGGGCTTCGATGTGCAGGTGCACGTTCGTGAAGCGTCACCATTGTCATTCGTTCACCCCGATGGGCGAGAGGGCCCGCGGTTTCGCGTCGAGCGCTGTTCTGAAGGTTGGCGAGTCGTCGGTTCGGAGCGAGTGGTTGAAACGCGTCACCTGAGTACGTCGGCGCTGCTGCGGCCCATCGTGCAGGACACGTTGCTGCCGACCGCCGCGTACATCGGCGGGCCCGGCGAATTGAACTACTTCGCGCAACTGCCGCCGCTGTACGCGCACTTCGGTTTGCCGATGCCGATGGTGATGCCGCGTGCACGCTTTCGCGTCGTCGAGTCGCGCGCGGCGAGTCTGCTGAAGAAGTTGAAGCTGAGCCCCGAAGACGTCGAAGCGCCGTTCGAAACGGTGATGCAACGGGTGAACCCGGTGTCACCGGAGCTGACTCCGGAGTTGTTGGAGCGCCGGTTGCTGGACGCGATTGGCCCGGTGCTCGATGCGGTGCCGCAGTTGGATGACGCGGTGAAACGAACGCGGGGGACGATGGCGCGCGCTGCGAGCCGGGTCGCGAGACGTTCCGCAGCGTCATTGCGGCCGCGGGGTGAAGTG
>JBEHYH010000635.1:0-3162 GCA_048498275.1 Myxococcota bacterium | reverse complement strand
CGACGTCTGGACCTCCACCGCCTCCACCGGCACAGATTGAGGCGATTCCTCCGCCGGTCGAACCGGTGCCGCCACCCGTCGACGCCGAGCCTCCGCCCGTCGCGGTCGAGCCGCCGCCGGTCGCGCCGGAGCCGCCGCCCGTCGCCGCCGAGCCTCCGCCGGTCGAACCGGAGCCGCCACCGGCCGTCGCCGAGCCGCCGCCCGTGCCGGTGCTGGGATCATTGGAGCCACACGACGACGCGCTGAGGTTGAACGCGATCGCCGCCACTGCGCAGCTGAGGAGAGTGAGTCGTCGGGGGTTCATGGGTTGGACTCCTTGGGTGAGGGCTCACTCGCCGGCGTGAGCGTGGGTTCGAAGCGTGGTGCGAGGAGATGGTTGAGACCGAACGCGAGCAGGTACGCAGACCCGCAGATCGCGAAGAGCGACGCGTAGCCGGCGGTGATGTTGCCCGCGGCCTCGAAGCGATCGAGCAGCTTGCCGCTGTAGAGCGGGAAGATGATGCCGCCGATGGAGCCGGCCATGCCGCCGAGGCCGACCACCGACGCCACCTCGCTCTTGCGGAAGCAATCGGACACGCTGGTGAACAGGTTCGCCGACCACGCCTGATGCGCGGCGCCCGCGATGCCGATGAGCACCACCGCCACCCAGTCACCGGCCCGCGTGACGAAGAAGATCGACAGCACCAGGCACGAGAAGATGAACATGCTCGTCTTGCGCGCGCGGCTGACCGTGAAGCCGCGGCGCACGAGGTAGCCGGTGCTCCAGCCGCCGACGATGCTCAGCACGGTGACGATCGCGTAGATGCTCGTGAGGTGCACCCAACTGTTCTTCAGGTCGAGGCCGCGCGTCTTCTTGAAGAAGTCGGGGAGCCAGATCAGGAAGAACCACCACACCGGGTCGGTCAGGAACTTGGCGACGATGAACGCCCAGGCCTGCCGCGTCTTGAGCAATGCGCCCCATGACGGGCGCGGGGCGGCGGGCGTCGCTTCTTCGCGATCGCTGTTGATGTGCTCGAGCTCCGCGGCCTTGACGTGCGCGAGCTTCTCCGGCGCGTCGTAGAGCGCGGCCCACAGCACGACCCACAGCAGGCCGGCGACGCCCGCGACGACGAACGTGCTGCGCCAGCCCCAGGTGAACGCCAGCGCGGGCACCACGATCGGCCCGATGATCGCGCCGACGTTCGCGCCCGAATTGAAGAGCGCCGTCGCGAGCGCGCGCTCCTTTCGCGGGAACCACTGCGCGACCACCTTGATCGCCGAGGGGAAGTTGCCGCCCTCACCGATGCCCAACGCCATGCGCGCGAAGGTGAAACCGGTCACCGTGGAGACCAGGGCGTGCGCCGCCGCGGCGACGCTCCACGCGAGCAACGAGACGCCGTACCCGAGCCGCGCGCCGAAGCGGTCGACGAACGCGCCCATGAGGAGCAACCCCACCGCGTACGCGCTCTGAAACGCCGCGTTCACCGCGCCGAACTGCTCGTTGGTCCACCCCAGCTCGTGGTCGAGCAGCGGCTTGAGCAACGAGAGGATCTGTCGATCGATGTAGTTGATGGTGGTGGCCAGAAACAGCAACGCGCAGATCAACCAGCGGTACTCGCCGGGGCGAGCGCCGCTGGCCGGCACGGTCGTCGTTTCTTGCGCGTGTCGCATCTACAGCACCGGTCCCAACAACCAGGGGGCGAACTCGGCTTCGCCCAGGCCGTTCAATTCGCTCTTCGTCGGCTTGCCGGAGGCGACCTCGATCAACGCCTCGAAGACCTGCTTCCCCATGTCCTCCAGCGAGGTGTGATCAAGCACCACGCCGCAGTCGAGGTCCATGTCGTCAGGCATGCGGTTGTAGAGGGCGGTGTTGCTGGCGAGCTTGAGCGAGGGCGTCGGCTTGCAACCCAGCACCGAGCCGCGCCCGGTGGTGAAGCACACCAGGTTCGCCCCGCCGGCCACCAGCCCCGTCACCGACACCGGGTCGTGGCCCGGCGTGTCCATGAACGAAAACCCGGGCCTGGTGATGGGCTGCGCGTACCCGATGACGTCGACCAGCGGCGTGGTGCCACCCTTCGCGACACCCCCCAGCGACTTTTCGGAGATGGTCGTCCGCCCGCCTGCGTGGTTGCCGGGCGCCGGGTTGTTCTTCACGCTGCCGCCGCCGGCCTCGAGGTGCCGCCGCCACCACGCCAGCCGCGCGAGCAGCTCATCGGCCACCTGCTGATTCACGGCCCGCGCCACGAGCAGATGTTCCGCGCCGGCGATCTCCGTCGTCTCGGCGAGCACCGCCTTGCCGCCGTAGCGGACGAGCTCGTCGACCGCCCAGCCCAGCGCGGGGTTGGCGGTGATGCCTGAATTGCCGTCGGAGCCGCCGCAGTTGGTGCCCAGCGTCAGCGCCGACAGCGGCTGCCTGGTGCGGCGCGCCTCATTCGCGCGCGGGAGCAGCTTCCGCACCGCCGCGATCGCCGCCTCCACGGCCTTCTTCACGCCGCCTTCCTGCTGAATGCCGATGACGGGCATCGGCTCGCCGCCGAGCTCGCGCTGCCGCAGGTGATGCCGTTCGATGAGCGTCGCCGGCTGATTCACTTCGCAGCCGAGCCCGATGATCACCGAGGCCACCACGTTGGGGTGCATCGCGTACCCGGCCAGCACGCGCTCGAGCTGCAGATGATCTTCGCCGCCCGCCACCTGACCGCAGCCCGACTTGTGCGTCAGCGCGATGACGCCGTCGACGTGGGGGAACTCGCGCTGCACGTCCTTGAAATGGTCGCGCACGAAGTGGGTGACGCTCGCCGAGCAATTCACCGTCGACACCAGCGCCACGTAGTTGCGCGTGCCCACCCGCCCGTCGGAGCGCAGGTAGCCGTCGAAGTACCGCATCTGCTCCGCCGGGTAGAACGCCACCGGCTTCACGTCACGGCCCGCGGCGTAGACCGGCGCGTCGGAGCCCATGGCCAGGTTGTGGAGATGCACCCAGTCGCCCGGCGCGATGTCGGCCGTCGCGTGGCCGATGATCTGCCCGTAGCGATGCACCGCCTCGCCGGCGCGTAACGCGCGCCGCGCCAGCTTGTGGCCCGCGCGCGTCGCCTGCGCCGCCGTCACCTCGAACTGTCCGGCGCGAACCAGCGCTCCGGCGGCGACATCGAGGCGGGTGACGATTACGTCGTCGTTTGGGTGCAA
>JBEHYH010000634.1:0-3213 GCA_048498275.1 Myxococcota bacterium | reverse complement strand
AGATCGGCCTCGATCTCCCCCGCGCCGGCATCGCGACGACGATGGAAGAAGCGCGCGCGCTGGTGAAACAGTTCGGCTACCCATCAATCATCCGCCCGTCGTTCACGCTCGGTGGCACCGGTGGTGGCGTGGCGTTCAACGAGGAGCAGTTCGAGCAGATCTGCGCGGCGGGGCTCGCCGCGAGCCCGGTGACGCAGATTCAAATCGACGAGTCGGTGCTCGGCTGGAAGGAATACGAGCTCGAGGTCGTTCGCGATTCGAAAGACAACTGCATCATCGTCTGCAGCATCGAGAACCTCGACCCGATGGGCGTGCACACCGGCGACAGCATCACGGTCGCTCCCGCGCAGACGCTCACCGACAAGGAATACGAGCGCATGCGCGACGCGTCGCTCGCCATCATGCGCGAGATCGGCGTCGACACCGGCGGCTCCAACGTGCAGTTCGGTGTGAACCCGAAAGACGGCCGCATGGTCGTCATCGAGATGAACCCGCGCGTGTCGCGCAGCTCCGCGCTCGCGTCGAAGGCCACGGGTTACCCCATCGCGAAAATCGCGGCGAAGCTGGCGATCGGCTACACGCTCGACGAGCTCAAGAACGACATCACGCGCGATACGCCGGCATCGTTCGAGCCGACCATCGACTACGTGGTGGTGAAGATTCCCAAGTTCAACTTCGAGAAGTTCCCCAAGTCGCCGCGCACGCTCGGCACGATGATGCGCTCGGTCGGTGAAGTGATGGCCATCGGCCGTACGTTCCGCGAGTCGTACTTGAAGGCGTTCCGTTCGCTCGAGCAGAGCCGCTCGCTGATCCCCACGAAAGAAGAAGTCAGCAAACGCTCGGCGGCTGAACGTGAAGAGCTGCTGCGCGTGCCGACTCCGGAGCGCCCGTACGCGGTGATGGAGGCGTTCCAGGCGGGCGCGTCGGTGGAAGATGTTCAGAAGCTCACCGCGATGGATCCATGGTTCCTGCGTCAGTTGGAATCGCTGGTGCGTGAGTTCAACGAAATCGCGGCGAAGGGTTCGCTGGAGAAGTTCAGCGACTTCGAGCTCAAGCAGCACAAGGCGCGCGGTTTCTCAGACGCGATGTTGGGCAAGGCGCTCAACGTGAACGAGTCGGTGATTCGTGAAGCGCGTTGGAAGCGTGGAATTCGCCCGGTCTACAAACGTGTCGACACGTGCGCCGCCGAGTTCGAGGCGTTCACGCCGTATCTGTATTCGACGTACGAGGAGGAGGACGAAGCGCCTCCGACGAATCGCAAGAAGATCGTCATTCTCGGCAGCGGGCCCATTCGCATCGGCCAGGGCATCGAGTTCGACTACTGCTGCGTGCACGCGGCGTTCGCGCTGCGTGAAGCGGGGTTCGAGACCATCATGGTCAACTGCAACCCGGAGACCGTGTCGACCGACTACGACACGTCTGACCGGTTGTACTTCGAGCCGCTCACGCTCGAAGACGTGCTGGAGATCATCCACCGCGAGAAGCCGCTCGGCGTCATCGTGCAGTTCGGCGGGCAGACGCCGCTGAAGTTGTCGACCGCGCTCGAGAAGGCCGGAGTTCCGATTCTCGGCACGTCACCTGACTCGATTGATCAAGCCGAAGACCGCGAGCGCTTCGCGAAGCTGGTGAATGAACTGCGTCTGCGTCAGCCGGAGAACGGCGTCGCGCGCAGCCCTGACGAGGCGTACCGCGTCGCGGGCGTCATCGGTTACCCGGTGATGGTGCGCCCGTCGTACGTGCTCGGCGGCCGCGCGATGGAGGTGGTCTACGACCAGGCCGACCTCGAGCGGTACATGCGCGAAGCGGTGCAGGCGTCGCCTGATCACCCCGTGCTCATCGACCGGTTCCTGCAGTCGGCGACGGAAGTCGACCTCGACCTTGTTCGCGACGGCACCGGCGCCACCATCGTCGGCGGCATTCTCGAACACGTCGAAGAAGCGGGCGTGCACTCGGGCGACGCGGCGTGCGTGATGCCTCCGCACTCGCTCGCGCCTGACACGATTGAGCGCCTCAAAGACATCTCGAGCTCGCTCGCGGAAAAACTGAACGTCGTCGGGCTGATGAACGTGCAGTTCGCGGTGCAGGGCAAAGCCATCTACGTGCTCGAGGTGAACCCGCGCGCGTCGCGCACCGTGCCGTTCATCGCGAAGGCGACCGGCACTCCGCTCGCGAAGATCGCGGCGCTCTGCATGGCGGGTAAATCGCTGCGCGAGCAGGGCGTGACGCACGACCCCGACATCCGCCACTACGCGGTAAAGGAGAGCGTCTTCCCGTTCGCGCGCTTCCCCAACACCGACGTGATTCTCGGGCCGGAGATGAAGTCGACCGGCGAAGTGATGGGCCTCGACGCGTCGGTGTTCGCGGCGTTCGCGAAGTCGCAGCTCGCGACGGGTTCGAAACTCCCGCGCGGTGGCACGGTGTTCGTCTCGGTGAAGGACGACGACAAGCCGGGTCTCGTTGATTTGGCGAAGCGTCTGCGCACGCTCGGTTTCACGCTCTGCGCGACCGGCGGCACGCTCGATTACTTGAACAAGAAGGGCATCGCCGCGGACCGCATCAACAAGGTGCGCGAAGGCAGCCCGCACGCGGTCGACAAGATCATCGCGAAGGAAATCACGCTGGTCATCAACACCACCGCCGGGAAGAAGGAGATTTCGGACTCGTACAGCATTCGCCGTGAATCGCTGACGCGCGGAGTTTCGTACTTCACGACGATGGAAGCGGCGCGCATGGGCGTCGGGGCGCTCGAAGCGCAAGCGGCCGGCGAGCGTTCATACAAACCGATTCAGGAATGGCTGCGCCGCTGAACTCATGAAGAACGCGGGGTGAGGGCCGAATTCATCTCGACGTCATCGGTGAGCGTTGCTGTCGATGAACGCCAACGCGAAGCGTCTGACGAGCGTGCATCTCAACCACGCGCGAACTGAATCAAGCGTCGGGCTCTCGAAGGGGTCTCTGCTCCTGACATCGTTGCTGTCGCGAAGAAGCTCATGTGCGCGGAGTGAAGCGAACGGCCGAATCACCTCGGCGCGAGTGAAGAGAGTTCTTTGTCGAGGAGATCGGCGACCACGCGCACGCGCGGCACATCGAGCGCCGACTTCGCGCACACCAGCAGCACCTCCTGCTCGGCCCACTGACCGAGGTCGACGTTGAGCGGCACCAGTCCGCGCTCGCGCAGGAAAAGGTGCTTAGCGTAGTAGAGAATGAGGGCAA
>JBEHYH010000633.1:0-3221 GCA_048498275.1 Myxococcota bacterium | reverse complement strand
CCGACCCCGAAGGGCTCCGTCGCTTCGGCGCCGAAGCCGAGGCCGTGAGCCGGCTCAATCACCCCGGCATCGTCACCGTCTTCGACTTCGGCACGCTCGCTTCGGGCCAGCCGTGGTTCGCGATGGAATTCGTCTCGGGGTCGACGATCGACGAGGAGCTGGCGCGAGGCCCGTTCTCGCTCGATCGCACCATCAACATCATCTGCCAGCTCGCGTCGACGCTCGATCGCGCGCACGACCAGGGCGTCATTCACCGCGATTTGAAGCCGGCGAACGTGATGCTCACGAGGTCTGGCCAACTCGAGCTCGTCAAGGTGGTCGACTTCGGCATCGCCAAGCTGAGAGACAACGAGCGCCACCGCACGTTGAACGGCGCGATCATCGGCACGCCCGACTACATGGCTCCCGAACAGATTCTCGGGCAGCCGGTCGATGCACGAACAGACGTGTACGCGCTGGGCGTGATGACCTGGGAGCTGCTGGTGGGGGTCGCGCCCTTCGGCGCGCGCAGCGTCTCGGAGGTGCTCGTCGCGCATCTCGATGAACCGCCGGTGTCGCCGTCGACGTTGAGATCCGACGTGCCCGATGGCGTGAGCAGCGCGGTGCTCAAGGCGCTCGCGAAGAAGCCGGAGCAGCGGTTCTCGAGCGCGGGCGCGTTTGCCGACGCGTTGCGGTTGGTGTGGGGCGCGCCGTTGTCTGTACGCGCCACACCGCTGCCGGTGTACCTGAGCGCGGGGAGCGCGCGGGGGCGTCGCGCCCAGCTCGTCATCGACGGCGTGCACCACCCGGTCATCTGTGAAGAGGAGTCGACGGGTGGCTGCTTCGTGGCGAGCCCCTTGAAGCCGCCCCTGCTTTCCCAGGTGTCGTTGCTCGTGGAGGAGCTGGGCGAGGTGTCGACGAAGATCGTGCGACACGTCGACGCCTCCGAAGCCGAGCGCTGGGCACGGCCCGCGGGTTTCTTCCTGCAGTTTCTGGAACTCACGCCCTGGCAGCGCGTTCTCCTGAGCGGTGGCGCGGCCGCCGACCTCTTCGCCGAGGAGTCACTCGCGCGCTGGCGTACTCACCTGTGGGGCAACACGTACGAAGCGTTGAACTTGCCGCTCGACGCCTCGATGGCTGAATTGGCGCGTGCCTTTGCCGCGCTCGATGGCGAATTCTCGACGCTCGAATCGACGAAGCTCTCACCCGCGTTGCGGGACGAAGTCGAACTCGCGCGCGCGCGCCTGGTCGCGGTCTGGTCGACGGTCGGCACCACCTACGAGCGGGCGAAGTATGACTCCGGGCTCGGGAACTGGAGAGGCGTCGCCGCCTGCATCAGCGCCGGCCTCCCGTTTTCAGAGCTCTCGTCGCTGAGAATCGATTTTCTGCGTGATGCGCCCGACGCGGAACACCGCGGGCGCATGCTGATGAGGTTGTGCCGGGCCGAGCTCGCCAACGATCGACCCGCGGAGGCGCTGATGCACCTCGAAGCCGCGTTGGCGCTCGACCCGCTCAACTGGCTGATGCACGAGACCCGGCGGATGGTGGCCGACCTTCAACGCTGAAGTTGGAGGCTACGTCAGGTGCAACACGACGCGCGCCACGACGATGAAATGGCAGGCCGCGGCGAGCACCACGAACGCGTGAAACACCTCGTGGTAGCCGAACACCGCCGGCCACGGGTCGGGGCGCTTGAAGGCGTAGGCGAGGGCGCCGAGCGAATAGAGGAGCCCGCCGATGAGCAACAGCGCGGCCGACGTGCCGCCGAGCGCGGCGCGCAGATCTCCGAGGTAGGGCGACATCATCCACGCGAGGAGCAGCGCGAGCACCGCGGCGACCCACTTGGGCGCGTTGATCCAGAACAGCGCGCGCACGACGCCGAGCGCGGCGCCGCTCCACACGAACAGCAGCAGCGCCTTCCCCTGGGGGATCGCCATCGCCACCGGCGTCGCCGTGCCCGCGATGAGACACATGATGGCGGCGTGATCGGCGCGTCTCCACCACTGGCGCGCAGCAGGTTGCCACGTGGGCCGGTGGTACGCGGCGCTCACCGCGAACTGGCCGCACAACGTCACCAGGTACACCGCGCACGCCCAGAACATCGTGCCCTGCGCGTTCGACAGCAGCCACACCCCGGCGATCGCCGCGATGAAGAACGAGACCTGATGCGAGACCCCCCGCATCAAAGGCTTCACCGGTGTCGCGAGCGCAGATTCCATGCGCGCACCATCGCCCAACTTCGTCACGTAGTCGTCATGGCGTTCGCTTGACGCGCACGGAGGCGCTGCGACTGCGAGAGCAGAAAACCCCGAGCGGCGCGCGGAGGCACGCGGGGAAACGTGCGCTCCGGCGCGCTCAGGCGCCCGTGCCGCGAGAAGCGGCTCGGGCATGACGTCGAGAGGCTGGGGCCGGCATCGTGGCTCGACGACGACCTCGAACAACTTGAGATGCGCGCTCAAAGCTTGAAGAGCGAGACCTGTTCGCGCCTCGGGTGATCGCGGCGTTCAGCGTATTGTCGCGCCGCCTCGAATCGAGGTGCTCTAGACCGGTTTTCGCCCGCTGATGACCCGCACCAGCACCAGCACGATCGCGATGACCAGCAGAATGTGGATGAAGCCGCCCAGCGTGTACGACGAGACGAGGCCGAGCGCCCAGAGCACGAGTAGAATGACGGCAATGGTCCAAAGCATGAAGAAGACTCCTTGCGCTCGGTGAGCGCGGTTGAAGGTTTGCCTATTCGTTCTTGATGACTGCGATCTCTCCGTCGCTCTCGAGGAAGATGTCCTTCGCCTCTTCGAACGACGTGAGCCCCGCTTCGTGCACCTTGGTGCGGAGCTCGTCTTCGGTGATGAACTCGCGCCGCATGTTCCGGCGATTCAGGCGGCCGTTCGAGAGCAGTGAGCGCCGTCGAGGAGTCGCGAAGCGTTCGAACCATTTGAAGCGGTAGGCGGCGACATCCATCGCGACGTTCCACGCGGCGAGCGTGGCGACGACGACGATTCCATCGGCCACGCCGAAGTGGTCGCCCGTCATCGCGTTCTGCGCGGCGTCACCGACGATGACGGCGAACAGAACGTCGCCCATGCCCACGCCTGCTCCCGCGTCGCGCTGGAGCACGAAGCGGAAGAGCAGGAACAACGCCCAGTACACGACGGTCGCGCGAGCGATGAGCTCCCACGGAGAGGCGGACAACGCGAGCCAGTTCATCGGCTCCCTTGGTCACGCCAGGCGTTTGCTCCCCA
>JBEHYH010000632.1:0-3225 GCA_048498275.1 Myxococcota bacterium | reverse complement strand
ACCCAACCCTTTGTGAAGGTGTCGTTGCAGCGCTCCGACGTCTGCGAGCTGCTCAAGGGCGACCCGGAGCTGTTCGCGGCGCCGATGGTGAAGGCGCTGCTGATGGTGCCGGACGCGCTCAAGACCGCGGTGCTGCGGCGGTTTCAGCCGGCCGCGGTGCTGTGGTCTCAGGGTGATGAAGGCCAGTCGCTGATGCTGGTGCTCAAGGGAGCGGTGCAGTTGCTCTCCCGGCGCGACACCGAGAGCGCGGAGCTCGCCGTCGTGAACAAAGGTGACGTGCTCGGCGAGTCGGAAGTGCTCAGCGGCCGCACGCGTCGAGGCGCGTCGGTGCTGGCGATGAGCACCGTCGAAGTGCTCGAGCTGCCGCGCGAAGCGCTGCTCACGTTCGGCGCGCTCCCGAAGCCACTGGCGAAGGAGCTCGAGCGGGTTCAAGCTGGGCGTGCGCGCGCGCTCGATGACATGAGCGACTTTCTCAATCGCTGGTGAGGTGACTCGTGGGCGGCCACAGCTACGACGACGATGACGACGACAAGGAACTCTCGGGCACGAAGAAGAAGTTCTTCGAGTTCGACTGCCCATCATGCAACGCGAACAACCCGTGGCCCGATGGGTTCGTCGATCGCGAAGAGATCAACTGCCACTACTGCGGCACGTCGTTTCAGGTGAAGTTGAGCGACGAGGGAAAGCTCAAGCTCCGCGAGATGTAGGGCGTTCGCCGAAGATCGCGGTGCCGACGCGAACCATCGTGGCGCCTTCTTCGATGGCGACCTCGAAGTCGCCGGTGGTGCCCATCGAGAGCTCGTTCAACCCGTGCGCCTTCGCGAGCGCGGCGAGCTGCTTGAAGGCGCCGCGTGAAGCCTCCGCGTCGTCGTGCTGCGGCGGCATGGTGGTGAGGCCGACGAGCTCGAGGTTCGGCAACGCGCGCACGGCGGCGATGAAGTCCGGCAGTTCGGCAGGTGCCAGCCCGGCTTTCGAGGCTTCACCCGCGACGTTCACCTCGATGAGGCAGCGGAGCGGGGCGCCTTCACGGCGGCGGCTGAGTTCTTGCGCGGTGTCGAGGCGATCGACGGCGTGAAAGAAGTGCGCGGCCTTCGCGACGTACTTCGCGTTCTTCGGCTGCACGGGGCCGATCGCGTGCCACACGAGGTCCTTGAGCTCACCGAGCTCGACGGCTTTGTCGCGGAGCTCCTGCGCGTAGTTCTCGCCGAAATGACGCAGGCCCGCGGCGTACGCTTCACGAATCGCGTCAGCCGGGTGCAGCTTGGAGACCGCGACCAGCCGCACCGAGTCACGTGGGCGGCCCGCGCGCACACAGGCGGCCGCGATGCGCGCTTCGACCTCGCGGAGACGAACGAGATCAACCACCGGCCAGCTCCAGCCCCGCGCGGCGCAGCAGTTCGACCGCGTCGGCGAGCGGCAGACCGATGACGTTCGACGGGCTGCCTTCGACGCTGGTGATGAACGCGCCGGCCTTGCCCTGCAGCGCGTAGCCGCCGGCCTTGTCAGCGCCTTCGCCGGTCGCGACGTACCAGGCGATCTCCGCCTCGCTCAGCGCGCGGAAGTGAACGGTGGAGACGACGACGCGCGACTCGACGCCTTTCGGCCCACGCACGGCGACGCCGGTCATCACCTGATGCGCGCGGCCAGCCAGGCTCCGGAGCATCTGTGCACCGAGCGCCGCGTCGTCGCCGGGTTTGCCGAGAATGGCTTCGTCGAGCACCACCGACGTATCGGCGGCCAGCACGACGTCGCCTGTGATGGCCGCTGCTTTTTCACGCGCGAGCCGCTCGACGTACGCGGAAGCCGGTTCTCCGGGCTTCACGCGCTCGTCGATGTCGGCCGCACGCACCTCGAAGGCCACGCCGAGGTGCGAGAGCAACTCCCTGCGCCTCGGAGATGCCGACGCGAGAACCAGAGACATCAAGAGTCGATGATCTTCTCGATGGCCACGTCGTTGGTGACGACGGTGCCGCTCTGCTTGAGCGCCTTCACGAACGATTCACGGGTCTCGAACTGCTTGCCCTTGATCGCTTCGGTCTTCAGCTCCGCCTTCTTCGCTTCGAAGTCGGCATCGCTCGGCTGGGCGCGCGCGTCGAGGTTCACGAGCACGAAGCCATCGCTGGTCGCCAGCGCCTGGTCGATGAGCCCCGGCTCCTTGCGCGCGAAGATCGCGGCCTTCACCGCGGGCTCGTTGCCCAGCGAGGGGATCGCGTCCATCGTCGAGTTGAACTCACCCGACTGCTTCGCTTCGGGCTTGAGCGACGCGCCGAGCTGGAACGGGTTCGACCCGTCGGACGGCGTCGCGGGGTAGAGCTCGGTGAGCGTCTTGCCCTTCTGCACTTCGGCGAGCGCCTTCTGCGCCTCGGCCTGGGCGAGCGCCTTCGCCTTTTCCTTCACGAAGAGCTGCGCGGCGATCTCGTCCTTCACGGCGTCGAGCGGCTTCTGTTCGGGCGCCTTCTTCTCTTCAACCTTGCCGATGAACCAGCCGGCCTGGGTCTCGACGAGCGCGGTGATGTCGCCGGGGTTCGCGGAGAACGCGAGGTCGGCGAAGGCGCCGGGCAGCGCGAGGCGCTCCACGAAGCCGAGGTCGCCGCCTTTTTCACGGGTCTCGAGATCTTCGGACACGGCCCTGGCCAACTCGGCGAAGTCTTTCTTCTCCTCGACGAGCGCCTTGCGGACGCCTTCGGCCCGGGCGCGGATCTCGTCTTTCTTCGCCTGCGTCGCGTCGGGCGGCACGCGGAGCACGATCTGGCGCAGCTTCACGCGCTCGGGGACGAAGTAGCTGAACTTGTTCTGCTCGTAGAACGCGGCGATCGCACCGGTGTTGGCGGCGGCCCACGCGGAGATCTCGGCCGGCTTCGGCACGCCGACCTTGTCGGTGAACTGCGCGGCGGTGAAGCGCACGAAGGTGATGTTCGCGACGTCGCCTTCCTTCTCGTACCTGGCCTTCACCTCTTCATCGCTGACCGCGACGGAGTTCTCGACGAGCTGCAGCAGCTTCTGCGCGGCGAGCTGACGGCGGAGCTTGTCTTCGAAGAGCACCTCGGTGGTGCCTTCGTAGTTGCGCACGTAGTTCTGGTACGCCTCGGGGCTCCACTTGCCGTCCTTCTTGAAGAACTCCACCTCGCGGAGGGTCTTCATGAGGTCTTCGTCGCTGGTGTGCAGCCCGCGCGCTTCGGCGGCCTGCGCCAGGAGCTCGCCGTTCACGAGCTGCTCGACACGCGC
>JBEHYH010000631.1:0-3231 GCA_048498275.1 Myxococcota bacterium | reverse complement strand
GGTTACCCGCCACGCCGTAGAGGAGCACGATGCCGAACAGCAGCAGGCCCGAGCTGAGCGCGCCCATCACGAGGTATTTCAGGCCGGCCTCGAGCGAGCTCGCGTGGGTGCGGTGGTAGCTGACGAGGATGTAGAGCCCGATGGTCAGTGTCTCGAGCGCGACGAAGAGCATCACGAAGTGATTGCTCTGCGCGAGGAGCATCATCGCGCCGGTGACGATCAGGACGACGTGGAAAAACTCGACCTTCGGCATCGGCTGGCGCGCGAGGCTGACGCGACCGAGGAGGCAGGTGAGCAGCGCTGCGATCAGGAAGAACGCACGCATCACCTGCCCGCCGGGGCTGTGGTGCAGCAGCCCGTTGAACGTGTCCTGGTCGAGCCAGACCGTGCGCCAGTTGATGAAAAGCCCCACGAGCGTGCCGAAGATGCCGGCGATCGCGACGTCGGGAATGATCGCGTGGTGCTTCTTCGGCAGGACGATCTCCAGGACGAGCAGGACGAGCGCAAGGCAGCCCAGGATCAGCTCCGGGAAGATGGCGGTCCAGGTGTTGTCCGCGGCGGCGAGTTTGACGGCTTCGAGATTCATCGGTGTCTACCACTAACTAACACTAACGAGCCACTAACTAAGGGGCCTTCGTCAACGGAATGATCGGTTGATTGGAGTTAGTGATGAGTTAGCGTTCGTTAGTGGTGGGATTCACTTCGTGGCAACTTGCGGGGCCGGGTTGAGCGCGCCGTCGACGGCGGTCGAGATCGACTTCGGCCACAGCCCGACGAAGAGCAGCGCGGCGAGGAGGAGCAACGCGGGGATTTTTTCCGGCCAGAGGAGATCGACCGGCGGATGCGCCGCGGCGATTTGCGCGAAGCGCTCGGTCGGCGGGCCGAAGAACACCCGCGCCGCAGCCCGGAGGCCGTAGATGGCGGAGATGATCACGCCCAGCACCGCGAGCGCAGTGATGACGTGCGAGAATTTCCAAAGCGCGACGAAGATCGCGAGCTCGCCCCAGAAATTGGCGAAGCCGGGCAGGCCCACGCTGGCGAACGTGCCCGCGACAAACAGCGCGGCGAGAACCGGCGTCTTCATTGCCAGGCCGCCCATCTGATCCAGCGCGAACGTGTGCGTCCGATGGTGCACCGCGGTGGCGAGGAGGAAGAGCAGTGCCACCGAAAAGCCGTGCGCGACCATCATCAGCACCACGCCGCCGATGCCGACGGCCGAGCCGGCCGCGATGCCGAGGAACGCGTAGCCCATGTGCATGACGGAGCTGTACCCGAGCATCTGCTTCAGGTCGCGTTGCGCGATGGTCACGAAGCCGACGGCGAGGATGTTGCCGACCACCGCAAGCCACGCGAGCGGGTGCGACCACTGCGCGAGGCCCGCCGGCGCGAGCGGCAGCGCGACTTGGATCAGGCCGTAAAGGCCGAACTTCTTCAGCACGCCGGCGTGCAGCATCGCGGCGGAGCTCGGCGCCGCGCCATAGCCGAGGGGTGCCCAGGTATGCAGCGGCCAGAGCGAAACCAGGATGCCGAAGCCGAACATCAGCAGGCCGAAGATGTTCTTCTGCAGCGTCGGGCCGAGCGGCTGCGCGGCGAGATGCTTCTTGAGCTCGATCAGATCGAAGCTGTTCGCCCCGCTCTTCACGTAGAGCGCGATCAGGCCCACGAGCGAGATCATTGCGCCCAGCGTGAGATAGATCGTCATCTTCATCGCCGCATAGTTGCGGTCGCGCCCGCCCCACACGCCGACCATGATGAAGGTCGGAATCAGCGCGAGTTCGTGGAAGAAGTAGAAGAAGAACACGTCGACGCTCGCGAACACACCCATCAGGCCGCCCTGCATGATCAGCAGCAGCATGAGGTAGATTTTCAGGCGCTCCGCCTTCGACTGGATCGCGTAGAGTCCGGCCGCGAGACCGACAATCCCGGCGAGCACGAACAGCGGCAGCGAGATGCCGTTGAGCCCGAGCTTCAGCCCGATGCCGAGCGAATCGAGGCCGGTCGAATAACGGGTCAGGAAGGCGTAACCGTCCTGCTTGGGCGCATCGCCATAAGTGCACCACGCGTTGAGCGCGACCAGCGCGGGGATCGCGAACGCGCCATAAGCCAGGCGCACGGACCAGCGTTTCGGCAGCCCAAGCCCGATGGCCAGGGCCAGCGCAAGCGGCACCGCGATGGCGAGGAAGAGTTGGTCTTGGAGCAGTTGGCTCATCTCAGAAAATCTTCACGCCCATCGCCAGCGCCCAGAGCGCGGCGATCCCGAGCAGGAACCAGTAAACGTAGGCGTTGAGGTTGCCCGTGTGCAGCGTGCGCGCGCCGAGGCCGAGAAGGCCCACGACCGCCGAGAGCCCGCGCACGATCGCACCCGCGAGCAGGATCTGCTCGAGGAAATTCACGAAAAGCGCGAACCGCTGCTGAACCTTCGCGACATAGTAGTCGTAAGCCCGGTCGAACGACGCCCACACCGCGCGCAGCGCCCCGAAGAGGCCGGGCGCCTTCACCGCGAGCGCGTCGTCGCGCGAGGGCGGGTAAACCGCGATCGCCGCGCAGGCCCCGACCGCCATGACCACGAGGCTGGTGACGAGGATGATGGTGTGGTGGTCGCTGTGATGCACATCCGGCACGAGTTCGATCACGCCGTCGAAGGCCCCACCGAAAATCTTCGTGTAGAACCAGGGATAGCCGCCGATCACCGACAGGATCGCGAGCAGCACGAGCGGCGCGGTGAGCGTCATCCCCCCCTCGTGCGCGTGGTCCGCACCTTCGTCGCGCGGCTGGCCGAGGAAAACGAGCTTCCACAGGCGGACCATGTAGAACGCCGTGAGCACCGCCGTCAGCGCGAGCACCGCGAAGACCGCCTTGTTTTTCACAAACGCGAGGAAGAGAATCGCGTCCTTGGAATAGAAGCCCGCGAGGAGCGGCATGCCGATGATGGCGAGGACGCCGATCGTGAAGGTCACGAACGTCAGCGGCATCCGCTTCGCCAGTCCGCCCATTTTGAAGATGTCCTGCTCGTGGTGGCAGCCATGGATCACGGAGCCGGAGCCAAGAAACATGAGGGCCTTGAAAAAGGCGTGCGTCGTCAGGTGAAACATCGCCGCGCCCACGCCAACGGCGACGACCACGGTATGCGGCGTGCCGTCATGCGAATGCGTGCTGCTCAGCGAGCCGAGGCCGAACGCCGTCACCATGTAGCCGAGCTGCGAAAGCGTGGAGTAAGCGAGGACCTTCTTG
>JBEHYH010000630.1:0-3237 GCA_048498275.1 Myxococcota bacterium | reverse complement strand
CCTCTGCGGCAACGGCGGCGACGGCCAGCCTTTTTGGCTCCAGCAACTTTCAGTTTAACGCAAACGCCAATGGCTTTGCGGCGTTTGGCTTTGGCGGCACCGGCACCGGCACCGGCAGCGGCGCCGCCAAAGCATGAAGCGCGCGCCGTCGCGGGTGACGCCATCGTTCGTCTCGCGGAGCCGGGGCTCGTCACGCAGCTCGTCGCGCTCGTCGACAGTGGTGACCCGGAGCTCGCCGAGCTCGGCGCGCGCGCGCTCGGCCGCACGCGCAGCCGTCACGCGATTCCCACGCTGTTGCGGCTCTTCGAAGACGACGCGCTCGCGGTGCATGCCTACCGCTCGCTGGTGGCGCTCGCGGTGAGCTGGCCCGCCGAGGTCCGCGAAGCGCTCACGCCGTTGATGTCGGGCGAGCTGCGGCCGCATGAGGTGCGCGCGTGGGCAGAAGTCACCGGTGAAGACTCGGTGAACGTGATTCGTCGCGCGCTGCATGGTGATGACGACGCGTTGCGCGCCGCCGCTGCGGAGGCGTCACTGTTCGCGCCCTCGGAGACCCTGGTGACGCTCCGCGCGGCGTTGATGGACGAGGCGGCCATCGTTCGTCGCGCCGCGGCTCGCGCCGCCGGTCATCTGAGCGCGCTGGAGGCCACGGGGTTGCTTCAGCGCGCACTCCTCGACGCCGACGCGTCGGTGCTGGCGCTGGCCTGCGCTTCGGCGGGCGCATCGGGCTCTGTTTCCTCCACTCCCCGGCTCATCGAGCTCACGCAGCACGCCGACCCCGCGGTCATCGTCGCGGCCATCGAAGCGCTCGCGCTGCTCGGGCAGCTCTCCGACGACGTGCTGGTGAAAGCGTCGACACACTCGAGCGGCGAGGTCGCGAAGCTCGCGTTCTCGCTCGGCGCAGATCGCCCGGCGCTGGTGACGCAGGCGCACGCGGCGTTGTCGCATTCCCGTTGGGACGTTCGCGTCGCCGCGGCTCGTCTGCTCGCGGTCTCGGGCGCGCGTGACGCCCTGACTGAACTGCTCGACGCGGTGGCTCGTGAAGCTGACGCCGTCGCGCGCGGGCTCCTCAACGAAGCCGCTGAAGCGCTCTCGCGGCGGGTTTGACCGATGCCGGCGACGTCTTCACGAGCGGAGATGAGCGCCGAAGAACTTCACGTTCTTCGCGACGTGTTCTCCACGGCGTCGGGTTTCTTCCTTCGTGAAGAGCTCAAGTTCATCGCTGAACGCCGGCTCGCTCCGCGGCTGGAGGTGCTGGGGCTGCGCGATTTCGCGGCGTACGCGCGGTACCTGAAGTTCGACGCGCGCGGCGCCGATGAGATCGAGACCGCCATCGATCTCCTCGTGCCGCACGAGACATATTTCTTCCGCGAGCCCACGCAGCTCACGTGCTTCGAAACCGAAATCCTCCCGCAGCTCGAGAAGAACGATCGCCTGCGCGACCTGCGCATCTGGTCTGCCGGCTGCTCGACCGGCGAAGAGGCGTACACGCTGTCGATCCTCACGCACGGCCGGCCGGGGCTCATTGGCAAGCACGTCGAGATTCTCGGCACCGACCTGTCGCGCAAGTCGCTCACCACCGCGCGCAAGGCCGAATACGGCTCGATGGCGCTGCGCGCGACGACGCCCGACCAGCGCGCGCGCTACTTCGACGCGCTCGACGCCGGCCGCGTGAAGGTGCGGCAGACGTACCGCGACAACGTGCGCTTCGGTCAGCTCAACCTGCTCGACACGCACGCCGCGTCGCTGCTCCCGCGCTTCGACGTCATCTTCTGCCGCAACGTGCTCATCTACTTCGATCAGCCGACGCGCAAGAAGGTGGTCGAGCTGTTCTACGAGCGCCTCAACGACGGCGGGCTGTTGCTGCTGGGCCACTCCGAGAACCTGCTGCAGCTCTCGACGCGATTTGAGCTCGTGCAACTCGAAGGCGACCTGGTGTACCGGAGGCCCGCTTCATGAACGCCGGGAAGATTCGCGTCCTCATCGTCGACGACTCCGCGACCAGCCGGCGTGCGCTCGCGCGCGTGCTCGACCTCGCGCCCGGCATCGAGGTGGTCGGCCGCGCCGCCGACGGCGAGGAGGGCCTCAAGCTCGCGCATCAGTTGTCGCCCGACGTCATCACGCTCGATCTCGAGATGCCGAAGATGGACGGGTACACGTTCCTCCGGCTGCTCAAGGCGAGCAAACCGACGCCGGTCATCGTGGTCTCGTCGTACGCGCACCAATCTGACGTCTTCAAGGCGCTGCAGTTGGGCGCGTTCGACTTCGTCGCGCGGCCGACCGGAGATGACGCCGGCTACAGCGCGATTCGGGCAGATCTCGTCGCCAAGCTCCGCTCCGCGCCCTTCATGAAGAAAGCGGAGCCCGCCAGGGCGCCCGCGAAACCCGCCAAACGTACGACGGCACCGTTGCCGACGCCGCCACCGCACGAAGTCGTGAAGCTGGTGCTCATCGGCGCCTCCACCGGTGGTCCTCCGGCGGTGCAGAAGGTGCTCGAGTCGCTCGCGGGGCTCCCCGTCTGTGTGGTCGTCGCGCAGCACATGCCCGCGCGGTTCACGCAGGCGTTCGCCGACCGGCTCGATCAGACGCTCCCGTTCCGCGTGGCGGAGGCGACCGATGGCGCGCGCATTCTCCCCGGCCGCGTGTACGTCGCGCCCGGTGGCGAGCAGATGGAGTTCGCGGTGCGCGCCGAAAAGCTCGTGCTCGCCATCAGCCCCTCGGCGCCCAGCGACGCCCACGCGCCGTCGATCGATCGCCTGTTCATCAGCGCGGCCAGGCTGGCGCCGTCAGACACCCACGCCATGGTGCTCACCGGCATGGGCAACGACGGGGCGAAGGGCGTGAAGGCGCTCGACAAGGCGGGCATCGAGGTCTGGGCCGAAGCCGAGTCGTCCGCGGTGGTTTTCGGCATGCCCGAGGCGGCCATCAAGACGGGCGTCGTGAAGAAGACGTTGCCGTTGGACCAATTGGGCCCCGCGCTCGCCCGCGCGCTGCGTTGAGAAAATGAGCGGAGCGGTCACTGCGCTGTCGCGGTGACCCGGCGAGACGAGCGCAGCGAAGACTCGCGACGCGGAGCGACCAGAAAGAGAGCGGAGCGGTCACTGCGCTGTCGCGGTGACCCGGCGAGACGAGCGCAGCGAAGACTCGCGAAGCGGAGCGACCAGAAAGTGAGCGGAGCGGTCGTCGCGCCGTTGCGGTGACCCGGCGAGACGAGCGCAGCGAAGACTTGCGAAGCGGAGC
>JBEHYH010000629.1:0-3244 GCA_048498275.1 Myxococcota bacterium | reverse complement strand
CTGACAGACCCAACAGGTTCGCGCGGTCGACGAGCGCTTCGGTCGGCGAGAGCGTGTTGCCCGCGCCGTAGTAGTTGCGGAAGCCGTCGGCCTTCGGCTCGAGGAAGTTGAACGCCACGATGTCAGTCGCAGCCTGCGTCGCATCAGCGCGGCCGCCGGTGAACGGCACAGCGACCTTGAAGCCGCCGTCCTTGATCGCCTTCTCGAGACCGACCACGCCACCGAGCACGATCACGTCGGCGAGCGACGCTCCCTTGCCGCCCTTGAACTTCTGCTGAACCTCTTCGAGCTTCGCCACGGTCTTCGCGACGTCAGACGAGGTGTTGATCGCCCAGTCTTTCTGCGGAGCGAGCCGAATGCGCGCACCGTTCGCACCACCGCGCATGTCGGTACTGCGGAACGTCGCCGCCGAAGCCCACGCCGCGCGCACGAGCTCAGACGTGCTCAGACCAGTCGCGGTGATCGCCTTCTTCAGCGCCGCGACATCGGCGGCAGCGAGCGGCTTCCCGGCGGGAATCACGTCCTGCCAGATGAGCTCTTCGGCCGGCACTTCCTTGCCGAGGTAACGCGCGCGCGGTCCGAGATCGCGGTGCGTCAGCTTGAACCACGCCTTCGAGAACGCGAGCTGGAACTCCTCGGGCTTCTCGACGAAGCGCCTGGTGATCTTCTGGTACTCGGGGTCGAACTTCAGCGCGAGGTCGGTCGTGAACATGATCGGCGCGTGGCGTTTCGTCGGGTCATGCGCGTCGGGAACGAGGGCCGCCGCGCCGCCATCAGCGGGGATCCACTGCGTCGCGCCGGCCGGGCTCTTCGTCTTCACCCAGTCGTACGCGTAGAGATTGGTGAGGTACTGGTTCGTCCACGCCGTGGGGTTCGCTGACCACGCGCCTTCCAGCCCGCTGGTCACGGTGTTCGCGCCGACGCCGCAGCCGTTCCAACCCGTGCCTTGTTCTTCGATCGACGCGCCCGCGGGAGCCTTGCCGACACAGTCAGCCTTCTTCGCGCCGTGCGCCTTGCCGAACGTGTGGCCACCGGCGATCAGCGCGACCGTTTCCTCATCGTTCATCGCCATGCGGCCGAACGTGTCGCGAATGTCTTTCGCCGCGGCGATCGGGTCGGGGTTGCCGTTGGGGCCTTCGGGGTTCACGTAGATGAGCCCCATCTGCACGGCGGCGAGCGGGTTCTCGAGCTTGCGGCCTTCCTTGTAGCGGGCGTCGCCGGCGAGCCACTTCTTCTCCGGGCCCCAGTACACGACGTCGGCTTCCCAATCGTCGGTGCGGCCGCCAGCGAAACCGAACGTCTTGAAGCCCATCGACTCGAGCGCCACGTTGCCGGTGAGCACCATCAGGTCGGCCCACGAGATGCGGTTGCCGTACTTCTTCTTGATCGGCCAGAGCAGCCGGCGCGCCTTGTCGAGGTTCGCGTTGTCGGGCCAACTGTTGAGCGGCTCGAAGCGCTGCTGACCGCCGCCCGCACCGCCGCGACCATCACCCGAGCGATACGTGCCCGCGCTGTGCCACGCCATGCGGATGAAGAAGGGCCCGTAGTTCCCATAGTCGGCGGGCCACCACGGCTGCGTGGTCTTCATCGCGGTGGCGATGTCTTTCTTCACCGCGTCGAGGTCGAGCTTCTTGAACTCCTCGGCGTAGTTGAACTTCGCGTCCTGCGGGTTCGACTTCTCCGCGTTCTGACGGAGCGGCGACAAGTCGAGCCGCTCCGGCCACCAGAATTGGTTGTTCTTGTCTTCGGCGTGCGCGAGCGCCCCGCCGAGCACCAGCGATACCGCGATGCTTCGAATCGTCGTTCTCATCTCTCTCCCCTGTGTCGAATTGATCAGCGTCGCCCGTCGAATCTGGAACGGGACGATATTTAGACATAATCTAAATGTGGAACGTTTCAACAGAAGCTTGCGCGTCTAAGGTGCGAACGGTGACGCGTTCCTGGCTGGTGCTCCCGATGTTTTGGGTTTCAGGGTGTTGCTGTTCGCTGCCGGCGAGCGCCGACACCGATCAATGGAAGCACGCGGTCGAGCGCGAGAAGAACAACCCGCAGATCTACGCGCTCGAGGCGGGCACCTTGAACGTGTTCGAAGTGGAGGTCTCGTACCCCAAAGGGTGGACGCAGGCCGACGAAGAGCAGGCCGCGGAGCGCGCGGCGTTGAGAGAAGTGCGGCGGCTCAAGGAGCTGCTCGTTGCTCACGGCGCCGACGCGGGCACGCTCGAGAACCCGCCTGCGCCGGAGCGGCGTTCGTGGGTGGCGTCGTCGCGCACGCAGTTCTCCATCATCCACCCGAGCGGCGCGTTCGAAGACTCGTTGAGCGGCGGTGATTGTCAGCCGTGCCGCACTGAGGCCGCGCGCCATCACGCGGTGCTGCTGTCGAGCTTCGGTTGGTCGCCGCTCAATCTCCAGACGGTGACGCGCGAGCAACTGGTCGCGGGCGTCGAACTTTCCGGCGGGGTGACGGTGCGTTCGCCCGGTGACCGCGACGGCGTGAGCATCACGGCGCCTCCTGAAGGTTCGACGCGAATGCTGCTCGTCGAGAGCTGCCCCGCGACGGTCGCATGGCTGAACGGCTCGGTGCGCACCGGCAACGGCAGCGGCGTCATCGCGGTGCCGCAGCATGAAGAGCGGAGCTGGTACGAGCTCCGCGGCGCGACGTGTGGAAATGGCGCGGTGACCACCAGCCAGAAGGTGGGCCCCGAGTTCGCTCCGGGCCAGGCGAAGTCGCAGGCGCGCATCTGGGAGCTGCGCACCCGGCTTCAACAGCTCGGCGTCGCGTACTGAACCTCAGTGAATCGAGACGGAGTATTCGAGGCGTGTCTGCGCGCTGGGCGACTCGAGCAACCACGCCGTCGGCCCCAACTGCTTCGCGAGCAGCTCGATGCCCGGCGGCAACTGCGACTGATTCACCGGCATCTGCAGCAGCGCGTCGGGCAGGGTGGCGCCCAGCATTCCTCCGAGCATGCCGGTCGACTGCGCGGAGATCGTCACCGCGAAATCGTCGTTCAGGTTCGCGCGTGACCTCGCGACGGCGATCGCGTCGAGCAGCCCGCCGTTGAGGTCGACGAGGCCCTTCGCCTTCGCGTCCTCACCGCTCCACACGCGCCCGCGGCCCACGGCGTCGATCGCCTCCTTCTTCACGTTTCGTGACGCGGCGGCTTCGGTGATGAACGTGTCGTAGAAATCGTCGACCCACTTCTGCGCGGTGCCGCGCTGCCCGGGCGTCCCCCGCCTGTACAAAACC
>JBEHYH010000628.1:0-3255 GCA_048498275.1 Myxococcota bacterium | reverse complement strand
GCAATCGCTGAGCACGGCCAGCGGCGATACGCCGGCCGATGAGGCGCCTTTGGAAGCGGTCGGGTCAGCGCTCGACGCGATCGCGCGCTCACTGGAGGCGATTCGCACGCGTGAAGACGCGAAGGCTCGCTACGCGGTCGTCACCGCGCATCAGGAATTGATGGAGCGCGAGCGCATGAAGATGTCGAAGCTCGTCGACGCGCTGACGGTGGCGCTTCACAAGCGCGGCGTCGAAGAGCCCGCCGCGAGCCTCGTCGCGGAGGCGGGCATCGCAGTGTTCCGCGTCGGGTTCGAGCGTTGGTTGGAAGACGACGGTGACTCGACGATGGCCGAGCACATGCGCATCGCGCTCAAGACGCTGCAGCAGGTGACCGCGGCTCCGGCGAAGCGCAAGAAGAAGTGAGGCTCAGTTGCAGTCGGCGAAGGCTTCGGTCGTCGACCAGCACGCGACGGTGACGCCGCCGTCCGTGCCGGTGAGCGTGAGCGTCTGGCGTTCGCCGTAGCTGAGTGAAATCGCATCGAGCGTCTTCCACGAATCGATCACCGTCACCGTGTCTCGATAGCTGGCGACCGGCGAATCGATGACACCGCTGTGCGCGTCGATGTCAGACGTCGCCGAGATGATGCCGAGCCACGCGCCTTCGGAAACGCGGCTCTCCACGCGCCATTTGAAATGCGTTTCGTCGACGCGATCGATCACCAGCTCGAGCTCACGGGTCGAATCGCTTTCGTCGGCGTACGGCCCCCACGTGCGCGAGGTTTCGGTGCGCGTGAGCGGCGTCAGCGCGCGCGATTGTTCCGACATCGCGGTGAGCCCATCGACGTAGTCGTTCCACTGCGTGCCTCCGTCGGGCGCGCGCAGCGTCGAGCGAATCGGTAGCGCGCTCATGTAGACGAGATCGGTTTCCGACCAGTCACCGCCACACGCGCACAACAGCATCAGGAGCGAGAGAGGACGCATCACCGGAACTCGTAGTTGAGAGACAGTTGGAAATCGGCGCTCACCAGATTGCGCGGCGAGTCGATGTCGTAGCGGAGGTAGTGCACGCGCGAGGTCACCAGCGCGGAGAAGCCCTCGTAGATGCGCACCTTGAGGCCCGCGACGATGCCCGGCGCGATCGTGGTGTACGTCTGCGTCGGGTACCCGTCGTCTTTGAAGTCGCGGCTCATCACCTCGACGCTGACGTGAAGGCCCGCGAAGGGGATGAACCGGCCGTCGGGGAAGAACTCGTAGAAGATCGCGGCGCCGACGGAGACGCGCGAATAGTTGTACGAGAGGTCGCCCACGTGCTGCACGGAGCTCGTCGCGGCGATGAACCCGTAGCCCGCGTCGACGCCGACCGAAACGCCACGCGTGATGAGGTTGTGCAGCGACACCTGGCCGCCGACGAACGCGGAGTGGGGGAATACACCCGAGACGAGCTGACCGCCGCCGGCGAGCGAGACGCTCCAATGTCGAGAGAACGTCGAGACCGTCGTGGTGCCTTTCACCGGGTCTTTGCTGAACGGCGTGTTCTCGAGCCGCGACTCGTCGAACATCAACACCTCGCCGGGCTTGATGGTGATGGTGCCGACGCGCAGGCGATCAGCGAGCCGGCGCTTCAGCGTGTAGTCGCCGGCGGGCAGCGCCAGAAAACGCGAGCGGCCTTCTTTGACGATCTCCGCGTAGACCGCTCCTCGCGAATCGACGACGTAATACGGGCCCGCCGGAGTCGACGTCGGCATCATCAACCCCTCACCGCGCGCCGCGAGGTCGGTGAGCACCGTCGCATCGGTCACCGCCGGCAGCGGCAGTTCGTTCATCTTCAACACCGCGCGGATCCGCTCGAACGACCACGGGAGCGCCTCGTTCCACGCGATGCGCCCGTCACCGTTTTCATCAGCCGAACCGATGAGCGCGGTCGCGAGGTGGTAGCCGAAGTAGCCCGCGCCGATGACGTCAGACTCCTTCGACTTCGCGTTCGCGAACTTCATCGTGACGCGCGTGCCATCGACCGTGATCTCCGGCGGCGCGTCGTTGCCGTCGCCCGCCACATCGAAGATCGCGATGACACCTTTCGACTTGAGCAATTCGTACGCCGGGTCGTTTGCGTAGCCCGAGAAGAACACCACCGTCGGGTTCAGCGCCGCGAGCGCGCGTTCGATCTCTTCAGGCTTCGCGTGCTCCATCACCGCGGCGTCTGCGTCGTGCATGCCGCCGAGACGAACGAAGGTGTCCCGCAAACGCCGCGCGTCGCTCTCCGCATAGAAGAGCGACGCGCCGTTGTTGCCGACGAAGAGTGCGGTGCGGTGTTCCTGCGCTGCCGCGGTGAGCGACAGCACGCCCGCGACGAACAGGAATTTCAGAGCGTGGAGTACTCGGCGACCGTGAAAGCGCACACCGACTCAGTGCCGTAATTCTGCGACGTATCCCAGTTGTAATTCAGGTAGCGGCTCAGGAACGAAGAATCCCAGCACTCGTTGGCGTTGAGCTCGCCCGTCACGTCGCCGTCGGTCATGCGCGCATCGGTGCGGCCCGCGCCGTCTTGCTGCCAGCGGCTGCGCATCTTCGCGTGCTCGATGCCCGAGCCGCCGACGAAGTTCTGGTACACGTCGAACTGGAAGTTGCCGCCCGCCGCGTTGGTCGAGTGGTACACGTAGTGCGCATCGACGCGCTGGTTCTTGTCGGCGCTGTAGATCTGGTTGAACGCCACTTCGATGTCGATGTCCGCGGACAGCGCCAGGCGCGAGTACGTCACGTTCGCGGTGCCGACGAGGTCGGCGTGCTCCGGCAACTGGGCCGCTTCGTCCCAATCGATGAGGAACGTGCCGTTGCCGAGGTTGTCGCCGGCGTGGTGATGCGTGCCCGAGAGCACGATGCGGTACGCGCTGTCGGCTTCAGTCTTGCCCTTGCCCTCGAGGCGGTAGTCGTAGGTGTCGGCGTCGGCGGTGCGCGTCACCGTCAGCTTCCACGTGTTCGGAGAAAGCGCGTCGGTGTACGGGCCCCAGGTCGCGCTGTCGTTGCTGACCGTCGTCGCGGGGTAGGTGGTGATGCGCGCGACGGTGTCGAGAATCAGCGCGGTGCCGCCGTTGACCAGCAGCGTGGTGGCGCGCGTCAGCTTGTAGAATTCAGCGGTCTCGCCTTCGAGGCCATCGCGGCGGGTGCCGACGCCCGACAGGCCGCCGCTCGCAGACTCGGGGAGCTTCAGCGCCACCTGCTTCGAAGAAGGCACGCCGTTGCGGAAGTCACTCACACCTCCGCACGCCGCCAGGTTC
>JBEHYH010000627.1:0-3267 GCA_048498275.1 Myxococcota bacterium | reverse complement strand
GAGCGCCTGCGTGATTAGCGCCGGCATCGGGGAGGCCACCGCGCGCCTCCTGTCGGCACGCGGCGCGAAGCTGGTGCTCACCGCCCGCAGGCCCGACGCGCTGCGGGCGCTGGCGCAAGAGCTTCACGCGCTCGCGGTGCCGGCCGACGTGTCGAAGCGCGCCGAGGTCGACGCGGTGATGGCCCGCGCGCTCGACGCTCACGGCGCGGTCGACGTGTTGATCAACAACGCCGGAGTCGGCCCGATTTCACGGCTCGAGCAACGCCGCGTCGACGATTGGGAGGCGATGGTCGACATCAACTTCAAGAGCGTCATGTACGGCATCGCGACGGCGCTCCCGGTGTTTCAGCGACAGCAGCGGGGGCACTTCGTGAACGTCATCTCGACCGCGGGGCTGAAGATCGTGCCGACGCAGGCGCTGTATGCAGCCACGAAGAATGCGGTGCGCACGCTGACTGAAGGCCTGCGACAGGAATGTGGGCCGAACATTCGCGTGACGGGCATCTCACCGGGAATGGTGCGCACCCACTTCGCGGCGCAAGCCACGAATGACCCCGAGCTGCTCCAACGCGTGCAAGACATCGGCCTGCCGCCCGAGGCGGTGGCCCGCGCCATCGCCTTCGCCATCGAGCAGCCCCCGGAGGTCGACGTGAATGACGTCGTCATCCGCCCCACCGCACAAAAATAAAGTCAGTGCTTGAGCATCGTGTGGCCGCCCGAGGGCGAGCCTTCCATGCCGTGCGACATGAGGAACGAGAACAGCGGGAAGTTCTCGGTCTTCGAGCCGCCGATGAGCTCGAAGTTCCACGCCTGGCTGTTGGGTGATTCGAGGTCGGGCGAGGCCTGTACGAAGAGCACCTCGGTGCGCTCGATGAGCACTTCCCCCACCAGCGACTTGCCGATGATGCACTGAACCACCGCGCGGCCATCGTCTTCCTCGAAGAAGTCCCAGTGCGCGAGCTCGTGGTCCATCAACACCACATCAGGGCTGCCCACGCGCAGCAGGCAGTTCCGGTGCTCCGACAGCCAGCGCCAGAACGCGTCGAACGTCAGCGGTGCACTCGAACTCGAGGACGTGGGGGTGGACATGCCACCGCCCTTATCAAACGCGGGCGCGGCGGCGCAGCAGAACGAACGCGGCGAGCGCGGCGAAGACCTCGACGCCCGAGCTGCAACCGCAGCCCTTCTTCTTCTCGACCGGCGCGTAGTTGAGCGTCATGTGATTGGCGACGGTCTGACCATTCACGCCCGTCGCGGTGGCCTCGATGGTGTTCGCGCCCTTCACCAGCTTGAGCGTGCTGGAGAACCCGCCGGCGCCGACCAGCTCCGCGGCGTTGCCGTTCACCGTCACGTTCGCGACGTCGAAGCCGTTGACCTGCCCGTAGAGCGTGACGCTCTCGGAGGCGATGGTGGCGCCGTCTTTCGGCTCGACGAAGAGCAGGGTGGCGTCGATGACGTCGTCGCTGCCGGGCGTGAGCGTGAAGTTCACCGCGAGGCGCTGGTCTTCGGGCACCGTCACCGTTTCGCTCAGCGTGCGGTAGCCGTCTTTCTTCAGCGTCACCAGGTAGTCGGCGGGCACCACCATCACGTTTGCGGCGTAGGCGCCGTTCACGTCACTCGTGGTGGTGGAGACCAGCGTGCCGCTCGACGCCTCGCGCACCTCGACCGTCGCGCCGTCGATGGGCGTCGCCACGTCACCGGCGAGCGTGATGACGCCGGACAGGCCCGCGTTGAAGGTGACCGTCGAGGTCGCGCTGCCCGTGTGGCTCGCGGCATCGGTCGCCGACACTTCGATGGTGTTGGTGCCGGGCTTCAGCAGCACGTCGACCGAGAACGCGTTGGCGGTGACGGAGACGTCGGTCGCGGTGCCGCCGTTCAGCTTCACCTTCACCGTCGAAACCGCGCCACCGTCGTCATTCACCGTGCCGGTCAGCGTCACGTGCCCGAGGTCGAGCGTCGAACCATCGGAGGGGAACGTAATGGCGACGACCGGCGGCTCATTGCCGCCGACGGGTTCGATGTTCATCGAGCCCCACGTGGTGCCGCCCGCGGTGATGGTGCGGCCGTACGAATTGTTCGCGTAGCCCGTCTTCGAGACCGACACCGTCACGTTGCCGACCGGCAGCGCGAGGAACTCGTAATAGCCGTCGGCGGCCGTGGTGTACGTCGCCGTGCCGACCTTCACCACCGCGCCGGAGACCTTGGTGCCCGTGCCGTTTTCACAATGCGGGTTCGCCGCGCCCGCGCCGGTGCAGATGACGCCCTTGAGCGTGCCCGTCGCCGTCGTCTGGGGCTCGATGTCCATCGAACCCCAGATCTGCGCGTTCGCCGTCACCGTGCGCGTCACCGTCGCCGACGAGTAGCCGGCCTTGGTCACCGTCGCCGTGTAGCTGCCGGGCGCGAGCGAGAATTGGTACAGGCCATCGGCGCCCGTGGTGACCGACTGGCTGCCGACGGTGACGGTGGCTCCGGCGACGCGGTTGCTCGTCACGCCGCCCGTATAAATCGCGCCGATGAAGACGCCGGTGGTCTGCGTGGGAGTCGTGCCCGTGACCAGCGACATATACGTGGTCCAGTTCCAGCCTGAGCCCGGGTCGGTGTGACCGCTGGTGTTGCAGCTCGAAGGCGCCTCGTAGTGACCGATGATGTGCGCGCGGTCTTTGGGGATGCCGTGACGGTCGCAGATGTACGCGGTCAGCCTAGCCGACTCCGTGTACATCGCGGTCGTGTACCAGGTGTCGGGCGCGTCGACGTAGCCCTCGTGCTCGATGCCGACCGAACGTGAATTGTAACACTGCACGTGCCACGCGGTGTCGGCGTGCTGCACCATCTGCGTGACCTGCCCGTCGGAGCTGCGCACGATGTAGTGCGACGACACGTTGGAGCTCGAGTTCTGGAACCAGCTCCGCGTGCCGGCGTAGCTGCCCTGCATGGTGTGGATGAGCACGCGGTCGATGGTGGTGCCGCCACGGCCGGAGGTGAAGTTCGGCGAGGCGACCCACGCGTACGCACCCGGGTATTCGATGCCGAGCGCGTCACGGCGCTGCGAGCTGACGGGCGCGCGCGTGCGCCAGTGGCACGCCACCGGCTGCTGCGAGGTGAAGCCCTTCTCCAGCGCGAGGAAGATGTCGGTCGCGTAGTCGGCGGCGAGCGTGGCGGACTCAAAACCGGGGTACAGCGCGACGGCCTGGAACCAGTCGCCCGTCTCGCGCGAGTCGAGGGTGTTGTTGGAGTTCGTCTTGTCAAAGAGCGCCCGCAGCACGGCGG
>JBEHYH010000626.1:0-3268 GCA_048498275.1 Myxococcota bacterium | reverse complement strand
CAGCGACTCTTTCTCGTTGGACATCTCAGGGCGAGCGCGCGACCGGCGAGGTGCTCAGCGCGACTACACCGACCTGCAGGGCGGAGCGGTCATCGACTTCTTCCCCGACCCGGCCATCGACGTGCGTGCGTTCATCAACGCGCACCGGTTCCTCTTCTACAACCGGTTTGCGTACAGCTACTCCGGGCCCGACGGCGGCTTTCAGGCGCGCTACCGGTTCTTGAAGAAGCACGCGGTGTCGCTGAGCGGTGGCTTCAACCCGCGCCTCTACAACAGCGAAGCGCGCACGCGGCCCGACGCGAATGGAAATACGGGGACGACGGGCGGCCGGCGCAACGACGTGGTCTTCAACGTCGGCCTCTCGTATTCGTACCGGGGGCCGTTCCACTTCACGTTCAGCTACGGGTACTACGACCAGGCGTCGAACTCGTTCGGCGAGACGGTGCGGCGGCATCGCTTCAGCGTGATGGCGGGCTTCCGGTTGCCGTGGCAATTGACGTTGCTGGCGTCGGTGACGTTTCAGCCGTCGTTCTTCCCCGACGGCGTGTACCTGAGTCAGGACCTCACGGTGCTGGAAGAAGACGAGAACATGTCCTCGGCGACGCTGAAGCTGGTGCGGCCGTTGACGAAGTGGCTCGACCTCGACGTTCGCTACGCGGGGTATCTGGGTTTCTACCCGCAGAACAAATTCCTCTACATGCGTCACGTGGTGAGCGTCGGTTTGTCCGCGAGCTTCTGAACGCCGCGAACTGGGCAACTCTCAAGGTCGAGAAGCCTCGGTAGCCGCGGCCTCACGGCGAGGTGCTCTTCATCGAAGGCGTGAGCACTCAGTACGGGGCGGGGACGAGGGGCGGGAGCTCCCGCATCGGAAAATGTGTCGAGCGAGCTGCGCGCGTTCGCTCGAGGTCGAGAGGCCAGCGTGGGTGAACTGAGCGCTCACGTCTTCGTCGAGCGCCTTCTCTCGAGGCAGTGAATCGTGAAGTGTTTGCCCGGTGCTCGAACCGCGCGTGCCCGTCGAGTTCGAGAGGAAACGCGCCAAGCGTGGAACAGTACGTTTTTCGATTCGGGAGCTCCCGCCCCTCGTCCCCGCCCCGTACTGAGTGCTCGCGCCTTCGACGTGCGTTTCCTCGCCGTGAGGCCGCGGCTACCGAGGCTTCTCAACCTTGAGCGTTGCCGAGGTCGTGGCGTCGAGGACTACCGATCGTTCTTGGGCTGCGCCGCGACGCGCACCTTGCGGCCGGTGAAGGGGCTGACCTCCCACCTGCTCCCTTTGGCTTCGCCGATGTTCGGGCGGCCCACGAGCGAATCGAAGCGTTCGTGAATACGCGCATCGAGCAACTGGAACGACGCGTGATGCTCGAGCGCCGCGAGATTCTCCGCGGGGACCTTCGCGTACGCGACCCGGCTCCCGCGCAGCGTGAAGCGCTCACCGAAGCGGATGCCCTGGTAGCCCATGAAGTGCACTTCGCCGACGCCGCCGAACTCAGCCGCGCTCGCGACGAGCAACGCCACCGCCTGCGCCGTCTCGCGGAAGCGATCTTCACTCAGGTACGCCTGAATCTGCAGGCGGCCGTCGTTCAACGTGACCGCGAGGAATTCGTGCGGCGTGCACACCACTTCGCCGAGCGCCGCGAGCAGCGCTTCCGGCGTGTCCTGCACGACTTCCGTACCCGCGACTTCATCGAGCCAGGGAAACGCGGCGGTCTCGATGGGCGTGGACAGCCATTCCTCGACATTCATCTCGGGGAGAGTGACGGCACCGAACATCACGACGTCGAAAGCCATGTGTTGCTCCTTCAACAGGAGTGTCGCGCGGGCTTCGACGGGCGCAATTTTTTGGGCTGCACTTTCTGGTCGCTGCAGCGGCGCAGCGAACCGGCTCCAGCTCCTGGTTACTGCGTTTTGAAACGCGGCAACGGCTGCGGCAACTCGGCGAGGAAGTACGACAACACCGCCAACGTCGCGATCTGTGAACGCAGATTCTCCGGGTCGACCTTGTCGAACGTGTCGGCCGCGGTGTGGTGGTAGTCGAAGTAGGTGCGCGCATCGAGCAGCGGCGCGAAGCCCGGCACGCCCGCGTTCTGCAGCACCGAGATGTCCGCGCCACAACTGCGATCACTCCGCTCCAACACGTTCGCGCCGATGGGCCGGAGGATTGAGACGAGCGGCTGAAGCTGCGGGAACGTCTCGAGCGACACGCTCGCGGTGATGCCCAGTGAACGCCCGCCACCTTCGTCGGTCTCGATGACCGCGGTGTGCTGCTCGAGCGTCTTGCTCGCGCTCTCGAGGTACTGCTTCGCGCCACGCAGCCCGTTCTCTTCATTTGCCCACGCGATGACGCGAATGGTGCGCTTCGCGCGCAGGTTCAACTGCGCGAGCGTCTGAAGCACGCCGGCCGACGCGTACACGCCGTCTGCGTCGTCGAGCGCGCCGGTGCCGAGATCCCACGAGTCCAGATGCCCGGAGACGATGACGAGCTCGTCGGGTTTCTCCGTGCCACGCCAGTCGGCGATGACGTTGAACGCGTCGACGTCGGGCAGCGTCTTCGGCGTCAGCGTGAGATGCAGCTTCACCGGGCCCTGCGTCGCGAGCCGCGTGATGAGGTCGGCGTCTTCCGCGCTCAACGCCGCAGCGGGGATCGGCGTCTTGTCTTTGAAGTTCGTGAAGCCGGTGTGCGGCAGGCGGTAGTTCGCGCCGCCGATGGAGCGCGTCAGCACCGCCAGCGCGCCGAGCGACGACGCCTCACCGGGAGCCGCGAAGCGGAGCTTCGCGCCATCTCCATACGCGGTTCCCGGGTGACCGTTCTGCGCGAGGCGTTCATCGAACGTCTGCGTGATGAGCACGATCGCGCCTTTGACTTCAGCGGCGCGCGCCTTGAGTTCATCGAGGTCATGCACGACGACGACGCGCGCGGTGACGCCCGCGGCAACGGTCGCTCCCGAGCCGCCGAGCGCGGTGAGCCGCAGGTGCTGCGTGAGCCCTTCGGGCCGGCCGGCGTACTCGACGAGCTCCGCGGCTTCCGCTCCACGAACCCAACGCGGCACCTTCACCGGTTGCAGCGTGACCTCGGCGCCGAGCGCCTTGAGTTCAGCCGCGAGCTGCTTCGCCGCCGCCGCATAACCGGGCGAGCCCGAGAGCCGCGGCCCGACCTTGTCGGTCATCTCGCGCAGGTGCTCGTACGCCCACGTGTTCTGCATCGCCGCGTCGCGAAGGCGCGGGAGCGCCTCGGGGGTCTAATTCCCGGCGCCGGGACCAGCGAATATATCAG
>JBEHYH010000625.1:0-3278 GCA_048498275.1 Myxococcota bacterium | reverse complement strand
CGATGAACAGCAACGTGTACGCGCCGCCGCCGTCGCGCAGCGTGGAGCGCCCGCCCGTGCTGCAGGCGCCTCCGGCCATCAACCGCAGCGTGCCGCCGCCGCCTCCGTCGCCGCCCGCACCGGTGAACAACACGCGGCGTTCAGCCCCCGCGCCGGTCTCCGCACCCGCGCCGGCTCCGATGCGCAACATGCGCCGCTGAAGTCGTAACGCGACGCTTCACGAAAAAAGCGGTGGATCCGTGACAGGGTCCATCGCTTCTTCTTTGCGGGCGTCAGCGGTTTGCACGTAGCTTTCGCGCCTCTTTCTCTTCCCCTCCAAGAGGCAATTCGTGACCAGACAACTGGTGTTGTGCGTGATGTGCGCCGCCGCGGGTGCACAGGCGTCAGGCTTCTATTTCGGTGACAACGGCACGAAGGCGATGATGCAAGGCGGTGCGTTCACCGGTCAGGCCGACGACCTCACGGCCACCATGTACAACCCGGCCGGCCTCACGCAGCTGCAGGGCTTTCAGTTTCTCGGCGACATCGAGCTGATCAAACACACCGTCACGTACTGGCGGCAGGACCCGGGTTGGGACACGAGCAAGCCCAGCGACGACTGTGCGAACAGCGTGTCGGTGCGTTGCGTGAGCAGCACCAGCAACGCCGCGCGCAACCCCAACGCGCCGTACGTGCTGCCGTACTTCAGCGTCGGTTACGGCCTGCCCACGGGCAAGTGGTGGGGCGGAGACACGAGCAAGCACATGCTGACCTTCGCGCTCTCGGTCTTCGCGCCGCCGTCGCAGGGCGCGTACTACTACCCGGAGCCCGACTACACGAAGAACACCGACGGCTCGTACGTGAACCGGCCGAACAAGTTCGCGCCGCAGCGCTACGCGTTGATCAGCACCGACATCCTCATCGCGTACCCGTCGCTCTCCATCGGGCTCGAGCTCACCAAATGGCTGTCGATCGGCGGCAGCTTTCAGCTCACCGTTTCGAACTTCAAGCAGGACCAGACTCTCTACGCGGGCGACGTGCTCGGCGACAACCCGAAGAAGCAGCTCCAGGAAAATGCCGACTACGACGCGCGCGTCGGCATCAACCTCGACGGGCAGATCGGCGTCACCGGCATCGCGGGCATCATGGTCAAGCCGCTCGACTGGCTTCAGTTCGGCGCGTCGATTCGCCCGCCGATTCACTTTCACGCGCGCGGTGCGGTGAACGTCACGTTGCCCAAGACGTTCTCCGACCTCGGAGCGACCGTCGAAGGTACGCGCGCGTGCGGCCCGAAGAAGGATCAACTCTGCGCCGACCTCGACATGAACATGCCGTTGGAGGTTCGTGTCGGCGGCTACGTGAAGCCGGTGCGTCACGCCTGCGCGCTCGGCGACGCGTCGCGCACCGACTGCGGCCTCGGGGTGAGCGTCGACTTCGTGTACCTGGGCTGGCAGGCGGTCGACAAACTCGCGCTCACGCCCGACAACCTGTCGGTCGTCTTTCAGGGCAACCGCACCGCCATCAGCTCGTTCAACGTCGAGAAGAACTGGACGGCGTCGTACAGCTTCCGCATCGGCGCGTCGTACCGCATCTTCCAGTACCTCTCGGCGAGCGCGGGCTTCATGTACGAGACCGGCGCCGCGGGTCAGGCCTCGTATTCCGTCGACTGGACGCACCCCACCACGGTGTTCGTCACCGGCGGTCTCACGGGCCACATCGGGCCCATCGACGTGATGGTCGGCATCAACGGCATGCCCACCAACACCACCAACATCACCGACAGCCGCGTCGCGCGCGGAGGCACGGTGGCGACCAATTCCCCGGCGTATGACCCGGCGTACGTCGGCAATGGCCGGTACACGTCGGGCGGCTACGGCATTCTGCTCGGCGTTCGCGGCAACTTCGACAAGCTGATCCCCTCGGCGCCGCCGGCGAAGCCGATTGAACCTGCGCCGGCGGTCGCGCCCGTCGCTCCGGAGTCGACGCCTGCGCCCGCGCCGGAAGCCGCGCCGGCTCCTGAGGCGGCGCCCGCGACGTAAGCGCTGAGCAGAAAGAGTCTTCGCGGGGCGATGGTGCGCAACCGTCGCCCCGTTTCTTTTGCACACGTGAACGCGGCGCCGGGTTCTGGCCGCATGACTTCTTCTTCCATTCGCGTCGCGTTGTTTTCGGCAGTGATGATGTTCGCCGCTGGCTGTTCGAAGGTGTGCGAGCAGAAGCCGCTCGAGGGGGTGTGGGCCGCGCACTCCGACTTGATTCCGCCCGAGGCGACGACCTGCGGAGGCACGGGCAATCGTCTGCAGCTCGGCTTCGAAGGCAAGAGCGGGCCCCACGCGTTCAAGATCATGACCGACTTCATCGAGGCGAAGGGCTGGAAGGCGATTCGTTACGGCGGCTCGTCGATGGATTCGATCTACGAAAAAGACGGCGCGACGTTCAGCTTCGAAGTTCGCGACCCGAAGAAGCCGCTGATGGATCTGCAGTTCCCCGCGGAAGACGCGCTCAAGCGCCTGCGCTGATCAACGCGAGGGCACGACGATTTCACCGGCGATGATGCGCGCGCGGAGCGCGTCGACCTTCGCGAGCGCGTCGGCTTTCCCCGCGAAATCGACGCGCACCGGCGCCAGCGCGACGCCGCCTTCTTTCAAGCCGAGCGCCGTGTCTTCTGCGGTGAAGTTGCCGGTGGTGAGATCTCTCGTGGCCAGCCACACCGCGTAGTCGACGCGCTTCACCATCGACGTCAGCACCGCGTCGGGCGCCAGGTGCGCTTGATCAGAATCGACGCCGATGACGAACACCTGCGCCCCCGCTGCGCGCGCTTCCTTCACCGCTTGAATGACGCCATTCCCGTCACTCCCCGCGGCGTGAAAGATGATCTCGCAGCCCTTCGCGATGAGGTCCTGCGCGGCCTGCTTGCCGTGGCTCACGTTGTCGAAGCTGCCCGTGTATTGAACGAGCAACGCGGCGCTCGGGTTCGTCGCCTGCACGCCCGCGCGGAAACCGGCTTCGAACTTCTTGATGAGCGGGATCTCCATGCCGCCGACGAAGCCGACCTTGTTCTTCGCGACCAGCCCCGCCAGCGCGCCCGCGAGAAAGCTGCCTTCTTCTTCCTTGAAGACCACCGTGCGCACGTTCGGCAGGTGACGCAGGTTGCCCTTCGCGTCGAGCAGCGGTGAGTCGATGAGCAGGAACTTCACGCCCGGGTTCTGACGCGCGGTGGTCTCCACCGCGTTCTCGAGCATGAAGCCGGTGCCGATGGTGAGGTCGGCGGCCATGTCGACGAGCAACTGCAGGTTGGGCTG
>JBEHYH010000624.1:0-3284 GCA_048498275.1 Myxococcota bacterium | reverse complement strand
GTTCGATGGGAGCTCGCGTTCGCGGCGAAGCGGGAGCGGCCGGTGGAGTGGCTGTCGTTCGCTCCGTGGCTGGTGATGGGCGTGACGGCGGTGCTCGGCGCGTGGGCGTGGTCGACCGGTCGCGAGTACACGGCGTTCTCGTTGTGGAGCGTCGGCTTCTCCGCGCTGTGGGACCTGCTCAACGGCTCACGCGTCTATTCGATGGTGAAGGGCTGGCTGTATCTCGTCACCGTCGGCGCGCTGACGACGATCTTCAACGGGTACCTCACGGGCCGGCCCATCGTTCAGTACGACGAAGCGTTTCAGCTCCCGCTCCGGGTCTTCACGATCCCCCTCGAGGACTATGGCTTCGGCGTCGCGCTCGCGATGTTGGCGGCGAGCATCTACCAGTCGAACCGCGCGCGACGGTTCGCTCCGTCGGTGTTCACGTGGCTGATTGAGAAGCGCTTCGGCGGCTACCGGCATGAAGTCGAAGTGCCCGACGCCTCGAAGCCCGAGCGCGTGGCTTCACCTCGGCGCGTGGCTGTCATCGGCGGTGGGCTCGCGGGCTTGACCTCCGCGGAGCTGCTGTCGCGGCGCGGCTTCGAGGTGACGGTGTTCGAGAAGAACGCGTACCTCGGCGGAAAACTGTCGTCGTGGAAGGAAGACGTCGACGGGAAGCCGCGCGACATCGAGCACGGCTTTCACGCGTTCTTTCATCACTATTACAGCTTCAATCACTTGCTCGCCGAGACTGGCCTGTCGAAGTCACTCGAGCCGGTCGAGGACTATCTGGTCATCGGCGCGGATGGCCGGCGGTATTCGTTTCAAGAAGTCGAGAACACGCCGCTGCTGAACCTCATCGCGCTGTACGGCAAGGGCCTGTTCCGCATGATCGACGTCGCGAACCCGACCACGGGTCAGGCGCTGCAGAAGTTCCTGGAGTGGGACTCGCAGAAGATCCCCGCGCAGCTCGATGAGGTGAGCTTCGCCGAGTACGCGCGGAAGGCGAGGATCCCGAAGTCGTTGATGGTCATCTTCACCGCGTTCGCGCGCGCGTTCTTCGCGCATGAAGACCGGCTCTCGATGTCGGAGTTGGTGAAGAGCTTTCACTTCTATTACCTGAGCCACGATCGCGGCCTGGCCTTCGACCGGCTCACGTCGAGCGTCGAAGAGGCGGTGATGGGCCCGTTGGCGGCGCGCCTCCGTGCGCAGGGCGTGAAGCTTCGTGTCGGCACGCCCGTGAAGTCGCTCGAGGTGGAAGGCGGGTTCGAGGTCGACGGTGAGAAGTTCGACGCCGTCGTGCTGGCCGCGAACGTGACCGCGGCCAAGGCGTTGTTGCCGGGCCGTTTCGATGCGCTGACGGCGGGCCAACGCTACGCCGTGCTGCGGCTGTGGCTGAGCAAGCCCATCGGTGGCGAGAAGATGCCGGCCTTCGTGGCGACCGAGCGGGTGCGCGCGTTGGACGCCTTCTGCCCGGTGAGCGACGAGGTGCTCGAGCTGCACAGCTACGCGCTGCCCGATGATCTGGCTGACGCCGACGTGACGCGCGTGCTCGAAGACGAGTTCAAGAAGTACGTGCCGCACTTCGACGCGTCGTCGATCACCTCACGCCACCTGCAGTTGCGCGACGACTTCACGGCGTTTCATCTCGGCCTCGCGAAACACCGCCCGGGCGTCGAGACGACGACTCCCGGCCTCGTGCTCGCGGGTGACTGGGTGTCGCTGCCATTCCCCTCGATGTTGATGGAAGGCGCCCACACCTCGGGCGTGATGGCCGCGAACGTGCTCTGCAGAAATGCGGGCGTGCGAACCTTCCCCGTGTGGTCGGTGCCGAAGCGCGGCCTGCTCGCGCGCTGAAGCGCTTCAGGGGCCCGGGTACTCGCGCAGCCGGGCTACGAGCATCGCAGTGTGGTCGATCATCTCGCGGTAGACGCGCTGCTTCCCCCCCAGGAACGGCGGCGGAATGTTGTGCATCAGGCTCATCGTGTAGACGACGACGCGCGTGCGCCCGAAGCCCAGCGGCACATGCGCGGTCCACGTCACGGTGCGCTCGGCGGTGCGAAAGCCCATCACCCGCGAGAAGTTGAAGTTCCGCTGAACGACGATCGACGCCGGCTTCGCGCCCTTCGGGAGGAATGGAAGCAGCGGTGAGTCGGCGGGCACGGGCTCCTGCCATTCGATGGTGAAGTTGTTGGCCGGCACGAGGTCGGCGTGGAAGACGCCGCGCGCGTTGACGGTGGCGCGAACCTCCGGCGCGATGGAGTTGAGGTAGTTGACGTCGCGCGAGCGCGCCTCGGTGAAGAACGAGATGTCGCGGTCCAACGTGTAGGCGAGCCGGCTCATCAACACGTAGAGGCGCTCGCCCGGCTTCGCGCGATCGTCGAGCACCCTGAGGCGCGCCAACGCCGAGCCCTCGGGGGCGGCGCGCGCTTCTTCGGGCGTGGCGAAGGTCGCGCGTTTGCACGGTGTTCCAGATATAGACGCCGAAGCCGATGATCTGCGGATTCCGCGCCAGCAAGACCTCCGTGATGTCCAGGGCGCGCTGGTTGATATCGAACTCCACGAGGCACGTACGCGCCTGCAGCTCGCCCATATTGGCCAGCAAATAGCGCAGGCCAAAGGCGGCATGAATGTACTTCGCATTAAGCGTGGTCAGGACGATGTCAGCCATGACAGGCGAGCAATGTAAACGATTCAGGGGTGAAGGAGAATAGGGAAAATGACGGATGATTCGATGAGATGGCGCTCTCGTGTTGACATTCAATGACAGTCCTTTTATCACCAACTTAACCATAAAGGGGATTCTCTGCCACCTTAGCAATCGTCGCCATGGCATCATGAATGATGAAATACTTCATGCAATTTTGTCGGACTATCGTGTCTATGGTGCGGTGATTTTAGGTGCGCTTGCAGGGGTTCTAACCTCCGCGAAAGCGATGGCTCGATGGCCTGCGATTTATCAAAGGATTCCCGTAGAATGTATTTCGGTTTCTTTGCCCGTGATTATCTTTCTCCTCCTCTTTTTCTTTGGGGCGATGCCGTATGATTGGAGTGGAGAGTTTGCCGTAAGTATCTTGTGTGCGTTTAGCCTTGTTTACTCTCTGCGGTTACTTTGGATGCGTAAGCGATGGGTATTCTGCCTCGGGGTGGTTTTCTCTCTGTTTTATTGCTATTTGATTTACGGCACGCTGGCAGCATGGATTGCTCGTGCGGAGAATGGTCACTTGTTTCGTTGAAAGGGTGAGCCGGGGAAACTTTTCCCCATCCCGGAGGGATAAAAGATTGTAGCCGGTGGTTTCGCG
>JBEHYH010000623.1:0-3286 GCA_048498275.1 Myxococcota bacterium | reverse complement strand
GCTCTCCTCGATCAATCGCGGCGCCGCGGCCTCGGCGCTCTCCACGGCGACGCTGGAGATGCCCAGGCGGGTCAGCAGGCGCGGCAGCACGGCGCGAATCGGCGCTTCGTCGTCGACCACCAGCGCGCGCAGCCCGTCCCACCGGTGGTGTTCCGTCGCCGCCTCGACGCGCGTGGGCGCGACCTGCGAGACCGGCAGCGAGAGGTGGAAGACGGTGCCCCGCTGGAGCTCGGAGTAGACGTGCACCGCGCCGTGGTGTTCGCGCATCACGCTGAAGACCGACGCGAGCCCGAGCCCGGTGCCCTTGCCGTCTTCTTTGGTGGTGAAGAAGGGCTCGAAGATGCGCGCGATGTTCTCGCGCGAGATGCCCATGCCGGTGTCGCGCACCGAGACGCGCACATGCGGGCCGGGCGTCAAGTCGAAGCCGCTCGCATTGCACCATTCGGGGTCGAGCGTGACGAGCTCGGTGGTGAACACGAGCTCCCCGCCGTTCGGCATCGCGTCGCGCGCGTTCACCGCGAGGTTGATGATGGTGCTCTCGAGCGCCGCCGCGTCGCCGTCGACCAACGCGGTCATGGAGCCGGGATTGAAGGTGACCCGGATGCTCGGAGGCAGCGTGCGTTCGAGCAGCTTCACCGCCGACTGCACGAGCTGCGTCATCGACAGCGGTTGGGTGGTGACGATGGTGCGCCGCCCGAGCGTCAGCAGGCGCGTGGTGAGGTCTCCCGCGCGGCGGCCGGCCTGAACGATGGTGTCGAGGCTCTCGATGACCGTGGGCGAGAGACGGCCCTGTTCTTCGAGCTCGAAGCGCAGCGCTTCGTTCGAGGCGATGATGGCCATCAGCACGTTGTTGAAGTCGTGCGCGACGCCGCCCGCGAGTTGACCGACGAGCTCGAGCCGCGCGATGCGTTCACGGCGCTCCTTGGCGAGCACGGTGTCGTTGACGTCGCGCGCCTCCGCGATGAAGTACGCCAGCTCACCCGCTTCGTTGCGGAAGGGTGAGAGCGAGAACTCGAGGTGACGGAGCCGCCCGCGATGGTCGGTGCGTTGCGTGTCGAAGCGCACCGTGCGCCCCGCGGCGAGGTCGGCTTCTCCGGCGCTCAGCTTCGCGCGGTCGGCTTCCGACCAGGCCGACCCCTTCGCGAACTCGGAGCCGATCAAGACGTCAGCCGAAGACAGGCCCGCGAACTCGAGCGTGGCGCGGTTCACCGCGAACAGCTTGCCGTCCGGGTGCACCAGCGCCAGCAGGTGGGGTGATTGGTCGAACACCGCCTGAAATTGCCGGGCCGTCTCGAGACGCTTCGCCTGTTCAGCCTCGAACGCGGCCTGCCGTTCGGTCGCGGCGATCAACGCCTCTCGCATGCGCGCGGGAGGGCGGGAGGCGGTGGTCCAGATGAGCGCGATGCTCATGATGAGCATCGTGAAGTACCCATGCAGCGCGAGCGGCGGCGCTTCGGGCAACAGCCCCATCGTGCCGAGCACGAAATAGAGCGTCGCGACGGCGAGCGACACCGCGGCGGTGATGGTGGCGGCGCGCGGGCCGAAGAGCCACCCGATGAGCACCACGAGGAACAACATCAGGCTCGTCGAGGGGCTGCGGAGCCCGCCGTTGCGCGTGAGCGCCAGGAGCACGACCGCCGCGACGCCGATGACCAACATCGCCACCGCGGCCCGGTGCTGCTTTCTCCAGAGCAGCGCGACGGAGGACATCGTGATGCCGAACATCAACGAGGTGCTGACCGCGCGCGCCGGGTGTTGGGCGAAGGTGCCGGTCACGAACCCGAGGAGCAGCGCGAGCCCCGACACCGTCGCGAGCGCGGGCAACGCCCAGCGCAACACGTCATGCGCGATGATCCGCTGTGCTTCGGCGACCGCCTCTTCTCCCGGCCTCTTCACGCGGAGGCGACTTAATCACGGCGCGGGCAGCGTTCGAGTGGTGGCGACGCGCCGAAAATACTCGCACGCCGGAGTCCATTCCCGCGCCATGGTCGAACGGTCGACGCGATACAGACCAAAGCGCGGATCCCACGCCTCGAGCCATTCGAAGTTGTCCATCAAGGACCAATGCAGATAGCCGCGCACGTCGACGCCATCGGCGATGGCCTGCAGAATCTCCGACAGGTGTTCATGCAGATACGCGGCACGGCGGGTGCCCTGGCGATCGTCGAGACCGTTCTCGGTGACCCACACCGGTTTGCCGTAGCGCTTGAGTTGCCGCAGCGTCTCGCCGAACCCTTCGGGGAACCACTCCCACCCGATGTCGGTGAGCCCGCGAGAATGTTTGTCGAGGAACTCGAAGCTCACGAACGGCGGCGACGCGATGAACTTGAGGTGCGCGCGCGTGTAGTAGTTCACGCCGACGAAGTCGGTGGAGTCCCTCGCTCCGGCGATCGCCTCGCTGCCCGCGGTGAAGCCCGGCATCTGCAGCTTGAGCACTCCGGTCGAGAGCGCCTCGAGGAACGCGTGGTTGTAGTTGCCGTCAGCGAGCCGCGTGAGCGCCTGGTCCAACGGGTGCCACCGGCGCGAGGGCGCGAAGCGCAGCATGTTCTGCGCGATGCCGATGGGCGCGGGGTTGCCGCGTTTGCGCAGCGCCTCCCGCGCCATCACATGCGCACGCACGAGGTTCGCCATCGCCGCGAAGGCCTTGCGGCCATCTGAAATGCCCGGAGGCATCAGCCCGCTCAAGTACCCGCCGAGCAGCAGCACGTTCGGCTCATTGAGCGTGGTCACCATCACGTCGAGCCCGTCGAGCAACTGCGCGCAACGTTCGGCGAAGCGGCTCCAGGCGCCGAGCGACGCGGGCTCGTGCCACGGCGTCTCGGTGTGGAACCATTTCGGGTGCGTGAAGTGATGAAAGGTGACGACCGGTTTGATGCCGGCGGCGACCAGCGCTTCGAGCCGCTTGCGGTAGCCGGCCCACGCGGCTTCATCGAACTGCCCGCGCCTTGGTTCAACGCGGGCCCATTCGATGCTCAGCCGGTACGCCGTCGCGCCGAGCTTCTGAATCAGCGCGATGTCGTCGAAGAAGCGCTCCCAGTGTTCGACGCCGTTGCCGCAGCGCGCGTTGGGGTCCTTGAGTTTTCCGGCGCGCTCCCAGTCGCTCCAGTCGTTCTCGATGCCGCCTTCGACTTGATACGCGGAGGTCGCGACGCCGAACGTGAAGTCGCGGGGGAACTCAGCGGTCGAGGACATGCAACACCCGCATCGCCGCGCAGGCTGCGCCGTACCCGTTGTCGATATTGGTGACGAGCACGCCGGGCGAGCCGCTCGCGAGCATCGAATGCAG
>JBEHYH010000622.1:0-3303 GCA_048498275.1 Myxococcota bacterium | reverse complement strand
TGCGTCGAGGCGATGGCGGCGACGCAGGGGCACACGCAGTCGCTGCACACCAACTCGCTCGACGAAGCACTCGCGTTGCCGACGGATTTCTCGGCGCGGATCGCGCGCAACACGCAGCTCCAGTTGCAGTTGGAGTCGGGCACCACGCGGCCTGTCGACCCGTGGGGCGGCAGCTATTACGTCGAGTGGCTCACACATCAACTCGCCAATCGCGCGCAGGCGCACATCGATGAGGTCGAGAAGCTCGGCGGCATGGTGAAGGCGATCGAGAAGGGCGTGCCGAAGCTGCGCATCGAGGAAGCGGCGGCTCGCACACAGGCGCGCATCGATTCGGGCCGGCAGGTGATCGTGGGCGTGAACCGCTATCGGCCGGAGCGCGAAGAGCATCTGCAGGTGTTGAAGGTCGACAACGCGGCGGTGCGTCGCAATCAGATCGCGCGACTCGAGAAGCTGCGTCGTGAACGTGATCAAGCGAGTGTCACGCGTACACTCGATGCGCTGACTGACGCAGCGAAGACCGGCAAAGGCAATCTGTTGGAGCTCGCCGTGGACGCGGCGCGTGCACGCGCCACCGTCGGCGAAATTTCGTACGCGCTCGAGAAGATCTACGGGCGGCATCAGGCGGAGATTCGCGCCATCTCTGGCGTGTACAGTGGCGAGGTGGGCGAGAACGCTGACGCCATCACCAAGGTGCGCGCGCGCACGAAGTCGTTCCTCGAGAAGGAAGGCCGTCGCCCGCGCATTCTCGTCGCGAAGATGGGCCAGGACGGGCACGACCGCGGGCAGAAGGTGATCTCTTCGGCGTTCGCTGACCTCGGGTTCGACGTCGACATCGGGCCGCTGTTCCAGACGCCCGAAGAGACCGCGCAAGCGGCGGTCGAGAATGACGTGCACGTGGTCGGCGCGTCGTCGCTCGCGGCGGGTCACTTGACGTTGGTGCCCGAGCTGCGCGCGGCGTTGGCCAAGCGTGGCCGCTCCGACATTCTGGTCGTCGTCGGCGGAGTGATCCCTCCCGATGACTACGCGCCGCTGCGAGCTGCTGGTGCTGCCGAAATCTTCGGGCCGGGGACGGTCATCGCTGACGCGGCGAACTCGCTGTTGGACAAACTCGAGGCATGACGCGCCGCGGGCGGCTCTCACTCGACGAATACGAAGCGGGAATTCGCGCGCACGATCGCGCGGTGCTCGCACGTGCCATCACGTTGATCGAGAGCCGCGATGATGAAGATGGAGCGCTCGCGCAGGAATTGCTCACGCGTGTGCTGCCGCTCACCGGGCGCTCGCGTCGCATCGGCATCACCGGCGTGCCCGGAGTCGGCAAGTCGACGTTCATCGATTCACTCGGCACGAAGCTCACGCGTGAAGGGCATCAAGTTGCGGTGCTCGCGGTGGATCCGTCGAGCAGTGTCTCCGGCGGTTCGATCCTCGGAGACAAGACGCGCATGGCGCGGCTGTCGGTCGATCCGAAGGCGTTCATCCGACCGAGCCCCAGCGGGCTGACTCCGGGCGGCGTCGCGCGGCGAACGCGGGAGACGTTGTTGCTGTGTGAGGCCGCGGGCTTCGACGTCGTGCTCGTCGAGACCGTCGGTGTCGGGCAGGGTGAGACCGCCGTCGCGCAGATGGTGGACACGTTTCTGGTGCTGCTGCTCCCCGGTTCGGGTGACGAATTGCAGGGCATCAAGAAGGGCATTCTCGAGCTCGCCGACATCATCGCGGTCAACAAGGCCGATGGTGACAACGTCGATCGCGCGCGGCTCGCGTTGGCCGATCTGAAGTCGGCGCTGCGCTACCTCTCACCGCGAACTCCGGAGTGGAAGACGCAGGTGCTGAGCCTGTCGGGCCTCACCGGTGACGGGCTCGATGAACTCTGGAAGACGGTCGAGGCGCACCGCGCGGCGCTCCAGTCATCGGGTGCGTTGCAGACTCAGCGGAGCACGCAGCAGCTCTCGTGGATGTGGTCGTTGATCACGGAGCAACTCGAACATCGCTTCCGCGCGAACCATCAGGTGGCCGCGCAGATCGAAGCCGTCGAGCGTCAGGTCCGCGACGGAACGCTGACGCCCGTGCTCGCCGCGACTCAGTTACTGATGAAGACGTGAAGCACCGCGATGCGATCGTTGCGGAGCTGCGCGACATCGAAGCCGGTGATCATCGCGGGGTTTGAGTGCCACCGGAGCATCGCCGCGCCGTGATGCGCGAGCACAGGCCCGTCAGCTACGAACGCGAACCTGGGTGGCAACGTCGGCAGCAGCTTCGTCACCAGCGCGTTGATGGCCTCGTGGCCGCTGGCGCTCCCCTCGGGGTCGTAGACGACGGCGTCGGATTCGTAGATGGCTCGAATCACTTCAATTCGCTTCGCGGCGTCGCGCTCGCTCACGGTCACGGCCGCGCCTTCCATCGGTGCGCACGTGCTCGGCCCTGCGTTGCCGCGGTTTCATCGTCGGTACCCGGGCGTCCGCGTCGACCTTCGCATGACCGACCAATTGCTCGATCTCGTGAGGGACGGCATCGACGTCGCGGTGCGCGTCGGTCACAGCGCCGATTCGCAGTTGATGTCGCGACGCCTGGGCCCGCATCGCGTGTGCTGCTTCGCGGCGCCGTCGTATTTGAAGAAGCGCGGAGCTCCGAAGACTCCGGAAGCCCTTCGCGAGCATGACTGCGTCGCCGTGCGGTTTCAGAGCACTGGTCAGGTCTTGAAGTGGCCGTTTCAGGCCGGTCGACGCGTGACGGAATTCACGCCCGACGCGTGGGCGACGGTGGATTCGACGGAGGCGAACGTCGCGCTCCTCGTCGGCGGAGGAGGCATCAGCATGTTGCCGGTCTACGTCGCGGCTCCCTTCGTTCGGCGCAAAGAACTCGCGCCCGTGCTTTCGAAGTTCGCCGTCGAGCGTTTCTCCTTCACCGCCATCTGGCCCGCGAGCCGGAGAGCGAACCCGAACGTGAAGGCGTTTCTTCGTTTCCTCGAAGAAGTGTTCGCGAAGTAACCGCGTTGCGGAGCGGGAGATTTCGTCGGATACGGGCCGCATGAACGTTTCAGAAGCACTTCGGAAGCGCATCTCGGTGCGCTCGTTCAAGGCCGACCCGGTTCCGCTCGCGACGCTCCGCGCGATTCTCGAAGACGCGCGCTACGCGCCGTCGGGCGGCAACATTCAGCCGTGGCGCATGATCGCGGTGAATGGCGCCGAACGTGACGCGGTCGTGAAGCTCGCGCAGACGCAGCCGCATGACGATGACGGGTACCCGACGTACCCCGCGTCGCTCTGGGAGCCGTATCGCTCGCGCCGCTTCAAGATCGGCGAAGAC
>JBEHYH010000621.1:0-3305 GCA_048498275.1 Myxococcota bacterium | reverse complement strand
CCGCTTCGTCATGCAGTTCACCTCGCCGTCGCTGGTGCTGGGCATGTCGTCGCGCTTCTGGCGCTCGTATTACGACCGCTCCGAGTTCACGGTGGTCGAGTCAGGCCCCGGCTTCTGTCACGCGGAGATTCGCGACTGGCCGCTGACCAACGCCGCCGTCGCGTACGAGCTCGCGGGCGCGCTGCGCGAATGGCTGCTCGCCTCGCGCGCGAATGACCTCCGCGTCGTGCGGCTCGCGTGGCTCAAGCAGGGGCTGCTGCGGCTCGAATCGGTGTGGTGATGTGTCGGCAGTTGAAGCGCCACTGCAACACCAACTCGCGTTTCGATTTCGGAGTTATGACTCCCGCGCATGGCTGAGCCGCTCCAGGTCAAAGGCTTCGCGTGGCTCAATCTGCTGAGCTTCGTGAAGGAAAAGCACGGAGCGACGGCTCTGCAGCAACTGGCCTCCGCGTTCCCTCACTACAAGGCGCACTTCGACACGCACGCGGTGATGCCCATCAGTTGGTTGCCGGGCGCGATGCACCTCGGCGCCGTCAGTTGGGTCGTGAATCAGTTCTACGGCGGCACGACCGATGGCGCGCGGCGCTTCGGCGGGGAGCTGGCGGCGCGCAACGTGTCATCGACGTTCTCGTCCTTCGCGCGGCTCGAAGATTTGAAGGTGGCGTTGTCGTCGACGGAGCGCGCGTTCGGCACGTTCTATTCGCTCGGCCATATGAAGTTCTCGCTGCAGGGCGACGTGTTGGACGCGCATCTGTCTGACTTCCCCGACGCGAACCCGTTGTTCGGCAACGTGCTGGGCGGCGGGCTGCTTTCGTTTCTGCATGCGGGCCACATCGAAGGCGAGCTGCTGCACGTGACGACGACGGCCGACTCGATTCACTACCAGGTGAAGTTGCTGTCGATGCCCCTCTCGATGCCGACGCCCGCGCCGTTCTCGGTTCGCAAATAGCGACGAGTGCACGAGCGCGCTTGCATGACGTTCGCTCCGGGTTGAAGAAGCGCCTCCAACTTTTCGGGAGGGTTCATGGCTCGTGCATTCAGCTTTTTCCGCGCAGGCGGGTTTGATCAGGTTCGCTTCGAGTCGGGCGACGACTTCGTCAACCTCGACCAGCTCGATTGGAAATTGTGGGTCGCGCTCGCGTGCCCGACGAAGGGGCTCGCGTTCGACTCGCGCACGCTCGAGCTCATCGACACCGACAAGGACGGCCGCATTCGCGCGAACGAATTGCTCGCCGCGGTGAAGTGGAGCGCGAGCCTCATCAAGAGCTCCGACGACTTCCTGAAGGCGCCCCAGGAGCTGCCGCTCGCCGCCATCAATGACGCGGGTGAAGAAGGCAAGCTGGTGCTCGCCTCGGCGAAGACCGTGCTGCAGGGGCTGGGCAAGGCGGGCGCGACGTCGATCTCGGTGAAGGACTCGGCCGAGGCCGTGAAGGCGTTCCACGCGATGGCCTTCAACGGCGATGGCGTGGTGCCTCCGGAGAGCGCGCAGAACGAGGAACAGAAGGCGTTGATCAACGACGTCATCGCGACCATCGGCTCCACCGACGACAAGTCGGGCAAGAAGGGCGTGAGTGCTGATCAGGTGAAGGCGTTCTTCTCGGCGGTCGCCGACTACGTGGGCTGGGTCTCGAAGGGTGAAGGCGACGCCGCGCTGATGCCGCTCAAGGGCGAGACGGTCGTGGCGTACGAGTCGATGCTCGCGGTGAAGATGAAGGTCGACGACTTCTTCGCGCGCTGCCGGCTCGCGGCGTTCGACCCGCGCGCGATGTCGGCGCTGAATCGTGAAGAGAAGGAATACCTCGCGCTCGCCGCGAAGGACCTGACCATCACGTCCGATGAAATCAAGGTGTTCCCGCTCTCGCGCATCGAGGGCCATCGCGCGCTGCCGTTGTTCGACGGAGCGAACCCCGCGTGGGCGGCGGCGCTCGCGAAGTTCGGTGAGAAGACGGTCAAGCCGCTGGTCGGCGAGACGAAGACGCTCACCGAGGCGCAGTGGAATGACATCACCGGCAAGCTCGCGGCGTTCGGCGCGTGGCAGACGAGCAAGGTCGGTGGGGTCGTCGAGAAGCTGGGCCTCGAGCGCTTGAAGGCGCTCAACACCGACCAGCAGAAGACGTTGCTCGATGAATTGTTCGCGCTCGAGAAGGCGCAGGAGGCGACGGCGAACTCCATCGCGAGCGTCGAGAAGCTGGTGCGCTACGTGCGTGACCTCTTCAAGCTCGCGAACAACTTCGTGAACTTCAAAGAGTTCTACGAGCGTAAGACGCCGGCGATTTTTCAGGTCGGCACGCTGTTCCTCGACCAGCGGCAGGCGGAGCTGGTCATCCGTGTCGAGGACGCCGGTAAGCACGCGACGATGGCTCCGTTGTCGCGCGGGTGTCTCGTGTACTGCGACATCGTTCGGCCCTCGACGAACGAGAAGCTGTCGGTGGTGGCGGCGATGACCGCGGGCGATTCAGACAACCTGATGGTCGGCCGCAACGGTGTGTTCAAGGACCGCGACGGCAACTCGTGGGACGCGACCGTCACCAAGATCGTCGACAACCCCATCTCGATTCGTCAGGCGTTCTGGAGCCCGTACAAGAAGGCGATCCGCTTCGTCGAGGAGCAGGTCGCCAAGCGCGCGGCGGCGGAGGAAGCCGACTCGCACGCGCTGCTGCAGGGCGGCGTGACGACGGCCGGCAAGGCGGTCGATGAAGGGAAGGGCGCGATCGCTCCGGCTCCGAAGAAGTTGGACATCGGCGTGGTCGCGGCCCTCGGCGTCGCGGTCGGCGGCATCACCGCGGCCATGGGCGCGCTGCTGCAGGGTTTCTTCGGGTTGGGCATGTGGATGCCGCTCGGCGTGGTGGGCATTCTGCTGCTGATTTCGGGGCCGTCGATGCTCATCGCGTGGCTCAAGCTGCGTCAGCGCAACATCGGCCCGCTGCTCGACGCGAATGGGTGGGCAGTGAACGCGAACGCGAAGTTGAACGTGCCGTTCGGTGCCTCGCTCACCAAGGAGGCGAAGTTGCCGGCGGGCAGCACGCTCGACCGGCGCGACCCGTACGAGGAGAAGTCGGCGCCGTGGCGCACCTACGTGACGCTGGCTGCGATTCTGGTGCTCGCCGTCACCTGGTACCTCGGCAAGCTGGACCACTATCTGCCGGGCTTCGCGAAGAGCACCGAGGTGATGGGCAAGCACGCGCCCGGCTACGACGCGACGAAGCACGAAGAAGAGAAGAAGGCCGACGAGAAGAAGCCGGAAGCGGCGGCTCCGGCGCCTGAAGCGAAGCCGTAACCCGTTTGCTTCATCGCGGGGCGTTGGG
>JBEHYH010000620.1:0-3315 GCA_048498275.1 Myxococcota bacterium | reverse complement strand
CCGCACGCAGGCGGTCCGCGTGCCTCCGCAACCTCCGCGTGTCGCCGCGCCCGTCGCGACGCCTCGCCCCCACGATTGGAAGAGCTGGTGATGAAGAAGGCAGTGCTGTTGTTCGCGTTCCTGCTGGCCGGGAGCGCAAGCGCGAGCAGTATCGACGGTGCCGGCCGCATTTCGATCGGCGCCGGTGCCCGCTGGATTCCGCAGTGGTACCTCATCGATCACGCGGCCGCGGTGGGCACTCCGGTCGTCGACTTCGTGCGCTTCGGGCCCTCGCTGGTGGGCAGCTTCGGTTACGGCGTGGCGTCGTGGCTCGAGCTCTCCATCGATCTCCTCGGGGGGTGGCAGCCGCTCGCGATTCAGCGGCCTGAGGGGGTCGCTCGTTACAACTCGTTCATGGGCATGGGCGCGATCGGCGCCCGCATCGTCGGCAAGAAGCTCTGGGGCCCGGTGAGCCCGTGGGCCACGGCGATGGGCGGCGGCATCTTCAGCAGCCTCTCGGGCCCCGACGTCGCGCATCAGGAAGACTTCAAGCCGTCGTTCATCGGCGGCGCGGGCATCGACATCAACGTCAACGAGCACTACGGCCTGTCGTTCGACGTCCGCTACATCTACGGGCGCAACTTCTTCCCCGGCATCTCCAGCTTCAACAACGGCGGCGTGATGCTCACGATCTCCTTCGTGATGTTCTTCGCGCCGGAACAGAAGCGTGAACTCGCGGTTCCGGGCTTCTGATAGAGGCGCTTCATGGCCGACCAGTCTCCAGAGTTGAGCAAGATGTTCGACGAGATCCGCCGCGAGGTGATCGAGCCGCGCAACATGACCATCAAGACCGACAACGCGCTCAAGTCGCTGCACGCCGAGCTCAAGATCGTGTCCGGTCAGCAGGACGCGTTCCAGAAGCGCACGTGGTTCAGCACCGGCGCGGCGTACGTCGTGTTCTCCGCGCTGTGTGTCGCCGGCGTGATCGTGATCAGCAACGCGCGCGCGGCGTCTGCCAATGGCGAGCGCGAGCGCCTCGAGAAGCAGGTGTCGGAGCTCAACGGCACCATCGACCGCCTCAAGAACGAAGCGAACGCCAGCCAGGCCGCCGAGCAGTCGGCGCTGCAGGTGTACAAATCGATGACCACCCTGCCGGGCGAGGAGCGCCTCAAGGGCATCGACGCGCTCTCGAAGCTCGACCAGACCAAGCTCTCGCCGTTCGCCAAGCTCGTGCTGCAGGAGCGCGCGGTGCTGCTGCGGAAGGAAGTCGGCGGCGCGGTGTTGGAGAAGGGCAAGGCCGCCTTCCGCCGTCAGGAATGGGCGGAGACCATCAACCAGTTGAACCGTTTCCTCACCATGGACCCGCTCCCCGAAGACGCGCTCGACGCCTCGTTCTTCCTCGGCAACGCGCTGTTCCAGTCGCGCAAGTACGCCGAAGCGATCCCGGTGCTGACCCGCTTCGTCGACGGCGACAAGAAGGCGCGCCTGCGTGACTTCGCGATGTTGATGCTGATGCAGTCGCACGACATGACCGGCAACAAAGACGCCGCCGTCGGCATCGCGAAGGACGCGCTCGCCACGTACCCCGCCAGCGAGTTCCGCAATCAGTTCGTCGGCCGTCTCCAGCGCACCAACGCGCCCGCCGCGCAGCCCGCTCCGGCGGCCGCACCTGCTCCCGCTCCCGCGCCATGAGCCAGATCGACCCGAGAGACCCGAGGTTCAAGGTCGCGCGTCGCGTGACGCTGGGGCTCTACCTGACGTTCGCGTGCGGGTTTTCGTCGCTCATCATCTACAGCGTCTTCAAGTCGGTGATCGAGATGAGCCCGGGGCAACCGCCGCCGGCCGGCACTCCGCTCGCCGAGAGCGAGTGCATCACCGGCGCACGCGAGCTCTTCGGCGAGCTCGATCGACGCCGACAGCTCGCGGCGACGGGTTCCGACGTCGCGCACGCCGATCAATCGTTCCTCGAGTTCCGCGTGCAGTGGCTCGAACGCAAGCGCGCGCTCGAGGCCCGCTGTGGTCTCGATTCGCGCGAGTCGCTCCGGGAGACCTTCGCGACGCTGCAGAAGGTGCTCGACCTCTACACCACCAGCTCAGTGCAGTTCGCCGGCGGTGTCGGGCCGGCGGTCGATGAACTCAAGTCGCAGCTCGGCGAGAAGTAACGCTCACTCCGCCGAGGGCAGCAGCACCTTGTAGTTGCCGTGCTCGTCGGCCGTCGCGGTGCCCAGCAGAATCGACGTGCGAACTCCGTTGAAGTCTTGCACGCGGAAGAAGCGGAGCTGCGAGTACGACGCTTCGGTCGGCTTGGCCGCGGTGGTCACCGTCGCGGTGACGAGGCCACTCACCGTCTGACCCCGCGAGAGCACCACGTCGGCGAGCTGCACCGGCTGATTCGAACCCGTCGCGTTGATGGTCACCAGGCGGCTCGAGAGCGGCGTGTCGACGCCCGCGAGGAACTCGAAGCGCCAGACGCCGGGGTCCACCGGCAGCTCGAAGTTGCCGTCGGCGTCGGTCACGCCTTCGATCTCGTCGCGCGGCACGGAAGAGGTGCCGGTCAGATCTTGCACGATGGCGTGAATGCTCACGTTCGCCGCGCCCGTCACCCGGTCCGACTTGAGTACACGGCCCTTCACGAGCGGCCGGTCGGCGAGCGTCACCGTGCCGGGCGTCAGCGTGAACACCCCGTTTTCCCACGTGGCGGTGACGGCGATGGTGGCGGCGGCGGCGCGGCTCATGCGCGGGGGCACGGCAGACAGGGTGAAGTTCGCGCCCGCCTTGGAGGGGATCGCGGTGAGCGTGAAGGTGCCGTCGCTGCCGGTGCTCACCAGCTTCGAGCGGAACGTGCCGTCGCCTTCGACCGGCCCCTCGAGCAGCACCTGCGCCGCGGCGATCGGCGCGCCGGTGCTGTCGACCAGCGTGCCCGAGAGCTCACCCGGCATGCCGAAATCGCCGTACTCGAGCGAGATCGCCTGCGGGAGCGGTGAGGGCAACGCGAAGCGCTTGGTGGGTACTGGCGCTCCCGGGTCGCTCGGCGCGGCGACCAGCAACAGCGACTGGGTGCGCGCCTGCGGGCTGACGATGACCGAGAACTCACCGGTCGACGACGACACGGGGAATCGCTGCGACACGGCGACGTTGGTCTGCGCGTCGATCAACTGCAGCTCGACGGTCGGCGCGGTGCCATTCACATAGTCGGCGCTCAGCAGCACCGGCTCCGGCGGCACCAGCGAAGAATCGGTGGTCTTGATGAGCTGCCCGGTGAGCGCCGGTGAGCTGTCGGCGGCGGCGAACACGAAGTTGAGCTGCGCTCCGGGTGAAGCGGGCTGCACGAGCTGC
>JBEHYH010000619.1:0-3325 GCA_048498275.1 Myxococcota bacterium | reverse complement strand
CGCGGACGTCGGCCTCGAGGTGCGCGCCGGGCGGCGGCCCACAGGGGTCGATGCGTTGCGCGGGGCGCAGGTAGTTCGAGCCCTCCGTCGCCTCCGCGAGCACCTGCGAGTCGCCGGGCTGCGTGAGCTCGAACACCACGCCCATCGGCACCGGCTCGAATTGGATGATGGGCCGGCCATCCCAACTCGTGCCGCAGGTCGTGGTGACGGGCGGCGAGGGAGGAGTGGCGCACGAATTCACGCTCAGCGTGATCGAACAACACGTGGTGATGCCTGCGTCATCGCGCACGCAATACGCGAGCGTGTAGCTGCCGCCGACGTCGGGCGTGAAGGTCGTCTGCGCTTGATCATCGGGCGTGGGCTGCGCGTTCGAGCCGAGCGGGCGCAGCACCACCTGCCAATGCGCCCAGACGATGGCTCCGGTGGTGGAAAACGCGGTCGCGCTCAATTGCACCGGCTGATCGAGTGACGCGGTCTGCGCGCCGTAACAGATCGCGATCGGCCCATGCGACGAGTCGCAGACGCCGTCTTCGTTGGTCTGCCCGTCGCAATCATTGTCGACGTCGTCGCAGACCTCGCGCATCGGAGCGCCGGGCTCGCACGTCTGCATCACGCCTTTGACGCAGGTCTCGAGCTCGCGCTCGCAGCCGCCGACGCCGCACGAGATGGTGCCGAGGTTGTCGACCACGCCATCGCAGTCGTCATCGAGGCCGTTGCAGGTCTCCTCGACGCAGCCCGCGTCGATCACGTGCTGAATGCGCCCGCCACCGCAGTCGCAGCCGGCGATGAAGAGGGCGATGAACGGCACGAGACTGCGCACGGCGCGGGAGAAACTCCGTGGCTCGCGCAGCGTCAAGCGGAGGAAAAGCCCGGGGCGCTATTCCGTCTCAGTGGGTGACACTCAGTCGTCGCCGAAACCAACGGCCCTGGTCTTCGCCGGCTTCGCGCCGGTGAAGTCGAGCGCGAGCGAGATGGTGAAGTTGCCCGGCTTGGGCATCGCGCGGTTGTGCTCTCCTTCTTCATTGATGGCGTAGAAAATCGCCATGCGAAGACAGTCCCACACCGCGCGACTGCCCTTGGGAGTGAGCTGCGTGAACGAGTTCACGGGCAGACCATCGGGCTCGAAGGTGAGCGTCACCATGTAGAGCGTCGGAGCATTCGGGCGGAGCCGCAGGTCCTGCTCCACGCAGGCTCGCAGCGTCTGGTGCTTCGCCTTGAACACGCGCTCGAGCCACTCTTCGTTGGTCACTGCTTTCGGTGGTGCGACCGGCTTGGGCTGCGTCACGACAGGGTTCGGTTGCGTCACGACAGGGTTCGGCTGCGCCACGACCGGATTGGGCTGCGTCACGAACGGCTTGGGCTGCGTCACGACAGGATTGAGCTGCGTCACGACCGGATTCGGCTGCGTCACGACCGGATTGGGCTGCGTCACGACGGGGTTCGGCTGCATCGCGCGGACGGGAGCAGGCGCGAACACCACGCGAGGCGGCGTGAGGACCATGAACGCGATCGCTCCGGCGCCGACGAGCGTGAGGGCCCCGAACGCCGCCGCGATCAACAAGACCCGCGGGGCACCCGACGGCGGCTGGCCTCCGCGCTGGCGATCATCGGCCACCATCGGCGGCGGAGCGGTGGGCGCGTTCACGCCAGGCTGACGCGCTCCGCAGTAGCTGCACCGGCCAGCCGCCGCGGTCAGCGTCGTGCCGCATTGAACACACCGGTTCGACATCGCTTCAGTCGCGCACGCAGGCAGGCACCGGCGAACTCAGGTTGTCGCAGGGGTGCCAGAGACGGCCGAGCTGATTCGGGCTCAGATCGACCCGGTTGGCCGAGGTGATATCGCCGCACGAGTTGACCGCGTTGTACCCGACGCCGTGGCACGCCGTGTTGCTGGTCGCGTAGGGCGCGATCTGCGTGATCGGGTTCGCGAAGCTGAGCGACGCCGCGTCGACGACCGTGCCCGAGGCGATCTGCAGAATGCTCTGACCGCCGCCCGTATTGTTGAACCAGCCGCTGGTGAGGTTGGGGCCTTCCATCGACAGCGACGAGATCTTGAGGCCGTACAAGCCGGAGCTCTCCGTGGTCGCGTCGAGCGCCGCGGTGCAGGCCGTCACCGCGTTCGCGCGATCGCGCATCGCCACGTAGACGCCGCGCGGAGGGATGATTTCCGCCGAACCGAAGTTCATCCACCGGTAGCTGGCGGTGCTCGCGGCCGCGTTGCGGTACGCGAAGTGGTAGCCATCGAGGGACACCGGGCAGTTCGAGAGGTTGGTGAACTCGATCGACTCGCCGAGCTCGCCCGTGCCGCCAGCCGCGATGTATTCGCTGATCACCAGGTTCGACGCCGTCGGCGAGACCGGAATCGAGCAGGCTTCGACGACATTTACGTGAATGGTGGTGGGCGACGAGCAGCAGCGCTGCCCGCCATCGATGCAACGGCGCAGCTCCAACGTCGTGTCGCTCCCGGGGATCGCGCCGCCCGTGGCGATGCGCTGCGCGGGGCGCAGGTACGTCTGGTAGGCCGTCGCGGTCGCACGCAACGTCGATTCGCCGGCGACGTTCAACTCGTAGTGCTCGCCGGGCAGCACCGCGCTGTCGAGCTCCACGATGGGGCGGCCGTCCCAGCTCGTGCCACAGGCCGTCGAAGCGGGCGGCGGAGGCGGGGTGTCGCACGTGTCCATCGAGACGAGCGTGTTGCACGAGACGCCGCCGCTCTGGCTGTTGAACGCCACGAAGGTCAACGTGTAGTTGCCGCGGAGGTCAGGCGTGAAGGAGGTCGACGGGCCGAGACCGGGGCTGTTGACGACGGTGGAGCTCTGCGTGCCCCCATCGCTGAGCGACTGCGGCGCAGGGCGCGAAGAGATGGTCCAGAATGCGTAGTCATACGAACCACCCACGTTTGCCGTCACCGAAACGGGTTCGCCGAACGTGGCGTAGACGGTCGGCGGGCAAATCACAGTGGGCGCTCCGCACACGTACTCTTCGTCGATGTAGCCATCGCAGTCGTCGTCGAGGCCGTTGCAGATTTCCGTGACCGGCATCCCCGGCGTGCAGGTGCCGGCCATGCCGTTGGAGCAGATCGACACGTACCGCGCGCAGGCGCCGATGCCGCAACTGACGATGGTGTTGAGGCCTTCGTCGGCGGTGCCGTCGCAGTTGTCGTCGATGCCGTTGCAGACCTCGGTGCCGGCATCTCCAGGTACGCATTCGGCGGGCACGCCGTTGGCGCAGGTCGAGACCGTGCGCATGCACGCGCCGGTGCCGCAGGTGACAGACATGTCGAGGCCTTCATCGGTGGTGCCGTCGCAGTTGTCGTCGACGCCGT
>JBEHYH010000618.1:0-3332 GCA_048498275.1 Myxococcota bacterium | reverse complement strand
TTCATCGAAGTTGCGCCCGTGATGGCCGGTGCGCGCGGCGTGACTCACGCCCGCGATCTGAAGCCGGGGGTTCGGGTCGGCCATCTCCGCGAGCGCGACGTCGGCCAGCGCTCGATCGCCGGTGTGGCTCTCCCACACTGAAAACCCGAGCGCCTCCTTCACCTGCACGTTGTCTTCGACGACGTACCGCGCGGCCGCCGCCTGGAGCACCGCGCGATTCGACCGCGGCCCCCAGATGCTCACGCCCGCCGCGCGCGCCGCCGCATCGCGAACGCGCCAGCTCGCATGACTCAACCCCTTGAGCACCGCCGCGTGAAAATCGTCGCCGGGGTGAAGGCGTGCGTGCCCTACGCCATCGAACGTGGCCGCCTCGGGCCGCGTATCGCCTTCGGTGTAGACCTCCGCCATGCCTTGAAACGCGGCGTACGCGAGGGGCTCTTCGGCGCTGGCAGAGAGCGTGATGAAGGTCGGGCCCCACTTCGCGTCGCGGCTCATCTCGTCGACGTGCCAATCGCGCTGCCGCATGTGCTGCAACAGCGCCGCTTCAGCGGTGACGGGCGCAGGCTTCTCTTCGACGGGCTGCACCTGCTCCGTGTCGCCGCCGCTGATCAACTTCGCCTTCGCGCGATACTTCGCGGGGATCGACTTGAGGTCGTTGGTGAAGTTCTCCTGCCCCGAACCATCGCGCCATGAATAGACAGACTGCGCCGCGATCAGCGCCAACACGCACGAAAGCATCACCGAAGCCTACGCGTTCACTGCGCGACGATGGAGATCTCGAAGCTGCCTGACGTGCCGAGCTCGCCGTCGACGATGATGTACGCCGACGAGCCGCCTTGCACCGTGAAGCTCACCGACTCCGGCTGGCCCGCGTTGTTGAGCGTGGTGCCCGCGAGGCACGTGCTGCCCGAGCAATCGGCCATCACGTACAGCAGCGGGTCGTACTGTTGATTCAGCGGCGTCACGGTGACCTGGTATTGCGTCGTCGCGAGTGGATTCAGCAGGTACGTCACGTCATTGCCCGACGCCGCGCCGCCCGAGGGGCACCCCATGTTCACGTTGAGCCCGATGCCGTAGTGGTCTTGCCCGCCCGCGGTCGTGCCGCGGTAGGTGCCGCCCCCGGTGACGTTGGGAGCCATCGCGCAGGTCAACCCACCGTTGAGCGTCGGAATCCCTGAATCGACCGCGCCGGCATCAGGGGTTCCCGCATCTCCAGAACCTGCATCGGGAGTTCCCACCGGCAAGAGCTCCACGACGAGCTCGAACGCGCCCGACGTCGCGAGCTCTCCGTCGACGATGATGTACGCCGACGTTCCACCCGTCACCATGAACGTCACCGTTTCAGGCTCGCCGGCGCCGTTGAATGACGTGCCCGCGAGGCACGCCGACGCGCCACACGCGCTCTGCACATAGAGCAGCGGGTCGAACGACGAGCTCTGCGGAGTCACCGTCACCTGGTACTTCGTGGTGACTGACGGCGAGAGCAGGTACGTCACTTCAGGCCCCGACGCCGCGCCGCCCGTCGGGCAACCCAGGCTCGCGCTGATTCCGTCGCCGTATTGATCCTGCGTGCCGATCGTCGTGCCGGAGAACGTGCCTCCCGCGGTGACGTCCGGCGCCGAAGTACAGGTGTCTCCACCATTCACGCCCGAGTCGACCGTGTGACCCGCATCGAAGTGACCCGCGTCGAAGTGACCGGCATCGGGAACTCCCGAGTCGGTGACGCCTGCGTCGTGGCCAGCGTCACTCAACCCGGCATCGACCACACCCGCATCAGAAACGCCCGCATCGACATGCCCGGCGTCTGCGCCCTGCGGACCTGCATCAACAAAAACGCCTGAATCGTGTGTGCCACTGTCGAGGAGCCCTCCGTCATTCGAAGAGGGCGTTCCACACGACAACAGCAACAACACAACCCAGGCGTTTCTCACGCCAGAGACTCTAGCGTTCAGCGCTTGCGGAACTCCACGCGGCGGTTGGCCGCCCACGCCTCTTCATTGGAGGCGTTCACGGCCGGCTTGTTCTCGCCGTAGCCGACGGTGTCGAGCGCGCCGCCCGAGACGCCGAGGTCGACCAGGTACTTGCGAACCGAGGCCGCACGCTTCTGCGAGAGCACCATGTTGAACTCGTCGGTGCCGCGCTCGTCGGCGTGGCCTTCGAGCGTGAAGCGCAGCGAGCCCTTCTTGATGCACTCCGCGTAGGCCGCGAGCGTCGACTGGGTCGTCGACTCGATGTTGTAGTCGTTGAAGCCGAAGCGCACGGGGTCGAAGGTGCACGACGTATCGGCGCCCTTCTTCGCGCACTTGCCGCTCACGCAGCCCTGGCCGCTCGGGCAATCGTCGTCGGCCGCGCAGGTCAGTTCGTCTTGCGCGACGATGCACTTGCCGCCGCTGCACTTCTTGCCGTCACCGCACCCCGTGGTGCCATCGCACTCCGGCTTGGGCGTGCACTTGTTGGCCTGGCACACGAAGCCGGCCTTGCAGTTCGCGTTGGTCGCACATTCCTGGCACTGGCCCTGAACGCAGACCTCCCCCTTTTCCTTGCAGTGCTCGTCGTTCTCGCACTTGGGGTAGGTCGGAGGACACGCAGTCAGCGCCAGCACGGCCACGGCAGACAAACCGAAGGGGAGTTGGAGATGTCGCATGAGCCGTGGCCCTAGCACCAACTGGCTGATCTGAATAGCGAATCCCCACGTGTCTCGACTGGCACGAGGTTTCCAAAGGACCACCCTGTCTGCCCGCAACCGCGGCAAAATAACCACAGGAGGCAACATGCCCGCCACGATCCTCGTTGTTGATGATGAACGGAATATTCTGCTGACGCTGAGCCAGGCGCTCCAGCTCGAAGGGTACAAAGTCGAGCTCGCGTCAGACGCGCAGGTGGCCTTCGACATCGTCGCCGCGCGGCCGATCGACGCCGTGTTGATGGACGTGAAGATGCCGGGGATGGACGGGCTCACCGCTCTCGGAAAACTGCAGGCGATCAAGCCGGAGCTGCCGGTCATCATGATGTCGGGCCACGGCACCATCGAGACCGCGGTGAAAGCGACGCACTCGGGTGCGCGCGATTTCCTCGAGAAGCCGCTGGGCCGCGATCGCATGCTGTTGTCGCTGAAGAACGCGCTGGAGCACCAGAAAGCGCTCGACGAGCTCGCCACCCTGCGCGCCGATGTCGGCCGCTTCGACATGGTCGGCGGCAGCCCGGTGATGCAGCGGGTGTACGCGCTGATTTCGCGCGCCGCGCCGTCGGAAGGCCGCGTGCTCATCACCGGCGAGAACGGCACCGGCAAGGAGCTCATCGCGCGCGCGATTCACCCAAACCGACAGCACAAG
>JBEHYH010000617.1:0-3348 GCA_048498275.1 Myxococcota bacterium | reverse complement strand
CACCGCCAGCACGAACAGCGCGATCGCCGAGGCCGGCCCGGCGATCGCGACGAGCAGCACCGCCAGCACGAACAACGCGATCGCGAGCTTCGAGACGAACTGCAGCCAGCACGGGGCCGGCGTGTAGATGCCGCGCTTCCTCAGGTACCAGAACAGCAGGAACGCGTTGAGGCAGGCGCCGATCGACGTCGACAGCGTGAGCCCGGCGTGCCCGAGCGGCACCTGCCCCGCGCAGATGACGTGTCTCAACGGCACCTGCATGGAGCCGTGATTCGCGCCACACATTGCGCCATCCGAAATCACAGGCGGGTCAATTCACGCCATCCATCGCGCGCCGGGAGAAATAAGGTGCGCGACATGCGACTCCTCACGCTCGTGGTTGCTCTCGTCGCGATCTCCGCTTTCGCCGACGAAGAAGAGTGCGGCGTTTCCGATGGAGACATTCGCGCGCAGTTTTCGGCGAAGCCTCCCGCGGGCTTCAAGCTCGTCTCGTCGAAGAAGGAAAAGCGTCACCTCACGGAGGTCTTGAAGACGCCCGAGGGCTACGAGGTCACGCTCGAGCTGGGCGGCTGTTCGCACCTCGCGTATTCGTTCGGCATCAAGGGCGGCGCCATCACACCCAAGACGGTGGGCTCCGAGCTGGTCGCCGTCTCGCGCCGCGTGCTGCCGACGTTGCCGATGCGGAAGGACGCCATCGCCGACCCGAAGCTCCTCCTCAAGGCCATCGAAGAGACGAACATCGCCATCGTGCCGACCGACTTGTCGTGCGGCGACGCGACGTGCCGGCTCTCGCTCGAGACCGTCGAAGAAAAAGAACCGCCCAGGAAGCCCGCGAAGAAACCGAAGAAGGGCGCGAAGCCCGAAGAGCCGAAGCCGCCCGCGGGCGTGCTCAAGCTCAGCTACGACTTCGCGCTCTGATCGAGCACGCGGCGCACGACGTCGAGCAGGCGATTCATGGGCACCGGCTTGGCGATGAAGTGATCTTCACCGAGCTCGTGCCCGAACCCGTCGTGGCTGTAGCCGCTGGTCACCACGAACTTCGCGCCGGGCTCCTCGGCGAGAATCTTCTCGACGAGCTGCCGGCCGCTGAGCCGGCCGGGCATCACCAGGTCGGTCACCACGAGCGAGACCTCGCCTCTGCGCGTCTGCCACAGGCGCAGCCCCATCTCGCCGTCGCGCGCGGTCAGCACCCGGTAGCCGTGACGTTGCAGCGTGAGCTCGGTGGCCGCGCGTACGCCCGCGTCGTCTTCGACCACCAGAATCAGCTCGCCGCCGCCGCGCCGCCCGGGCACGTGGTGCTCCGTCTCGCGTGAAGGCGCGGTCGTCTCCGTCGTCGCGGGGAGCAGCACATGAAACGCGCTGCCCTCCCCTTCGCGGCTCTCGGCGCTCACCGTGCCGCCGTGCTGCTTCACGATGCCGAACACCGTCGCCAGGCCGAGGCCCGTGCCGCGCCCCGGAGGTTTGGTGGTGAAGAACGGTTCGAACAGCCGATTGAGGATCGCGGTGCTCATGCCGACGCCGGTGTCGCGCACGGTGAGCTGCACGTAGCTCCCGGGCGCGACCTCGCCGCCGAACTCAACCTCGCACGCGTTCACCCGCAGCGTCAGCGTGCCGCCGTTGGGCATCGCGTCGCGCGCGTTGACGCTCAGGTTCATCAACACCTGGTCGACGAGCGATGGGTCGGCCATCACCGGCACCGGCACGTCGGGGAGCTCCACGTTCAACCGCACGTCTTCACGCAGCAGGCGCCGCAGCATCGCCGCGAAGGTGCGCACCACTTCGCTCAGGTCGACCGCGCGCGGGCGCAGCACGTCTTTGCGGCTGAACTGCAGCAACTGCTTGGTGAGCTGCGCGCCGCGCCGCGAGACGTCGGTGATCTCACGCAGTGACTCCTGCAGGTGCGCGGGGAGATCGGGCTCCATGGTCGCGAGCTCGGTGTGCGCGAGGATCACCGCGAGCATGTTGTTGAAGTCGTGGCTCACGCCGCCGGCGAACTGGCCGATGGCCTCCATCTTCTGCGCGTGACGGAGCTGCTCTTCGGTGCGGCGGCGGTCGGTGATGTCCTCCATCACGCCTGACACGCGGTACACGTGGCCGTCGGCGTCGTGCACGGGGAAGCTGCGGCCACGAATCCACCGCGTCGCGCCGCGCACCTTCACGCGGAAGACTTCATCGATGGGCGCGTTCATCTGCGGCATGCCGACGAGCTTCTCGACCCACGGCTTGTCGTCGTCGTGCACCGCCGCGAACCACGCGTGCGAGTCAGCGGCCTGCGCTTCCTGCGTGACGCCGAACATCTCGGTGAAGCCGGGGCTCACGTACTTGTTCTTGCGGGTGGCGACGTCCCACAGCCAGACGACCTCCTGCAGATTCTCGGCGAGCTGCCGCAACGTCGCTTCGCTCTCGCGCAGACTCGTTTCCGCGTCGTGGCGCGCCGTCACGTCGATGACGGTGCCACCCATGCGCGAGACCTTGCCGTCGTCGCGTTCACACTGCGCAGTACACGAGAGCCAGCGCACGGAGCCGTCGGGCCACACGATGCGATGTTCGATTTCGTAGCCGTCCTTCGCGCCGGACAGGATGCCGCCGATTTCAGCTTCGACGCGCGCGCGGTCTTCGGGGTGAACGCGCGAGAGGTACGACTGATAGTTGCCGCCGAACGCCTCGCGGCCGACGCCGAAGATGCGCGAGACCTCGTCGCCCCAGACGACGAGATCGTTCGCGACTTCCCAGCTCCAGGTGCCGACACGGGCGTGAACGAGCAGCCGTTGGAGCCAATCGAGCGGAGATGCAGGCACGGGCCTGATGTACTCGAAAGTGCTTCAGCGCTGGGGGCGGTTGAAGATTTTCTCGCCGGAGCCGGGGCCCGACAGGAAGGTGACGATGTCGCGCAGCTCGGTGTCGTTGAGTCTCGTCATCCGCTGAGGCGGACACGCGTGGCTCTCGTGCCCTTCGATCCACCGTACGCGGCGGACGATCCAGTCCGGGTCGTAGAGCGCGCGCTGCAGCTTCGGCGCGGCGCGCGCGTCGTCGTGACACGCGCCGCAGTGCAGCTTCATCTTCTTCTCGCCTTCTTTCGAATTGCCCGCGGTGGGGTTCGGCACCGGCGACTCGATGGTCCGGTACAGCACCGAGTAATAGTAGTCGGGCTGCGGGTCGGGGCTCAGCGCGCGGATGTACGCGTCGAGCGCGGTGCGCTCTTCAGGCTTCAGACCCTGGTCGTCGACGAACTTGCGCGTGCAGACCTCTGCCGCGCCGCCGGGAGAGCTCGCGAGCCCGCCCCAGAAATTCGGCCGCTGGCCCGAGTTCCACACCGTGCTCGCCGGGCGGATGTACCCGTCGGCCTGC
>JBEHYH010000616.1:0-3350 GCA_048498275.1 Myxococcota bacterium | reverse complement strand
CGCTACTGCACCTGACCGGCTACGCGCTCACGAAGGAAGACGTCCTCAACTTCCGCCAGTGGAACAGCAAGACGCCGGGTCACCCCGAATCGTTTCTGACGCCGGGCGTGGAGGCGACCACCGGCCCGCTGGGTCAGGGTCACGCGAACGCGGTCGGCATGGCGATCGCCGAGCGCTCGCTCGCGGCGCGCTTCAATCAGCCGGGCCACGAGGTCGTGAACCACTTCACGTACTGCCTCGTGGGCGATGGCGACGTGATGGAAGGCGTCGCGATGGAGGCCGCGTCGCTCGCCGGCCACTTGAAGCTCGGCAAACTCATTTGTCTGTACGACTCGAACGACGTCACGCTCGATGGCCCCGCGAAGCAGTCGTTCACCGAAGACGTCGGCAAGCGCTACGAGGCGTGGGGCTGGCAGGTGCTGCACGTCGCCGATGGCAATACCGACCTCGCGGCGCTCGATGCGGCCATCACCGCGGCGAAGGCGGAGACCGGCAAGCCCACGATGATCATCGTGAAGACGACCATCGGTTTCGGCTCGCCCAACAAGGCCGGCAAGTCGTCATCGCACGGCAGCCCGCTCGGCAAAGAAGAGGTCGCGCTCACCAAGAAGGCGCTCGGTTGGAATTACGAGGAGCCGTACTTCATTCCTCCCGAGGCGCTCGCGAACTTCCGCACGGCGGTGACGCGTGGTGACGCCGCGAAGAGTGAATGGTCGAAGCGCTTCGAGGCGTACCGCGCCGCGAACCCCGAGCTCGCGAAGGAGTTCGAGCGCGTGATGTCGAATGAGCTCCCCGCGGGCATCGAGACGGCGATGCCGACGTTCCCCGCAGGCACGGGTGTGGAGACGCGCACCGCGGCAGGCACCGCGCTCAACGCGTTCGCGAAGGTCGTGCCTGAGATCATCGGCGGCGACGCCGACCTCGCCGGTTCCACCAAGACGACGCTCAAAGACGCGGGCTCGTTCGATGGTCAGAGCGGCAAGGGCCGCAACATCCACTTCGGGGTGCGCGAGCACGCGATGGCGGCGATCGCCAACGGCATGAGCTACCACGGAGGCGTTCGCCCCTTCACGGCGACGTTCTTCTGCTTCGTCGACTACATGCGCCCGGCGGTTCGTCTGGCGGCGATGAACAACCTGCCGGTCGTGCACGTGTGGACGCACGACTCCATCGGTCTCGGTGAAGACGGCCCCACGCATCAGCCGGTCGAGCACCTGATGGCGATGCGCGGAATGCCTGGCTTGCGCACGGTGCGCCCGGCGGACGCGGTCGAGTCTGCAGAAGCGTGGCTCTACGCGATTCGCCGCAAGAACGGCCCGACGGGGCTCGTGCTGACGCGCCAGAAGGTGCCGACGTACGACCACGCGAAGCTGGGTTCAGCGAAGGGCCTGCACAAGGGCGCCTACGTGTTGGCCGAGGCGTCATCGGCTCCGAAGGTGATCCTCATCGGCACGGGTTCTGAAGTGCAGCTCGCGATGGGCGCGAAGGAAGACCTCGAGAAGGCCGGCATTCCCACGCGCGTCGTGTCGATGCCGTGCATGGAAGAGTTCCGCGCGCAGGACGCGGCGTACAAAGAATCGGTGTTGCCGAAGTCGGTGAAGGCGCGCGTGTCGGTCGAAGCAGGCGTCACGTTCGGCTGGCGCGAATGGGTCGGCGATGCCGGCGAGAGCGTGGGCGTCGATGAGTTCGGCGCGTCGGCTCCCGACAAGGTGTTGTTCGAGCAGTACGGCCTGACCGTCGGTCACGTCGTCGAAGCCGCGAAGAAGTCGCTCAGCAACGTCTGAGTTTCGTGAGGCGGGCTTCTGTTTTGAAGCCCGCCCTTGATGGAGTCGGCACTCATTGACGCGACGTTCACCGACGAAGTGTTTCGCGATGGGCGTCGTTCGATCGCACCGCCGTGTGGACTTTGCTAACCGCTGAACGCCGTGACTGAGCGCTATCGACTCGAAGACGGCAGGCCGTGCATCGACCTGCGGCTGGCGACGTTCGAGACGTTGTTCGACAAGCGCGACCCGTCACCGTTTCGCGATCGTGATCTCGATGTCGGGCTCTACGCCTACCTGCGCGAGTCGATGGACGAGCTCCTCGGCCGTTCGGCGAAGCTCGTCTTCTGGCTCGACGATGAATGCGAACCCAGCGCGGTGGGCGACGCCGTGCACAGCTACGTCGCGTGGGAGCTCGAGCGGCTTCATCGCGAACGCCTGCGCGCGCTGCGCTTCGCGTGGACCGGTTTCGCCGTCGCGCTCGTCGCCATCGCCGCGCTGATGTCGCTCGCGGCACTGGTGCATGAGGTGTGGCCCGGGCTCCTCGGCGATGCGCTGCGCGAGAGCCTCGTCATCTCCGGCTGGGTGTTGTTGTGGCGGCCCGTCGAAGCGCTCGTCTTTGACGCGCTGCCGTATCGCCGTGAGCGCCGCGTGTTGCGCGAGGTGCTCGCGGCGCCGCTGGAGGTCCGCCGAGGGAAGGGCGTGCGGCCTCCCGCGGTTGTGACACACTCGACTCCTTGAACTCCGCTCCACGGCGAGAAATCAGCATCTGGTGGTGGGCCTTCGGCTACTTCGCCGCCTACGCGCCGTACTCGGCGCTGACGAAAGCGCTGTCTGACGGGAAGCTCGGCGAGAAGGTGCCGGGCAACGCGATTCTGCCGCTCTCGACTTTCGCGTCGGTCATTGCCGCCATCGTGTTTCTCGTCGCGACCGGCTGGTGGAAGAGCGCGACGCGCACGGCTTCAGGCTTCCCTCGACCGACGAAGTGGACCGCGCTCTCGGGTCTGTGCGGCGCGACGATTCTGACCACCACCACGCTCGCGTACACCATCAGCGGCGTCTCCATCGTCTTCATGATGCTGCTGTTGCGCGGAGGTCTGCTCACGCTCGCGCCGATCATCGACCTCATCTCTGGCCGCAAGGTGCAACTGCTGTCATGGGTCGCGCTGGGGCTCACCTTGAGCTCGCTGTTCGTCACGCTGATCGGCAATGACGACAGCTTCGCGCTGCCGATGGTCGCCATCGCCGACGTCGCCGCGTACCTGCTGGCCTACTTCATCCGCCTCCGCTTCATGTCGAAGCTGGCGAAGAGCGACGACGCCGAGGTCACGCGCCGTTACTTCGTCGAAGAGCAGCTCGTCTCGACGCCGGCCGCGTTTCTCGTGTTGTGCGTGCTCGGGCTCATCGGAGGCGAATCGTTCAACGACTTCCGTCGAGGGTTCACCGAGATTCCTTTTTCCTCTCAGGCGGGCTGGCCGCTGCTCATCGGCGTGCTGTCGCAGGGCACCGGCATCTTCGGCGCGCTGGTGTTGCTCGCCAAACGCGAGAACACGTTCTCCGTACCCGTCAATCGCGCGTCGTCGCTGC
>JBEHYH010000615.1:0-3366 GCA_048498275.1 Myxococcota bacterium | reverse complement strand
GGGTGCATAAGTCGACCTCCCGCGACGGCCTCAAAAGCCGTCACGGCCCGGTGCCGGAGGGGGTTCCCGGGGTGCAACATCCTACCTTTCGCGACTTTCGCACCTCCGAGGGCTGTCTCCTCGGGGGCTGAGCAGCTTTCGCTTTGAACACAGACCAGCAGTCAAACACTCAAGCCGTTATTACCGAGGGGCAGATGGAAAAAGAGCTGAAGACCAAGGGTGCAGCAAAGGCCGCCGTGCTTCCTGTCGATGCACGGGCTGTCCCCCGCAAGGCGAAAGCCGCAGGGTTGGAGGTGAAGCGTTACTTCACCACCGCCGGCGTCGACCCCGCCGAAGAGATCGCGTGGGATCTCCGCAGCGCTTCCATCACCGGTGAAGACGGCAAGGTCGTCTTCGAGCAGAAGAACATCGAAGTGCCCAAGTCGTGGTCGATGCTTGCCACCAACGTCGTCGCGTCGAAGTACTTCCGCGGCACGCCGGGCACGCCCGAGCGCGAGACGTCGGTGCGTCAGCTCGTCGGCCGCGTCGTCAACACCATCACGCGCTGGGGCGACCAGGGCGGTTACTTCGCGAACGCTGAATCGAAGAACACGTTCCACGCCGAGCTGACGCACCTCCTGCTCCGCCAGAAGGTCGCCTTCAACTCGCCGGTCTGGTTCAACGTCGGCGTCGAAGAGCACCCGCAGTGCAGCGCGTGCTTCATCAACTCGGTCGAAGACTCGATGGAGTCGATCCTCGGGCTGGCGCGCACCGAAGGCATGCTCTTCAAGTACGGCTCGGGCACGGGTTCGAACCTCTCGCCCATCCGCTCCTCGCGCGAGATGCTCAAGGGCGGCGGCACGGCGTCGGGCCCGGTGTCGTTCATGAAGGGCTTCGACGCCTTCGCGGGCGTCATCAAGTCGGGCGGCAAGACGCGCCGCGCGGCGAAGATGGTGATCCTCAACGCGGAGCACCCCGACATCCTCGAGTTCATCCGCTGCAAGGTGGCCGAAGAGAAGAAGGCGCATGCGCTGATCGACGCCGGCTACGACTCCTCGTTCACGGGTGAGGCGTACGGTTCGATCTTCTTCCAGAACTCCAACAACTCGGTGCGCGTCACCGACGAGTTCATGAAGGCCGTCGAGAAAGACCTCGCGTTCTCGACCAAGTCGGTGGTCGACGGGTCGATCGTCGACACCTACCGTGCGCGCGACGTGTTCCGCGAGATCGCGCAGGCCGCGTGGCAGTGCGGCGACCCGGGCCTCCAGTACGACACCACGGTCAACGCGTGGCACACGTCGTCGAACACCGCGCGCATCAACGCCTCGAACCCGTGCTCCGAGTACATGTTCCTCGACGACACGGCGTGCAACCTGGCGTCGCTCAACCTGATGCACTTCCGCACGATCGACGGCGAGTTCGACGTCGAGGCGTTCAAGCACGCGGTCGACATCACGCTGATGGGTCAGGAGATCATCGTCGGCTTCTCGAAGTACCCCACGCCGAAGATCGAGAAGAACTCGTTCGACTTCCGCCCGCTGGGTCTGGGTTACGCCAACCTCGGCGCGCTCTTGATGTCGCAGGGCGTGGCGTATGACTCCGACGTCGGCCGCGCGTACGCGGGTGCCGTCACCTCGCTCATGGGCGGTCGCGCGTATGCGATGTCGGCGAAGATGGCGGGCGACATGGGCCCGTTCGCTGGCTACGCGGTGAACCGCGAGCCGATGCTGGGCGTCATCCGCAAGCACCGCAAGGCGGCGTACCAGTTGCCGGCCATCGACGACGCGCCGCTCGCCAAGGCCCAGAAAGAAGTGTGGGACGAGGCGCTCGCGCTCGGTGAAGAGCACGGCTACCGCAACTCGCAGGTCACCGTTCTCGCTCCGACGGGCACCATCGGCTTCATGATGGACTGCGACACCACGGGCATCGAGCCCGACATCGCGCTCATCAAGTACAAGAAGCTGGTCGGCGGCGGCATGCTCAAGATCGTCAACCAGACGGTCCCGCTGGCGCTCCGCAAGCTGGGCTACTCGACCACCGAGGTCGAGAGCATCATCAGCTACCTCGACAAGAACGACACCATCGAAGGCGCGCCGGGCCTGAAGCCCGAGCACCTCCCGGTGTTCGACTGCGCGTTCAAGCCGAGCAAGGGTGTCCGCAGCATCCACTACATGGGCCACATCAAGATGATGGGCGCGACGCAGCCCTTCCTCTCCGGTGCGATCTCCAAGACGGTCAACCTGCCGAACGAGGCGACGGTCGAAGACATCGAGATGGCGTACATGGAGTCGTGGCGCGCGGGCCTGAAGGCCGTCGCCGTGTACCGTGACGGCTGCAAGAAGAGCCAGCCGCTGAACACCCGGAAGAGCGACGACAAGAAGGTTGAAGCCGCCGTCGTCGCGCAGCCGCAGGTCGTCGTGCAGCGCATCGATCGCAAGCGCCTGCCTGACGAGCGCCGCGCGCTGACGCACAAGTTCAGCATCGCGGGCCACGAGGGCTACCTCACGGTCGGCATGTACGAAGATGGGCAGCCCGGTGAGCTGTTCATCACCATGGCCAAAGAAGGCAGCACGGTCTCCGGCCTGATGGACGCGTTCGCCACCGCGATCTCGCTCTCGCTCCAGTACGGCGTGCCGCTCAAGGTGCTGGCCGACAAGTTCAGCCACACGCGCTTCGAGCCGGCCGGGTTCACCAACAACCCCGACCTGCCGATCGCCAAGTCGCTCACCGACTACATCTTCCGCTGGCTGTCGCTGAAGTTCCTGCCGCAGGAAGGCCAGGCGGAAAGCATGATGGAGACCGAAGCCCGGAAGGTGAACGCGGTGTCGCTGCCCGTGGTGCCGTCGGCTCCGGTGTCCGCGCCGGCGCCGGTGCAGTCGAACAACTCGGCCTTCTTGAATCAGGCCGACGCGCCTCCGTGCCCGGTGTGCGGCACCATCACGGTGCGCAATGGCGCTTGCTACAAGTGCCACAACTGCGGTGCGACCACGGGCTGCAGCTGAAGTTCAAGCCCTTCAGTTGACGGGGCGATCGCGAAGAGCGGCCCTGTCTTCACGCTGAATGGGAGGGGGAAGCGGCTCTGGGAAACCAGGGCCGCTTTTTTTTGTCTACAGTTCGGGCCATGCGAATCGCGCTCGTGGCCCTCGTGGTGTGCAGTGCGTGTGGCGGAGGCGGAAGCGGTACTGGTGGCGGCTCCGGCGCGTCTGGCGGAGGCAACGGAAGTCTCGGCGGTGGCAGCGGAGTCTCCGGCGGAGGTTCGGCGACGGCGGGCGGTGGAAGCGGCGCGACGGGCGGCGGTGACGCGCCCCACGTGATGGGCGGCCTCTTCGAGACCGACACGCCGTGGAACAAAGACGTCTCGGGGTTGCCGAAGTCGGGCCGCAGTGA
>JBEHYH010000614.1:0-3369 GCA_048498275.1 Myxococcota bacterium | reverse complement strand
TGCAGCATCGCATGCTCGGTGCGTCGCTCGACTGGAGCCGCGAGCGCTTCACGATGGACAAGGGCGTCTCCGAAGCGGTGCAGGAGGTGTTTCTGCGCCTGCACAAGGACGGGCTCATCTACCGCGCGAAGAAGCTCATCAACTGGGACCCCGCGCTGCGCACCGCGCTCTCCGATCTCGAGGTCGAGAACAAAGACACCGACGGCTCGATGTGGAGCATCGCGTACCCGGTCGAAGGCTCGTCTGAGAAGCTGGTGGTCGCGACCACGCGCCCGGAGACCATGCTGGGTGACACCGCCGTCGCCGTGCATTCGCAAGACGAGCGCTACAAGCACCTCATCGGCAAGAACGTGATCATCCCGCTGATCAATCGCGCCATTCCCATCATCGCCGACGACGTGCTGGTCGACCCGAAGTTCGGCACCGGTGTGGTGAAGGTCACGCCCGCGCACGATCACAACGACTACGCGACTGGGCAGCGCCACAACCTCCCGCAGATCAACATCTTCACCGAGACGGCGACGGTGAACGAGAACGGCGGCAGGTATCAGGGCCTCGATCGCTTCGTCGCGCGCAAGCAGATCCTCGAAGACTTGAAGGCGCTCGAGCTGCTCGTCGAAGAGAAGCCGCACAAGCTGCCGCTCGCGGTGAGCCAGCGTTCTGGCGTGCCGGTGGAGCCGCGCCTGTCGCTCCAGTGGTACGTGAAGATCGCGCCGCTCGCCGAGCCCGCGATCGCCGCCGTCGAACAGGGCCGCACCAGGTTCGTGCCGGAGCAGTGGACGAATACGTACTTCTCGTGGATGCGGAACATCCACGACTGGTGCATCAGCCGCCAACTGTGGTGGGGCCACCAGATCCCCGCGTGGTACGAGGCGAAGGCCGACGGAACCGTCGATTTCGAGACCGCGCGCTACGTGGTCGCGAAGGAGAAGCCCGAGGGCAACTGGGTGCAGGACCCCGACGTGCTCGACACCTGGTTCAGCTCGGGGCTCTGGCCGTTCTCGACGCTCGGTTGGCCTGAGAACACGAACGATCTCAAAACCTTCTACCCGAACTCCGTCATGGAGACCGGCCACGACATCATCTTCTTCTGGGTCGCCAGAATGATGATGTTCGGGCTGCACTTCATGGGCGAAGTGCCGTTCCGCACCGTCTATCTCCACGCGATGGTGCGCGACGAGAAGGGCGAGAAGATGTCGAAGACCAAGGGCAACGTCATCGACCCGCTCGACATCGTGAACGGTCAGGAATGCACGAAGCTGCCCCCGTCGATCCGCAACAAGTACCCGCAGGGGCTGCCTCCGATGGGTGCCGATGCGCTGCGCTTCACGCTCGCGTCGCTCACGCAGCAGGGCCGCGACATCAAGCTGAGCATCGAGCGCATCGAGGGCTACAAGACGTTCTGCACCAAGCTCTGGAACGCCGAACGCTTCGCGCTGATGAACATGGGCGACTTCAAGGCCGACCCGAAGGTGTTCATCAAGGAGCGCGCGCTCTCGCTCGCAGATCGCTGGATTCTCGCTCGCCTCAACGTGGCGATCGCCGGCGTGCAGGCGGCGCTCGCTGCGTACAACTTCGGCGAAGCGGCGTCGGTCATCTACCAGTTCGCGTGGCGCGAATTCTGTGACTGGTACATCGAACTCTCGAAGGGCCCGCTGCGCGGCGACGATCAGAACGCGAAGGAATCGACGCAGGCCACGCTCGTGTACTGCCTCGACCAGATTCTGCGTCTGCTCCACCCGTTGATGCCCTTCATCACCGAGGAGCTCTGGCAGAAGTTGCCGATGGCTCGCCCGACCGAGTCGATCATGATCGCCGCGTACCCGACGGAGGACCGGCGCCTCGCCGATGCCGCCGCGGAGAACGACATGCGGCCGGTGATCGAAGCGATCGAAGGCATCCGCACCATCCGCGGCGAATCGGAGCTGTCACCCGCCACGAAGCTCGACGTGTACGTGCAGTCTTCGAGCGCCCACACGCGTGAAATGCTGACCCGCTGGCGTGACTACGTGATGCCGTTGTGCCGGCTTGCGGAGCTGCACGTGAGCGACGTGAAGTCGTCGAAGCCTGCGCAGGCCGCCGCTGAAATTCGTGGCGATATGGAGATCTACGTTCCCCTCGCCGGCCTCGTCGATCTCGCCGAAGAACGCGAGCGGCTGAAGAAGGAGATCGAGAAGGCGCAGAAGGAGATCTCCGGAATGGAAGGGCGCCTGAACAACGCGAACTTCGTGGCGAAGGCGCCTCCAGAAGTGGTCGCCAAAGATCGCGCGCGCGTGGAGGAACTCAAGGCGCGCATCGTGAAGCTCAACGAGAACATCATGCGCATCGCCTCACCGGAGGTGCACATCGCGCCGCCCGCGAACGAGGGCGCCGTGAACCTCGGCGAAGAGCTCAAGGACGCGCTCAAGGGCGTGAAGGTCGCCGAGACCGACAATCAGGTGAAGGAAGCGCTCGACAAGCTGCGCGAGGGCACGAAGGAAGGGCTCTCGTCGCAGGACCACAAGGATCTCGGCGTCGCGTACATGAGCATGGGCCTCGTCGACGACGCGGTTCGCGAGTTCAACGCCGCGAAGGTCGGCGAGACGAAGAAGCCGGTGGCGAAGAAGAAAGCCGCGCCCGCAAAGAAGGTCGTCGCGAAGAAGCCCGCACCTGCGAAGAAGAAGGCGGCGGCTCCCGCGAAGAAAGCCGTCGCGAAGAATGCCCCGGTGAAGAAGAAGCCGGCCGCGAAGAAGCCCGCAGCGAAGAAGAAACGCTGAAAAACACAGCCGCTCCCCCTCTCTCTCTGGAGAGGGCTGGAGTGAGGGCCGAAAACCAGCCACTTACGGCCGGTACACCGCGCTTTTGTAGAGGCGCACCGCGCTTCTGGCTCGGGGGAGCCTGCATCTGCGAAGGCGCACCGCGCTTCTGGCTCGGGGGCGCCTGCATCTGCGAAGGCGCGACGCGCTTTTGGCTCGGGGGAGCCTGTATTCGCGAAGGCGCGACGTGCTTTTGAAACGGCGCACCGGGCTTCTGGTTCGCGGCCCTGCGCTTCTCCGTGCGCGCGTTGGTTCAGCAGCCTCGCGAACCCGCCAGCTTGCCCCGAGCGTCAGCGTGGCGAGCCGCCCGGGTTCATGCGAAAGCGTGACCCATGGACTCATACCTCGATCGGCTCATCAAGCTGTCGCTCGACGAAGATCTCGGCAGCGCGGGTGACGTCACCACCAGCGCGGTCGTGCACCCCAACGCGAAGGGCACCGCGGTGCTGCTCGCGAAGGAGGAGATGGTGCTCTCGGGCCTCGAGGCCTTCGCGCGCGTGTTCGAGCTCGTCGAACCTCGCGTAACCGTGCGCTTCACCGGCAAGAACGGTCAGCACACGAAATCGCGTCAGCA
>JBEHYH010000613.1:0-3374 GCA_048498275.1 Myxococcota bacterium | reverse complement strand
CCAGCCCGACGGCGGCGTCGAGCTCACCGCCCGGCAGGAGACGACGCACTACGGCGGCATGCAGCCGGTGACGCAGCGGGAGCTCCGGCAGGTCGCGATCACCATCGCGCCCGACGGGAAGCTGACGACCCGCGAGCTCGCGACATTCACCACGCCGATTTCGGCCCGGTGAGCTCGTGCAGCACCGCCTCGACGCGGTGCCCGTCGGGATCGAACGCGAACGCTGCGTAGTAGCCCGAGTCCTCGCCGTAGCGGATGCCGGGCCCGCCCTCGTCGACGCCGCCGGCGCCATCGCGGCCGGCGTGGAACGCGGCGACCTCCTCGCGGGACTTCGCGCTGAACGCGAGGTGGAACCGCACCGGCGGCGCGAACACGGTCTTGATCGGCAGGATCGCGAACGGCGGCTCGCCGCCGCTGAAGCCCTTCGGCCCGTAGCAGATGCACTTCTCGTTCGACACGATACGGACGTGGCCGAGCGGACCGAGCGCGGCGTCGTAGAACGCGCCCGAGCGCGCTAGTTCGGTGACGCCGATCGAGAGGTGGTCGAACATCGGCGCAGCCTATCGTAGAGTGTGCGCGTGCGGTTCCTCGTCATCGCGGTGCTGCTCGTCGCGTGCAAGCGCTCGAGCAATGCGCCGCAGCGGATCAAGGCGAAGTGCGCGCAGCCATGCGACGTCACCTCCGCCGCCAGCATCGACTACGCGCTGAACGCGATCCGCGAGCCGCCCCAGCCCGCGAACGGCTGCGTCGAGCGGCGCCTCGACAACCGCCTCGTCAAGCTCGGGACGAAGTCCGGACCAGGCGGCGCATCGTGCGCGTTCGACCGCGTGCTCGCGAACTGCTGCCTGTTCACGCCGAAGGACGACCGCGGGGTCCTCGACGCGCTCGGCTGGGCGACGATGACGCCGCAGCTGCGCGAGGAGCTCGTGCCGGGCTTCGTCTGGGCGATGTACGACCGCGTCGGCATCACGGACGCGCCGGCGAGCTTCGGCACCCACGTGTTCACGCCGCCCGTCGTCGACACGCTCCCCGACGGCAGCGTCGAGTACATCGCGTGGTGGTCGAAGGTGAACGGCGATGCGATCGCGTACACGCGCACGAGCTGGGTGATCACGACCGACGCGGTCATCGAGGCCACCGACGCCGAGACCTTCGTCGTACCGATCAAAGACGGCGCGCGATGAAGTAGCCTCCCTCTGTGGAGCTGCCATTCGAGATCTTTCGCGATCCGGCCGCGATGCGCGCGAAGGCCGAGGACCTGCGCCGCGACGGCCGCCGCATCGCGGTGGTCCCGACGATGGGCGCGCTCCACGAGGGTCACATCCAGCTGCTGCGCACCGCGCGTGCGCGCGCCGACATCGTGATCCTGACGATCTTCGTCAACCCGACGCAGTTCGGGCCGAAGGAAGATCTCTCGCGCTACCCGCGTGACGCCGAAGGCGATCTGCGCAAGTGCGGCAGCGCCGGCGCGTTCGGCGTGTACATGCCGGAGCCTTCGACCGTGTACCCGCCCGGGTATCAGACGTACGTGAACGTCGAAGAGGTCTCGCAGGGGCTCGATGGCTCGTCGCGGCCCGGGCACTTTCGCGGCGTGGCGACCGTGGTGACCAAGCTGCTCGCGTTGTTCCGGCCCGACGTCGCGCTGTTCGGCGAGAAGGACTACCAGCAGCTCCAGGTCATCTCGGCGCTGAATCGGGATCTCGAGCTCGGCGTGGAGATCATCGGCCAGCCGACGATTCGTGAAGCCGACGGGCTCGCGATGAGCTCGCGCAACGCGTACCTGAATGTCGATGAGCGGCAGCGCGCGCTCGGTATTTCTCGCGGGCTGTTCGCAGCGCAGAAGGCGGCGCAGCACGGCGAGGCGACCGTGGCGGTGTTGCAGAAGCTGGTGCGCGCGGAGCTGGAGCGGTCCAACTTCCGTGAGGACTACGTGGCGTTCGTCGACGCGACGACGCTCAGGCCGCTCGAAAATCTTGCGCCCGGCGTGCCTGCCCGCGCATTGGTTGCGGCCTTCATGGGCAACACCCGGCTGATCGATAACGTGCCGATTCTCCTTCCGAGCGTGTAGAGGAGCCGCGCCCATGGCGCCGAAGCGAGAGACCGGCACGAAGCTGATCTGCGAGAACCGCCGCGCGCGTTTCGACTACGCGATCGACGACACGTTGGAGGCCGGCATCGCGTTGATGGGCTCCGAGGTGAAGGCGCTGCGCAACGGCGAAGCCTCGCTCGCCGACAGCTACGCGTTACCCAACAAGAACGAGCTGTTCCTCCACAACGTGCACATCGGCGCCTACAAGCCCGCGAGCGAGTTCGGGCACCTGCCCATTCGTGTACGCAAGCTGCTCGTGCACCGCGCCGAATTGGAACGCTGGGCGGCGAAGGTGAAAGAGCGCGGCTATTCGATCATTCCACTCGAGCTCTATTTCAAGGAAGGCCGCGCCAAGGTGAAACTGGGGCTGGGCAAGGGCAAGACCGGGCTCGACCGGCGCGACACGATTAAAGACAGGGAAGCGAAGCGCGAGATGGACCGCGCGATGCGCAGACGGTGAATCCAGTGAGCGACAAGCGCGACAACGAAAAGAAGACCCGGCTGTTGACCGCGCTCGAGAGCGGCATGGCGCAGCTCCACCTCGATGCGCGCCGGCCCGGCGTCATCGTGCCCGACCAGTTCAAGGGCGACTTTCACCTGCGCCTCAATCACTCGTACCGCTTCGACCCGCCCGACCTGTCGATCAACGAGTGGGGCGTGCGGCAGACGCTGTCGTTCGGCGGCTCGCGGTTCACCGTCGGTATCCCCTGGAGCGCGATCTACGCCGTCGCCGCGCTGACGACGGAGGAGTTGTGGATGTTCCCCGACGACATGCCGCTGGAGCTGGTTCAGGCCGCGACGGAGAAGGCGAAGCTCCCGCCGGAAGCGCCGCCTGAAGGGGAGACCACTCCGCGCGCGGTGCTGCGTGAAGTCGTCGCCTCCGAGCCGCACGAGGAGCCGCCGCAAGAACCGACGCCTCCGAAGCGTGGTCACCTGCGGCTCGTGAAGTAAGCCATGTGGTTCCGTCGCACCGCGATCGTCTCGCTGGCGTGGTCGCTCTTCGTGATTCTCTGGGGCGCGTACGTGCGCGCGTCGGGGAGCGGGGCTGGGTGCGGCGCGCACTGGCCGGTCTGCAATGGCGACCTGATTCCCCGCGAGCCGAGCGTGCAGACGCTCATCGAGTACACGCATCGCGCGACGAGCGGCATCGCGTTGCTGCTGGTGATCGCGGTGTTCGTGATGTCGCTGCGGCAGCCGCTGAAGCTCGCGCGACGGTTCGCGATTCTGTCGCTGGTGTTGATGCTGACTGAAGCGGCGCTCGGTGCGTTGCTGGTGAAAGCCGAGC
>JBEHYH010000612.1:0-3380 GCA_048498275.1 Myxococcota bacterium | reverse complement strand
GCGCCGTGACGTACCGGAACGCCCACCGGCCCTTGTCGCAGTTCCACTCCTCGTTGACCTCCGGCGCGTCACCGGCCAGCCGGCGCAGCACTCTGCCGCGCCGGTGGTCGGTGCGCAGACCGCAGCCGGACGCGCAGTGCTCGCACGCCGTGGGAGTGCTGACCAGGTCGAACGGCCGCGCGCGGAAGCGGTACGAGGCGCCGGTGAGCGCGCCGACCGGGCAGATCTGCACGGTGTTGCCGGAGAAGTACGACTGGAACGCCTCGGCCGGCGGCTGGGGCAACGGCAACAAGCTGCAGATCGACTTCTCGATACCGCTCTTCTTCGCGAACGGCAGTACCCCGCGCCGCACCATCACCAGCATCACCGACGCCACCTATTGCTACGACGGGCCCGACTGCGAACCGGTGCCGATGCAGATGCCGGTGCCCACCAACGGCAACATCGAGGGCAGCGACGACTTCACTTGCGACTACCACGACGACGATTGCCACCTGCTGGTGGTCGAGACCGCGGAGAAGAAGCTCTACGAGCTCTACAACGCGACCGAAGATGGCACCGCGCTACGCGCTCGCGGCGCCTTCATCTGGGATCTGACGAAGCAGTACACCGACGTGCTGCGCGGAGAGCAGTGCACGTCGGCCGACGCCGCGGGTCTGCCGATCGCCGCGTTGCTCCCGACCGCCGATGAAGTGGCCGCCGGTGAGGTGCCGCACGCGCTGCGCTTCATTCTGCCGAACGAGAAGATGAAGGCCGGTGTGTACGTGCACCCAGCCACGCACGCGGGCAGCCCTGACAGCACCAAAGCCAACGCCCCGCCCTACGGCGTGCGGCTCCGGCTGAAGCCGGGCTTCAACGTCGACTCGTACAACGCGAACGCGAAGGTGCTCCTCGCCGCGCTCAAGAAGTACGGGATGATCCTGTCTGATGGCGGCAACATCGCGCTGACCTTCGCCGACGATCGCACCAGCACCGCGAAGTGGAGTCAGCTCGGCATCACGCCGCAGATCTTCAATTCCATCGGGGTGACGAACTTCGAGGTGGTCGACCTCGGGCCCGAGATCGACCTGACCTACGACTGCGTGCGCGCTCCGTAGACCGTCAGTGGGTCAGCCATTCCACGATGTCGCCGAGGTTGAAGAAGAACATCGCCACGCTCAACGCGATCACCAGACCGGCGACGATTTGAACGGCGAGCACCCGCTGCGCACGTGAACGTTCGCGCGCGAGCGGCGCTTCGGCGGCGAACGAGAACTGCTGCGAGTCACCGATGGTCACCCAGACGCCGCGCTCGAACACCAGATCGCGCGGCGTCAGGGCGCCGCTCGCGAGCTGCTCTTCGACCATCGACACCGGCAGCTCGAGCTCTTCGTCGAGCGGCTCGGCCTCCGCGACGCGCCTGGCGCGCACACGGCGAATGACAAGCGCGATGATCACCGCCGCGATCACGGCGTCGGCGAGGTGCACGATGGTCTCGCCCCACAGCCGCTCCATCTTCCCGTGAGCGAGAAGCGCGAAACACAGCACGAAGAACGACGCCGAACCGATCATGCGGATCTGAACCGTCCGCCACTCCGGCTCGTCGCTGAGCAACGCACCGCCCGCGACCACACGCCTGCCCAACCTCCGCACCTTCGCCATGGGCGTGAATTTAGCGCGTACCGGCGTCGAGTTTGTCGAGCAGCGCTTTCTTCAGCGCCAACGCGTCGACGTGCTTCGGGTCGACGATCAGCACCTTCTCGACGACCTCCAGCGCGAGCTTCTCGTTGCCATGCGAGAGCGACTCCGCGGTCGCGAACGGCTTGTCGACGTAGCGATCGATGACGTGAACGGTGAGCCGCCCGCGCTGCTTCGGGCTCAACTTCCTGTCGAGCTCGAGGAAGGTGTGCGCGTCTTCGGGCTTGAACGAATCGACGTGCGAATAGAGGTACGTGTACTCGGCGAGGTACCGCGAGAGCTCCTTGCAGACCTTCGGCTCCTTCTTCAGGCACAGGCCGGCCGCGCGCTGCGCCTGCGGGAGGTCACCGTTGATGAACGCCGCGCGCACGCCGTCGGACGGTTTCGGTGAAGCGGCGAGCAATGCGATCAACGTCACGGTGAGCATGGTCAGTACGCGTTCTTCGAGAGGAACCCGCCAAACGCGGTGCGCAGCAGGATCTTCAGGTCGAACAGCAGCGACCAGTTCTCGATGTAATAGAGGTCGAAGTCGATGCGGTCCTTGATGCTGGTGTTGCCGCGCAGCCCGTTGACCTGCGCCCAGCCGGTGATGCCCGACTTCACCATGTGCCGCAGGTGATACCGGGGGATCTGCTTCTTGAACTCCTGGATGAACACCGGGCGCTCCGGGCGCGGGCCGACGAGGCTCATGTCGCCGACGAGCACGTTCCAGAATTGAGGCAGTTCATCGAGCGACGTCTTGCGGAGCAGCGCGCCCAGCACCGTGCGACGTGGGTCGTCGGCGGTGGCGAACTTCGCGCCGGCGCGCTCCGCGGCGGTCTTCATCGTGCGGAACTTGTACATGTGGAACAGCTCGCCATCGATGCCCATGCGCTCCTGCGCGAAGAAGATCGGGCCGCGGCTGGTGAGCTTCACCAGCACCGCCAGCAGCAGCAGCACCGGCGAGAGCATCAACAGCGCGAGCGCCGACAGCAGAATGTCGAACGCGCGCTTCAAGATGCGGTTCCACCCTTCGAGCGGCGCGCCCTGGAGGCTGATGATCGGCAGGCCGCCGAACTCCTCGAGGCCGCCGCGCAGCGTGATGTAGTTGAAGAGATCGGGCACGACCTTCACGTCGACGGTGTGCTGCGCGAGTACCTCCATCAGGTCGCGCATGCTGGCCTGCTCGTCCAACGGGAGCGCGAGGATGACCTGGTCGACCGGCTGCTTCTCCAACTGCCTCGAGAGCTCCCGGAAGTGCCCGACGATGGGCGCACCGAGAACGCTGCCGCCGATCTTCTCTTCTTTGCGCGTCAGCAGGCCGACGACCTTGAACCCGAGCTCGCGGTGGTGCTCGATGGTCTCGACCACGCGTTCACCGAGCGCGCCGGCGCCGACCACCAGAATCGTCTTCACGTTCACGCCCCGGCGGCGCAGCTCGTTGAAGACCATTCGGAACGAGACGCGCACCACCGAGAGCGAGAGGAACGCGTAGCCCGCGAAGAGGCCGATGGTGAGGCGGCTGTAGCGCTCGCGAATGAAGTACGAGACGCCGACGAGCAGCAGCGTCGCCAGCACCGTGCTCTTGAAGATCTCGAAGACCTCCTCGATGTGCGAGCGGCCGCGGTTGGTCGTGTAGAGGTTCGACCAGCGGAACACGAAGGGGAAGATGACGAGCGCGAGCACCAGCGTCTCGATCGATTCAGCCGTCGACGGCACCGCGG
>JBEHYH010000611.1:0-3390 GCA_048498275.1 Myxococcota bacterium | reverse complement strand
TCGCTCGACACCGACATGGTGCCGACGGAAGCCGACATCAACGGCAGCACGTATCTCGTCTCGAAACCGTGGGTCGACGAGCGCCTCGACGACTGCGCGAAGCACGGCTTCCGCTACACCGTTCGCGCCGGCAAAAAATAGAGGGCGGAGCGCCGTCACGCGCCCCGCCCTCAGCTCAACTCACCGCCGTGATGATGCCCGCGCCGATGGTGCGGCCACCTTCACGCAGCGCGAAGCGCATACCGGCTTCGATACCGACCGCGCGCTGCAGCGTGAAGCCCACCACCGCGCGCTCACCCGGCGTCACCACGCCCTCGGCGAGCTCCAGCGTGCCGGTGACGTCAGTGGCGCCGAAGTAGAACTGCGGCATGTAGCCCGTGCCGAACGGCGTGTGACGGCCACCTTCAGCGGCGCTCAGGGTGAAGAGCTCCGCCTGACCGCCCCGGTGAGGCCTGATGCTGCCGGGCACGGCAACCAGCACACCGCGCTCGACCATCTCGCGAGAGACACCGCGGAGCAGCAGCCCCACGTTGTCGCCCGCCATCGCCTCACTCCGCTGCTCGTGAAACGCCTCGATGCCGGTGACGACCGTGCCCGCAGGAGCGCCCTGCATCGCGCCGATCAACTCCACCGCCTCACCGAGCTTCAGCACGCCACGCTGCACCCGGCCCGTCACCACCGTGCCGCGCCCGTCGATGGTGAAGACATCTTCCACCGGCATCAGGAACGGCGCGTTCAAATCGCGGCCCGGCATCGGCACGTGCGTGTCGAGCGCGTCGAGCAACGCCTCGATGCCGCGCGTGTCGTCACCCAGCCCACGGCCCTCACGCATCGCGTTCAACGCACGCAGCGCCGAGCCGCGAACGAAGACCGCGTCGTGGAAGCCGTGACTCTCGAGCAACTCGCGTGTCTCGAGCTCCACCAACTCGAGGAGCTCGGCGTCGGCGACGTCACACTTGTTGATGAACACCACCAGGTGCTTCACGCCGACCTGACGGGCGAGCAGCACGTGCTCACGCGTCTGCGGCTGCGGGCCGGCCGAGCCATCGACGAGCAGAATCGCGCCGTCCATCTGGCTGGCGCCGACGATCATGTTCTTCACGTAGTCGGCGTGGCCCGGGCAATCGATGTGCGCGTACGTGCGGTTCTTCGTGCGGTACTGCACGTGCTTGATGGTGATGGTGATGCCGCGAGCGCGCTCTTCGGCGCCGCGGTCGATCTGCGCGAAGTCGAGCGCCCTGCCGCCGAACTTCGCGGCCGCGACGTGCGTCAACGCGGCGGTGAGCGTGGTCTTGCCATGGTCGACGTGACCGATGGTTCCAACATTGAGGTGCTGCGTGCCCATACTTCCTCCTTTGCTCTCTCGAGCGCTGACGGGGATGGACGGCCCCTGTGGTGAGTCGGAAAACAAAACGCCCCCTCGAGGCACATGGCTTCGAGGGGGCGTTCGTGCCTGCGAGCTTCGCTCTTCCTCAAGTCATGCGGCCACCTCGGGCGAACCCGATGATGACGCTGATGACGAGGACGATGAGAAGCACATGGCCGGATACGGACGCCCCGGCGCGCGCGTTCCTGACTACTTCTTCGGCGGAGCCTTGAGCTGCGCTTCGAGCTTCGCGACCTTGGCCTTGAGTGACGCGGCGGCCTCCATCGCGGTCTCGGCGGCGGCGAGCTTCTTCTTCATCGCCGCGTTGTCGGCCTTCAACTTCTCGAGCTCTTCGCTCGACGCACCACCCGCAACAGCCGGCGCCGGAGCCTTCTTCGCCGCGGCGAGCTCGGCCTTGACCTTCTCGAGTTCGACCGCGCTCTTCTTGAGCATCGCGACTTCGGCCTTGAGCTTGTCGAGTTCAGCGGTCGGCGCGGGTCTCGATTCGAGCTCGGCGACCTTCTGCTTCAACTCGATCTCGGTGGCCTGCATCGAACGGTATTCCTGCTCGATGCCCTGGAGCTGCCGCAGCTTCACCTCGAGGTCGGCCATCTTCTTGGCGTCAGCGCTCGCGATCGCGCCCTTCGCGGTGAACGCGTTCGCGCGCGCCTCGGCCTGCACCGCGCGCGCTTCCTGCTGAACGGCCTTCGTCTCCGCGGCCTTCGCGCGATCGGTGAGCTCCTTGACCTTCGCGTCCGCCGCCGTCGCGCGCGCCTGCGCCTGCGCGACCTGCGTGCGGAGGCCATCGGTCTCCGCCGCTGAGCCGGTCTGCTGCGACTGCACCGCGTCGAGCGTGCCCTGGAGCTCGGCGATCTCCGCCTGCGCCATCGACGCCTTCTGCTCGGCGAGCTCGACCTCGCTCTTGAGCCGCTGCATCTCGGCGCTCGAGCGCTGATGCGAGAGCTGCAACTGCGAATGCTCGTTCTTGAGCTGCGCGAGCTCGGCGCGCTGCTGCGCTTCGTGCGCGTGCGCGGCCTCGAGGTCGGTGCGCAGCTGCGTGAGCTCGGTCTGCAACTGACCCAACTGCGTACGCGCGACCGACTGCGTCTCACGAACCTGCGCTTCGAGTGAACGCGCGCGCGCTTCGGTCTCCTGCTGCGCGCCTTCGAGCTCCGACGAACGCTCCGACAGCGCCGCCTCGAGCGCCTCCTTCTCACCGCGCAACATGCCGAGCTGGTTCTCGGCGTTGCTCAGCGCGTCCTGCTGCGCCGACAGCTCCTTGGCCATCGCGAGCTTCTCGTTGCGAAGCGTCAGCAGTTGACGCTCGAGGTCTGCGTACGCCTGTTGACGCAGCCCGAGCTCACCTTCGAGCGCTTCTTTTTCTCCGCGCAGCTCACCAAGCGCACTCTCCAACGTGCTCGACGCCTGCTGGCCGTGGGTGAGCTCGCCTTCGAGCGCTTCCTTCTCACCGCGGAGCGAGCCGAGCTCCTGCTCCAGTTCACTAACGCGGGCCTGCGCTTGATCGAGCGACGACTTCGCCCATTCCTGTTCGCTCTCGACGGCGGAGAGCTTGAGCTCCAGTTCACCGACGCGCTGCTTCTCGCTCTCGCTGCCGGCGGCGCTGTTCTCGAGCTCGCTCTTGAGCCGGTCGATCTCCAGCGAGTGCTGCGACGCTTCACTGGCGAACTTCGCGGCCTGCGCCTGTGACGCGTCGTATTGCTCCTTGGCGGCGGTCAACTTCGCCGCGAGCTCCGCGAGCCGGTCTTGCGAGTGGCTCAGCGCTTCCTTCACGCCGATGAGCTCTTCAGCGAGCTGCTGACGCGCGCGGCGCTCTTCTTCGAGCCGGTTCGACGCTTCGCGGAACTGCTGCTCCACCTCGACGACCGCGTTGGTGAGGTCGCGGCGCTCGGCGTCGGCTTCGGCGTACCGGCCGACGAGCTGCTCCATCTTCTTCTCGGCGTGGTCGGCGCGCTCGATGCCCTTCTCGAGCATCTCGCGCAACGTCGCCAGTTGCTACGGCAGCT
>JBEHYH010000610.1:0-3437 GCA_048498275.1 Myxococcota bacterium | reverse complement strand
CTGCTGTTGCCTGCGCCTTCAGGGGTTGCCATCATTCCAAGTCCATGACCGCCGACGACGTGGTGGTGAACTTCACGACGGGTGAAGGCGAAGACCACGAAGCGCCGGGCGCGGTTCAGTTTCAGAGCGTGAAGTACCGCGAGTCGGGCACCGAGGGCGCGGGCACCTGCGGCATCTTCAGGGGCTGGGCGCTGCAATTCACCGGCGGTGATGACGCGCAGACGCCGCGCGAGCAGTTGTTGGTGTTCGCGCAGACCTCGAACTCCGATGAGCTCGCCGATGCGGCCGGCGTGGTGCGCGCGAACGACCCGGAGCTCTCGGTGTCGATGTGCCGCACCAACTTCACGCCACCGGAGGGCAGCTTTCCGGTTTCGCTTCAGGTGGTCGACCTCGCGGGCAACGTGTCGACCCTCTCGACGTCGAAACAGGCGAGCAGTTGCGCAACCGCGCCGGGGCTCCTCGGCGTGCTGACGTTGCTCTCGTTGCGCCGGCGGTTCAGCTCAGCGCGCGCGTGACCCACTGCTCCATCTGCGGCGCGGGGAGCACGCCGCTCTGCCGCGCGAACTCCCTGCCGTCACGAAACACGATGAACGTGGGGATGCCGCGGATGCCCAGCGACGCCGACGGCTGCGGGTGCTCATCGGTGTTCACCTTCAGCACGACCGCCCGGCCCGCGAGTTGCCGGCCTACCTGCTCGAGAATCGGCGCGGCCATGCGGCAGGGGCCGCACCACGGCGCCCAGAAGTCGACCACCACCGGCACCGGCGCACCCTGCACGGCGCGCGTGAAACCCTCGGCGTCGACGTTCTGTGGCGCGCCGCTCACGTCGAGATCCTTCTTGCATCGGCCGCACACCGGAGTGCCGGTGGGTTGAGGCGAGACGCGATTGAAGGCACCACACGAAGCGCAGCGGAACATGCCTTCTGGGTAACGCAGCGCCCCGGCGTGTCCAGCCGGCGGCGGGCATGAACCGTTTTCAGGCGCGGCGGCTCTCACCCGGCATGTGCGTCAGAACCGTGTGTCTCAAGTGTGGAAAAGCCACGTGGGCCGGCTGCGGAGCCCACATCGAAGCGGCGCTGCGCGGCGTGCCCGAAGCGCAGCGCTGTCATTGCGCTGAAGCCGCGAGCCCCCCGAAGCCCGCGCAGGTGCCGAAGTCATGAACTTCGATTCGAGTGACCTCATCACCGTCGCCATCGGGCTCTTCATCGCGTGGCAGCTCAAGTCGATGGTGTGGGGCAAGGTGGCGCCGCAGAAAGCGAAGGAGTTGGTCTCCGCCGGCGCCCGCCTGGTCGACGTGCGCACGCCCGGTGAGCACGTTGCGCGGCATCTTCAAGGCTCGGTCAATGTCCCGCTGAGCGAGCTCGGCGGCCGGCTCCGGGAGCTGGGCGACAAGGAGAAGCCGGTGGTCGTGTACTGCGCGAGCGGCGTGCGCTCTTCGTCGGCCGCGCGGCTCCTGAAGCGCGCGGGCTTCACGCAGGTCTTCGATCTCGGCTCCATCGGGCGCTGGCCGGACTGAGCGTGCGCCGTCACCAGGTGCCGGTGAGCGACTGCGACGCGAGGTGCAGACACGCTCCGCCGCTGACGGCCGTGTCGCTGCCCGTGTCCCACTCGACGAAGGTCACGTCGCCGAGCGTCACCGAGAACGTGCCGGCGTCAGACGCGGTGAACGCGCTCACTGTCGCCGTGCCTGAACTGCCCATGTACGTCTTCGTGCAGTCAGACTCGCCGCAGTCTTCGTACACGAACGCGCAGTGGTCGCAGCTCGCGTACGGGCCGACGACCGTGCCCGAAGTGGGAATCGCCGGAGACATCGAGTCGGCGAAGTACGAGTACTCGAGGTAGTCGCCGTTGCCGCTGGTGCCGGTGACCGTCGCGTACCCGGCCTGCACCCAGTCGTAGTACCAGCCGTCGCTCGCGTATTCGTCGCTGTACCCCGCGGCGAGCACGTCGGCCGCGCCCCACGCGGTGAGTTCGCGGCAGGTTCCCGTGCCTCCACCTGTGCCCGTCGTCGCGGTGCCGCCACCGGTGCCAGTCGATGCGGTTCCGCCTCCTGCCGCTGCGGAGCCTCCGCCGGTACCTGTCGTTGAGCCGCTTCCGCCGCCAGTCGCTGAACCGCCGCCAGTCGCCGAGCCTGAGCCACCGCCGGTCACGACACTTCCACTGCCGCCTCCGGTGAGCAGGTTGCCTGAACCGCCACCCGTCGTTGAATCACCGCCGGAGTCACCACACGCCGCGAACGTCACCGCGGCGCAGAACAAAACCAACTTCGAAGACTGCATCTCCTTCTTTGCTTTCTTCCCACGCGTTGCGCGGGGAGGACCGGCGAGCCCCGATGGCCGTGAGAACGCGCGGGAAAAAAGTGAACGGCCGCACGCTTTCGCATGCAGCCGTTCCATGCGCCCGGTGGTGGTGGGAGAGCCCCCGGGCGCACCCCATGAGCGTCACGACGACGCGTGGGCTGAATTCAATTCGGGCGCTGAGGCATGCAGGCGAGCGCGTCGCCGTTCGGGCCGGTGTTGCAGGTGCCTTCGAGCGTGCGGTCGTGATGCGTGAAGCTGCACGTGGCGCCGGCAGCTTTGCCGCTGCACGCCGCCGACGCCTCAGGAGGCGGCCCGCGATGACCGCCCGGGGGCCCGCCTTCGGGTTTGCACGCGACGGTCTCTCCGCCGTGCGGGCCCTTCGAGCACGTGCCGTTCACGCTCTTGCCGTCGAAGCTGACCGCGCATGCGGTGCCTTCGCTCTTGCCGCTGCACGCTTCAATCGCTTCAGGCGGAGGCCCGTGATGCCGGCCGCCCTCGGGGAAACATGCCGCGGCTTCTCCGTTCGGGCCCTTCCGGCATTGGCCGGTGAGGTTCTTGCCGTTGAACGTGAAGCCGCACGCCGAGCCTTCATTGAGGCCGCTGCACGCGGTCAGCGCTTCCTGCGGAGGGCCGCGATGCTGCGGTGGATCAGCGGCGAGGGCGAGACCGGCGACGAGCGCGGACGACAAGACGATGAGACGCATGATGATCACTCCTGGTGTGCCGGTCCCACGCAGCCGGTTCGGAGGTGAAGACCGCTCAGGTCTCGGAAACGTGAGAACGCGCATCGGTCATTCGCCCGATACTGGCAACTCGCCTCGCGTTGCTGCGACAATGGCCTACCTTCCTGATGCCTTCTGAGCCGGACAGCCTGGAGCAGCAGCGCGGTTCGACGCCGCTTGCTCCGCCGTCTCGCCGCACGCAGAGTGCGAACCTCATGTTGCAGGAGCCCACGCCTGAAGCTCCGATTCCGTTCGGGCGTTACCAGCTCATTCGACGCATCGGGGCCGGCGGCATGGGCGAGGTGTTTCTCGCGCGCGAAGGTGGCGCCACGCCGCGCGCGGTGGTCGTCAAGAAGGTGCTGCCCAACCTCATCGCCAATCGCGCCTTCGTCGGCCGTTTCAAAGACGAAGCGAA
>JBEHYH010000609.1:0-3448 GCA_048498275.1 Myxococcota bacterium | reverse complement strand
CACGCTCGCCGATGGCGAAGGCACGACCGACTTCACGTGCGAACGCCATCGGCGAGCGTGACGTCGGTGCCGTCGACCAGTGAACCCGCTGCCGACGTGATGTGCACCGTGCCACTGCCGGCAGCGCCGATGTCGTCGGTTGCGACGACGCGGAGCTTCGCGATCGCACCCTCTCCATTGATCGTACGTGGAGTGGGAACGATGGCCAGCGTGGGGTCGACCTTCTTCGGCCCACACGCCACGAGCGCAAGCGCGCCCATCGCGATGGCGAGTTTGAGATGACGCATTCGAAACGCCCTTCCTTTTTTTCGGGGAAAAGAGACGGGGGAGTATTTTCACGGTTCTCGTCGCGGTCAATGTTTGAAGCGCGCGACGCCAGGCGTTAGACGCGCGGGCATGAACTTCGGCCTCTCCGACGACGAAAAAGCCCTGCAGCAAGCCGCCCGTAAATTCGCTCGTGAGGTGATGCGCCCGAAGGCGGCCCACTACGACGAAAAAGGTGAGATGCCGCGCGACATCATCACTCAGTCGGCCGAGCTCGGGTTCATGAACATGACGCTCCCTGAAGCGGTCGGCGGCATGGAGTTGCCGCACGTCGCCCAGGCGCTGATCTGCGAAGAGCTGGCGTGGGGCTGCGCCGGCATGGCGACCTCGATGATCGCCAACGACCTCGCGCTTCTTCCCCTCGTCATCGGCGCGACCGCAGAGCAGAAGGAAAAGTTCCTCCGCCCGTTCACGACCGACCCGAAGCGCCTCGCGAGCTTCGCGCTCACCGAGCCCAACGCGGGTTCCGACGTCGCGGGGCTCAAGACCACCGCGCGCCGCGAAGGCGACTTCTACATCCTCAACGGCCAGAAGCAGTGGATCAGCAACGGCGAGTTCGCTGATCAGTACACGGTGTTCTGCTCGACCGACCCGTCGAAGAAGCACAAGAGCATGATGGCGCTGGTCGTCGAGGGCCGCCCCGAGGGCTTCTCCACCGGCAAACACGAAAACAAGATGGGCCAGCGCGCGTCGAACACCGTCACGCTCAACTTCGAGAACGTGAAGGTGCCGGTCGCGAACCGCATCGGCAACGAGGGCGAAGGCTTCCTCCTCGCGATGTCGACGCTCGACAACTCGCGCCCGTTGACCGCCGCCTGCGCCGTCGGCGTCGCGCGCGCCGCGATGGAGCACGCCATCGACTACTCGAAGCAGCGCCAGCAGTTCGGCAAGCCCATCGCTGATTTCCAGGCGATTCAGTTCATGATCGCCGACATGGCGGCCGACATCGAAGCGGCGCGCCTGCTGGTCTTGAAGAGCGCGTGGATGTTGGACAACGGCGAGCGCAACACGCTGGTCTCGAGCTACGCGAAGCGCTTCGCGGCCGACATGTCGATGAAGGCCACCACCGACGCAGTGCAGATCTTCGGCGGCTACGGCTATTCGAAGGAGTACCCGGTCGAGAAGCTCATGCGCGATACGAAGCTCATCCAGATCTACGAGGGCACCAGCCAGGTGCAGCGCCTCGTCATCGCGCGAGAACTCCTCAAGGGAATCTGAGCCGGGCCGCTGGGCTGTTCCAGCGGTCGAGCGGAACTCGAAGCGAAGCGAAGAGTTGCGCCAAGGCGAAGATGACCCGGAGACAGCAGAATCTGAGCCGGGCCGCTGGGCTGTTCCAGCGGTCGAGCGGAACTCGAAGCGAAGCGAAGAGTTGCGCCAAGGCGAAGATGACCCAGAGAAACAGCGGGAATTGAGGTTGCGCCCGGCGTGGTTGATTCATAAGTCAATGCAGCCAACACAGCGCGTCAACGCGCGCTGATTTCATTCGTAAGGAGCACTCAACATGCCGTTGAAGATTCTCGTCACTGCGAAGCGCGTCGAAGACGCCGAGTCGAAGATCAAGGTGAACCCCGCCGGTACGGGAATCGTGCCCGACGGTCTCAAGTACAAGATCAACCCCTTCGATGAGATCGGCGTCGAAGAAGGCCTGCGGCTCGCGGCGAAGCACGGCGGCGAGGTCGTGGTGGTCTCCATCGGCAGCAAGGACGTGCAGGAGCAGCTCCGCCACGCGCTCGCGATGGGCGCGACCCGGGCCATCTGGGTGAACCACGCGGGCCCGATCGATCAGCTCGGCCTCGCGGGGCTGCTGCAGAAGGTCGCCGAGAAGGAAAAGCCCGACGTCGCCATCCTCGGCAAGCAGGCCATCGACGATGATCAGGCGCAGGTCGGCCAGTACCTGGCGGAGTGGCTCGGCTGGTCGCAGGCCACCTTCGCGTCGAAGGAAGAGTCGCTCGAGTCTGCCGAAGAAAAGGCGAAGGCCCCGGCGCTCAAGCTCTCGGCCGACAGCAAGTCGCTCACCGTGGTGCGTGAAGTCGACGGCGGTCTGCAGACGCTCGAGGCGCCGCTGCCCGTGGTCATCACCACCGAGCTGCGCCTCAACCAGCCGCGCTTCGCGTCGCTGCCCGGCATCATGAAGGCCAAGAGCAAGCCCATCGAAGAGCTGACGCCCGCGGGCCTCGGCGTCGACGTCACGCCGAAGCTCACCGTCACCAAGCTCACGCACCCGCCCGCGCGCAAGGCCGGCATCAAGGTGCCCGACGTCGCGACGCTCATCGACAAACTCAAGAACGAGGCCAAGGCGCTCTGAAGCGCGGCTTCCACTGAAAGGAAATTACGAACATGGGTCACGTTCTCATCGTTGTTGAAGCCAATACCGACGGTTCCCTCCGCAAGGCGACGCTGAACGCGCTGACGGCCGGCGCGAAGCTTGCGGCGGCCACCGGCGGCGAACTCCACGCCATCGCGCTCGCGAAAGACGCGAACGCGCTCGCCAACACCGTGAAGGAATACGGTGTGAAGGCGGTGCACGCGGCGTCGGCTCCGTACCTGGAGCACGCCATCGCCGAAAACTGGGCGCCCACCATCGCCGCGGCGGCCACCGCCATCGGCGCTGAATGGGTCGGTGCTGCCGCGACCGCCATCGGCCGCGACGTGTTGCCGCGCGTGGCCGCGAAGCTCAAGGCCCCGATGGCCTCCGAGATCCTCGCGGTCGAAGGCTCGGGCGCCGACGTGCAGTTGACGCGCCCGATGTGGGCCGGCGCCATCATCGCCTCCGTGAAACTCACGGGGAGCGTGAAGGCGTTCACCGCGCGTACGACCGAGTTCGCCGCCGCCGAGAAGTCTGGCGCGGGCGAAGTGAAGGCGTTTGCGGCGGTCGAGCCGAAGGCGCTCTCGAAGTTCGTCGGCTTCAAGGAAGTGAAGAGCGCCCGCCCGGCGCTGACGGAGGCGAAGATCGTCGTGTCCGGCGGCCGTGGCACCAAGGGCGACTTCAAGCCCATCGAAGGTCTGGCCGATGAGCTCGGCGCGGCCGTCGGTGCCTCGCGCGCGGTGTGCGACGCGGGTTGGCAGCCGAACGATCTGCAGGTCGGTCAGACCGGCAAGGTCGTGGCTCCGCAGCTGTACATCG
>JBEHYH010000608.1:0-3453 GCA_048498275.1 Myxococcota bacterium | reverse complement strand
CGACCCACGTGCCGTTGGCAGAGCCGACGTCTTCGACCATCAACGCGCTGCCTTCGAGGAAGAAGCGCGCGTGCTTCCGGCTCACGCCGCACTCCGACAGGATGAGGTCGTTGCCTTCGGAACGCCCGATGCTGAGCGAACCGACGAGCTCCTGCTCCTGCTCGCTCCCGTCCGGGTTCTTGATGATCAACGTCGCCAAGTCTCGTTACTCCTCGCGGAAGATGCCCATGTTCACGGGAATGCCGCGTCGTTGCAGGTCGTCGTAGAAGCGCGGCACGAAGCCGGTGGCGACATAGCGCCCGCGCACCTTGCCGTCCTCCGTGAAGCCTTCCTGCTTGAAATAGAAGATGTCCTGCATGGTGACGATGTCGACCTCCATGCCCGACACCTCTGAAATGTACGTCACGCGACGGCTGCCGTCGGAGAAGCGCGTCTGCTGAACGATCATGTGCACGGCTGACGCGATCTGTTCGCGAATGGCCTTCACCGGCAGATCCATACCGGCCATCAGCACCATGGTTTCGAGGCGCGCGAGCGCGTCGCGCGGCGTGTTGGCGTGCAGCGTGGTGAGCGAGCCGTCGTGGCCGGTGTTCATGGCCTGCAACATGTCGAGCGCCTCACCCGCGCGGCACTCGCCGACGATGATGCGATCAGGGCGCATGCGCAGGCAGTTCTTCACGAGGTCGCGAATGGTGATCGCGCCCTTGCCTTCGAGGTTGGGCGGGCGTGACTCGAGCTGCACCCAGTGGTCCTGGGTGAGGTTCAGTTCGGCCGCGTCTTCGACGGTGACGATGCGCTCGTCGTCTTGAATGAAGGAGCTGATGACGTTGAGCAACGTCGTCTTGCCCGAACCGGTTCCACCGGAGATGACGAGGTTCTTGTGGGCCCTGACGACCATTTCGAGGAACTCGGCCATCTGCGGGGTGATCGACTTGTATTTGATGAGGTCGGTCACCACGAGCTTGTCGCGCTTGAACTTGCGGATGGTGATGCACGGCCCTTTGAGCGCGAGCGGAGGGATGATCGCGTTCACGCGCGAACCGTCTTTGAGGCGCGCGTCGACCAGCGGGCTCGATTCGTCGATGCGGCGGCCGATGGGCGCCACGATGCGCTCGATGACGCCCAGCACCGCCTGGTTCGACGAGAAGATCTTCTCCGAGAGGCGAATCTTGCCCTTCTTCTCGATGTAGATCTGGTTGGCGTGGTTCACCATGATCTCGCTGATGTCGTCGTCAGCGAGAAATGCTTCGAGCGGGCCCAGGCCGAGCGCCTCGTTGAGCACGTCGGTGAGGAGCATGTCGCGATCGATGTCGTCACCGATCTCTCCATCGCCCTCCATCTGCGTGAGGATGTCTTGAATCGCCTTCTCGGTGCGGCGCCAGAGCTCTTCGTCGCCGAGCCGGTCCATGTCCATCCGCCGGAGGTCGAGGTACTCGATCAACCGCTCGTGGATGTCTTTCTGGAGGCTCGCGTACGCCTCGACGCGCGGGTCGAGATGTTTGTCGCGCTTGTTGCGAATGGCCGCCGCGAGTGACGCGGGCATGCCCTTGTCTTCTTCAGGCGGAGGCGCTTCTTCTTCGTACTGCTCCTCTTCCTGCTCGTACTGCTCTTCTTCACCGCCGCCCTGCTCGTCGCCGTACTCCTCGGGAGGCGCGTCGACGTTGATGATGTAGTCGCCGATGTAGATCTTGTCGGTCGGCTTCACCACCAGCGGCCCCGCGAGCTTCTTGCCGTTGACGAACGTGCCGTTGGTCGACTTGAGGTCGACCACCACGTACTTGCCGTCCTTGAGGACGATCTTCGCGTGCTGCTTCGACACGTTCCCCTTCGCGAGAACGATGTCGTTGCCTTCGACTCGGCCGATGACGACTTCTTCCTGTTCGAAGAGCAGGTCTTCCGCTTCTCCGCCCTTCTCGGCCAGGGTGATCAGAAACATGGCTTTGACTGTACCACGCCACCGCAACCCGGCGGATTAAGAACGAAAATGACGACGGGTCGGCCACATGACCGACCCGTGCGGGCCCTGCGTTCTTTTTTACGAATCGCTCAGTCGAAGACGCCGAAGGTGACCTCGGCGCGCGCCTGCTTGTAGCGGCTCTTCACGTCGTCGATGATCGAGCGGATCTTGTCGCTGTCGGGGTTGACGATGCGCGGCGTGACGAAGATCACGAGCTCGCGCTTGTTGCTGTCGAAGCCGCGGTTCTTGAAGAGCTCACCGATGATGGGGATGTGACCCAGCCCGGGGATCTTGCTGACCGACTTCTGCTCGTCATGTGAGAACACGCCCGAGAGCACGATGGTCTCGCCGTGGCGAACGGTGACGTTGGTCTTCACCTTGCGCGTCAAGAAGCCGGGGATGCCCTGCACCGAGACCGACGTGTCGACCTGCGAGACCTCCGCTTCAATCTGCGTCTGGATGTTGCCGTTGCGGTCGGCCGTCGGCTGCAGCTTCAGCACCACGCCGTACGGCTTGAACTCCACCGCGAAGGAGTTGTTGGTGATGAGCGGAATCGGGATCTCGCCGCCCGCGAGGAACTCGGCCTTCTCACCCGATGCGCACACCAGCTTGGGCTGCGCGAGCAGCCGGGCGTAACCGTCGTTCATCTGGAAGCCGATCGCGAACGTCGACTTGGCCGAACCGATCGACGTCAGCGAAACCTGCGCGGGCGCCGCGGGTGACAGCAGCTTGCCGACGTTGATCGCCGCCGTGGCGTTGCCGGAGATGTCCAACGGGTACTTGATGCCGAAACGGTCGTGCGATTCGCGGCGGAGTTCGACGAACTGAACCTCCGACAAGATCATGCGCTTGATACCGACCACCAGCAGGTTCTCGACCTTCTCGCCGATGGCCTTGGTGATCAGCTCGGCCTTCTGGAGGTCTTGCTGCGATTCAACCGAGCCCTCGAGGAAGATCGTCGAACCGACGACGTTGGCCTGCACGTTCTTGAGGCCCGCCTTCTGGAACGCCGCGTTCAGATTCTGCGCCACCAGCTTCTTGGCGTTGGGCGCGATCTTCACGAAGCTCTTCACGTTCGCGTAGAGACCGACGACCTGATCGATGCGATCGGCGTCGGCCTGCGTGTAGGCCTGACCGTCGAGATAGATGCGGTCGCCGACCATGCGCACGTTCACACCTTCGATCTCCCCGAGCAGCTTCTTGATCTCGGAAATGACCTCGTTGGGGTCCTGCTTGCGGACGGTGACGAGGTAGCTCAGGCGCTGGCCCGAGGTCTTCCACACCAGCAGCGTGGTCTTGCCTTCGGCCTGGCCGATGAGCAGCAGTTGGCTGTTGCCGATGGTGCGCAACTCCGCCACGGCCGGGTCACCGATGGCGACGCGCTGAATACCGGGCACCGTCAGCACCTTCTGCGTGCCGACGCCGAGTGAAATCGGGCCACCTTCCTGCGCGAACGCGGGAAGAGACAGCATGAAGAGCACCGCAACAACACCCGC
>JBEHYH010000607.1:0-3482 GCA_048498275.1 Myxococcota bacterium | reverse complement strand
TTTCCTCTCGGCGAACGGCTTCACCACGACTCCGGCGCCTTCGTTCTTCGCCGTCGGTTCGAGCCCGAACGGCGTCATCTGGGCCGACGCGACCGACTTCCACTTCGCCGACGGAGGCACCTTCGCGCTCCCGCTCGCGGTCACCGCCATCAACTCGGGCGATCTCGACGGAGACGGCGATGACGACGCCGCCGCCATCACCGCCAACGGCGTCGAGCTGTTCGAAAACACCGGCTCCGGCTTCGCCTCGCGCACCACGTACACCGGCACCGCGCCGGGCGAGCTCCGCGTCATCGACGTCGACGGAGACGGGGTCCTCGACGTGCTCTGGGCCGACGGAGAAGACGTCATCATCCGCCGCAACAACGGCGCATGGACACTCATCGAGAAGCGCGTCGCCATCGGCATGGGGACGCGGAAGTCACTGGCCCTCGGAGACGTCGACGGCGATCACGACCTCGACCTCGCCGTCACCTTCTCGACGGGAACCGACTCGACGGTCACCCGCGTGTTCTTGAACCGCGTCAGGTGAGTTTCCCCTTTGACGTCAGCGCCATGACTTGGTACTCGCGCCGCGCCTTTCCGCCGAAATAGCTCAGGGGCAGAGCAACTGATTCGTAATCAGTAGGTCCCCGGTTCAATCCCGGGTTTCGGCTCCAAATTCAGCCCCGGACTTCGAAAGAGGTCCGGGGCTTTTGTTTTCTCAATCACGCACGTCGAAACGATCAAGGCACGCTGCCGCTGCGAAAGATTTTTCGCGTGCGAAACGCGCTTCTCTTAACGCGCCGAGCCGTGCGTTTTCGCTTGGCCACGATCACTCACAGACCTATCCACCGCCTCGCCGTCGCGACACTTTCACGCCGCGCGCTTCAAACAAACGAGGACACCATGGCTGAAGAAACGTTCATGCGGGCTCCCGCGTCCGCTCCGCGCAAGACTGTCTACACCGAGGCAATGGAGATCTTTCATCGCGCCGCCGAAGCGATGAGCCTCGACTCCCGCGTTCGCCTCGAGCTCGAAGAGCCCGACTACGAGCACATCTTCCACGTCACCTCCAAGCTGAAGGACCGCCTCGTTCCGCTGCCGCCCGATCAGGCGCGCGCCGCCGCCGACCTCTCGATCACCAAGGTTCGCGACCCCAACGGCCTCGAGCGCCTGTTCGACGGCAAGATCATCTTGAACGGCAAGGCGCTGCTCGGCTCCGACGTGCACATCCGCGACGGCGTGCTCCGCCTCGACGACGGCGCGTACCGCCTGGTGCCCGGCGACATCCAGCGCTTCAAGGCGTACCGCGTGCAGCACAACCAGGCGCGCGGCCCGTACAAGGGCGGCATCCGCTACCACCGCGACGTCTCGCTCGACCTCTTCAAGGCGCTCGCCGCCGAGATGACGTGGAAGACCGCGATCGCCGACGTTCCGTTCGGCGGCGGCAAGGGCGGCATCCAGCTCGACCCACGCCAGCTCGGCAAAGAGGAGCTCCAGCAGATCTCGCTGCGCTTCATGTACAAGTTGAAGCAGCTCGTCGGCCCGAACATCGACATCCCGGCGCCCGACGTCGGCACCAACTCGGAAATCATGGCGCTCTTCCTCCGCCAGTTCTCCGACGGCGAGCGCGAGCGTCACAACCAGCGCGGCGTCATCACCGGTAAGGACGTGCGCATCGGCGGCTCCGAAGGCCGCACCAAGGCCACCGGCCAGGGCGTCGCGTTCACCATCGAAGACTACTTCGCCGAGAAGAAAGAGACGCTGAAGGGCAAGACCTTCATCGTGCAGGGCTTCGGCAACGTGGGCTCGTGGGCCTCGGTCATTCTCCAGAACATGGGCGCCAAGCTCGTGGCAGTGAACGACGCCGACGGTTCGATCGCCAACATGAACGGCATCGATTCGACCGAACTCATGAAGTACGTCAACGAGAACCCCAAGAACCTGAAGCGCTCGGTGCAGGGCTTCCCCGGTGCGCAGGCCATCTCGAAGGCCGACTTCTGGGAAACGCAGGCCGACATCGCGGTGCCTGCCGCGCTCGGTGGTGAAATCACCGCGGAGATCGCCGAGAAGATCAAAGTGAAGCTGATCGCCGAGGGCGCCAACGGCCCGACGACGCCCGACGCCGACCGCGTGCTCGAGCGCCGCAAGATCGACATGATCCCCGACATCATCTGCAACGCCGGCGGCGTGACGGTCTCGTACTACGAGTGGATCCAGAACAAGCGCATGGAGTCGTGGACGGAGAAGGACGTCGACGCCCGCCTGGAGCACGCGCTCAAGAAGAACTACCGCATCATCCGCGACATCGCGCGCAACACGCCGAGCCGCACGGAGCTGCACGACAGCCGCCCGTTCTGCATCGGCAAGCAGGTCGACACGCGCTGCGCGGCGATGGTGCTCGCGCTCAAGCGCATCGAAGCCCACTACATGCTCGAAGGCTTCTCGCAGTAACTCGCTGCGGTCGCACGAAGTTGAATCAGACCTCTCTCGACGAAAGTCGGGGGAGGTTTTGTTTTGCCCGGAGCCCTCGCAGGGAACCCGGCCATGCAGTGGTGGCCGGGCGTGACGAAACCAGAGCGCAGCGGCGGTTTCGGCCGCCGAGAAGGCGACCAGATTACGGGTCGCCCCAGCCGGCTTCGATCATCACCTTGTACTTCCACCCGGCGGCGGTCTTCACCAGCACGCTGGCGTTCTTGCCCTTCGTCACCTTCTTGCCCTCGGTGATGGTCCATTCATCGACCACGTTCGCGAGCGAGTCAGACAGCACGGTGATCGTCAGCTTGTGCGCCATCTTCATCTTCGGGTCGGTGCTCTCCCAGAAGCCCTTCATGTCGCCGACGTACTTCTCACGCGGCCACGAACCGAACTGGGTGACGCCCTTCGCGTTGTCGGTGCCCATGGTCACCGGGTAGTCGACCCGATCAGCCATCGCGTCGAACTGCTTGCCGATCAGCAACGCCTGCTCGGCGTTGTAGAAGTCGGTGATCTCCTTCTTCGTCTTCGCCTCGTTGGTCGGCTTGCGCGTGTGCGGCCCCATGTCGGGCATCGCGACTCCGGCATCAGCGCCCTCGGCGAAGGCAGGTACTGCGCACATCATCAATACGGCGATCAGCAATCGTTTCATGTGAGGGCCCCGGTGCGAGTGGAACAACGGGCGCCCTCTTACCGCGCGCCGCTCAGTGCAGCACGCGCTCCCGGTCGACCAGCAAAAGCGGTTGGTCCTCCTGCGTCTCGTAGGCGACAATGCGCAGGCCTGCGCCGCGTGTCCCCTGCACTTCTTCTCCACTGCCGTAGTTGAGCGCCACCTGGTACCGAACCTCACAGAGCGCCGTCATCTCGGTGCCGTCTTCGCTGGTGAAGGTCACCTTGATCTTCCCGCCCAGCGGCAGCGAATCGCGGGTCTCCACAAAAAGACCCGACGAACTGATGTTTCTGGCGATGCCTCTCGTCATCCCTTCTGCCGTCGTGAGGTACACCGTGAAGACTTTGTCGAATCG
>JBEHYH010000606.1:0-3484 GCA_048498275.1 Myxococcota bacterium | reverse complement strand
GCCGCGCATTGCTCGGGCAGTGCGGGGCAGGACTACAACGACACCGTCTCGCCCAAGGGCCCCTACTCGCAGGACATCAACTTCGCGTCGTGCAACAGCGGCCGCCTGCCGGTCACGCGTCTGACGGCTGACGAGCTCGCTGCGCTGCAGAACACGCACCTGGGCAAGCCCGCCACTACGCTGAACGGCAAGTGTGCCGCCACCGACCGCGGAGATCGCATCGCGCGCGGCTACATCACCATCGACCTCGTCAATTCGTGCGTCGGCACCACGCAGATCTCGTCGACCGACTACGGCAACTACCTGTGGAACTCCAACATGCTGACCGGCGACTGGGCCATCACCAATCGCAACGACAAGACGATGTTCGGCGAAGCGATGGTGCCGCTCACCGCGCGTCAGCCCGGCAACTCGGTGCTGACCACGGGCGCGCCGACGTTCTACGGCCGCCTCCGCGGGTGGGACGCCCTCGACGCGCGTGAACCGCTGCCCACCACCTGGGAGGTGCCCTTCGACGAGAGCGGCACCGGCAAGACCTCGCTCGTGGTCTGGCGCGAACCCGACGCGACTGCGGCGCCGTTCGTCTGCGGCGCGACACCGCCCGGTCAACCCGGCTCGCATGCGTCGGCGGTCGCCTTCGATGAACAAGAAGAGTCGACGATGATCTCCGGCACGCCGTTCTCGCGCGTGTCGACCTTCATCGCGCTGGGAGCGGGCGGGCTCGATGTGCCCTACCAGCGCGGCGTCGTGCAGCTCGACCTGCGCGGCGGCACCACCGGCCCGGCGAATGACCCGACCCGCCGCGGCGGCTTCGTGTTCGCGCTGCGCAACGACCCCACGGGCGGCGGCTGGGTGCAGAACGGCCACGTGCTGGTCGACCCGTACACCCTGCCGCCTCCGCTCTCGCTCATCGAGGTCTCCCAGGCCGAGGGCTTCTTCAAGGGCGGCAGCGGCAGCGCGACCTTCACGGTGCGCTTGAAGCAGACGCCGACCGACCCGGTGACGGTGACGTTCTCCTCCGGGAGCGCGGTGTTCTCGCCGGCGTCGGCGGTGCTCTCGGCGGCGAGTACGCCCACCACCGTCACGGTGACGGGGCTCACCTGCAACGGCGTGCCGAATGCCGACGTGCGCATCACCACCTCGGCGAGCTCGGCAGACGCGACGTTCAACGCCTTCGACCCCAACGACACCTTCGTTTCCTGTTCGCAGTGAGAGGCGCCACCATGAATCGCTCTTCTTTTTTCGCGCTCCTCGTTCTCTCGCCGCTCGTGGCCGCCGCTCAGCAGTACGAGTGCAGCACCACGCTGGGCACCAACTGCACGGTCGCCATCGCCGACAAGTCGACGACCACCTCGACGCTCGTCGTACAGCCTGGCGCATGCGCCGATGACGCGAAGATCGTCGACGTCGACGTGCACGTGAAGCTGGTGCACACCGCCGTCGGCGATCTGACGATTTCGCTCACCCACCCCGGCGGCAAGCGCGTCGACATGCTGTACCGCGCGGGGCTCACGCCGACGACGCCGAGCTGCATCTACGACGATCTCGACCTGACGTTCTCCGACGGCGCCGCTGCGAACGTGACGTGCAACTTCACGATCCCCGCGGCGTCGGGCACCGTGAAGCCGTTCAACCCGCTGTCGGTGTTCAACGGTCTGGAGCGCAACGGCACCTGGACGCTCTCCATCGCCGATGCGCAGGGCGTCTCCGACGGCCTGCTGCAGAGCTGGCGGCTCGACCTGCCGTGCACGTTGCCGCCGCGGCCCAACGTGTCGGTCGCGACCGGTACGCGTGACGCGGTCGAAGGCAGCTCCACGGCGGCCACCATCGTCTTCACGCGTGACGGAGATCTTTCCGCGGCGCTCACCGTCGGCTTCTCGGTGTCGGGCACCGCGGTCGAAGGGCTCGACTACACGCTCGCCGCGCACACCATCGACTTCGCCGCGGGTGAAGCGACCGCCACGCTGTCGTTCGTCGCGCTCGCCGACGGCCTCGCGGAGACCACCGAGAGCGCGGTGGTGACGGTGGCGAACGGTGATGGCTGGGTGGCGAAGGAGCCCTCCAGCGCCGGCGTGAACTTCATCGACGTGACCTGCGGCGACGGCTTCAAGACGGGCACCGAGGCGTGTGACGACGGCAACCTCGTCGACGGTGACGGCTGCAGCGCCACCTGTGAAGCCGTGCCCGTGAAGAAGGGCTGCGGCTGTTCATCGACCGAGGCGAGCGCGATGGCGTTGCTGGCGTTGGCCGCGTGGTTCCGCCGCCGGCCTGCGAAGCGCTGAGGCGGTCGCCGTCGGAGAACGCCGCGCTCGCCGCTGAGAAGGTCAGCGTCGCCAGCGCGGCGGTTTTGTTTGCGCGGTTGCACGCGCGTGATGGTTCCGGGCTTCTGGCCTGCCGCGATGACGCGGGAAACGCCGAGCTCGGTGACGCGTTGGGCGCTCGCGGGTTCGTGTCTCAGCGGCGCTGGTCGACGATCTGCAACTGCGTCTGCATGCCACCCGGGGCGACCAGCTTCGAGGTCAGCGCGAAGTCCTGACCCACGGTGAGCTCCAGCGTCGGCTTCACGTCGGGGTTGGTGCGCCATTCTTCAGACACGTGCACCGTGCCGATGATCTCGCGATCGGTCGCCGTCTGGTCGAGCGACTCGAAGAGCACCAACGGCACCGGCGCGCTCCAGGGCGGCAGGCCTTCGAGCGAAATCGATTTGGTGCACGGCACCGGCGTATTCGAAGCGATGACCTCGACGGTGCGCCCGCCGACCAGCATCACGCTGATGGGCATCGCGACCACGTCGGCCAACCCACTCACCTTGGTGCGCGCGAGGTTGCGGCCGAGGATCGCGGCGCCGACGGCGACCCCGAGCTCGGGGTGCACGTCTTTCTCACTCGAGAGATGCGGGAAATGCGCGAGGCGTTTGCGGATCGCCGGCATGCGCGTCTGCCCGCCGACCAGCACCAGCTCGTCGATGTCTTTGGCCTGAAGCCCCGCGCGCTGGAGCACATCTTCAGTCGCGCCGGCGCAGCGCTCCACCAGCGGCTCGACGATCTGCTCGAGCTCCGCGCGCGTGAGGCGCTGTTCGAAGTCGATGAAGCCGCCGTTCGGTTTCTGCGCGACGACCGGCACGCGCACGTCGAGCGACTCGACGCGCGAGAGCTGTACCTTCGCGTATTCCGCCGCGAGCGCGAGGCGCTGCATCACCGTGCGGTTGTTGCGCACCGACGCGCCCTGCGTCGTCTCGAGGCGCGTGGCGAACGTCTCTGCGATGAGCTCGTCGAAGTTGCCGCCGCCGAGGAACGCGTCGCCACCCGTCGCCAGCACCTTCACCACGCGGTTCTCGACGCGCATCACCGTCGCGTCGAACGTGCCGCCGCCGAGGTCGAAGATGAGCACCGTCTGCTTCGGGCTGCGGAGGTTCGCGTAATAGAGCGCCGCCGCCGTCGGCTCGTTGACGATGGCCGCGACCTGCAGGCCCGCCGATTCAGCC
>JBEHYH010000605.1:0-3484 GCA_048498275.1 Myxococcota bacterium | reverse complement strand
CCCGTTCACCTCGGCCACCTGGGCGGTGGCGGTGCGCAGGCGACGACGCTCGGTAAACGCTTCGCGACCATCGCCGACGAACTGCTCGTCGCGTTCACGCGCCTCGAGGAACTCATCGCGCGATACCCTCTGCGCGGCATCAAAGGCCCGATGGGCACCGCGCAGGACATGTTGGATCTGCTCAACGGCGACGAAGCGAAACTCGCGCAGCTCGAGCAGCGCGTCGCGCATCATTTGGGCTTCGCGAACGTGCTCACGTCGGTCGGTCAGGTGTACCCGCGTTCGCTCGACTTCGACGTGCTCTCGACGCTCGTGCAGCTCACCGCGGGCCCGAGCAATCTCGTCACCACGATTCGATTGATGGCCGGAAATGAGCTCGTCACCGAAGGGTTCAAGGAAGGGCAGGTCGGTTCATCGGCGATGCCGCACAAGATGAACTCGCGTTCGTCTGAACGCGTGAACGGGTTGTCGGTCGTGTTGCGTGGGTACTTGTCGATGGTCGGCGAGCTCGCGGGAGATCAGTGGAATGAAGGCGATGTCTCCGACTCCGTCGTGCGTCGCGTCGCGCTGCCTGACGCATTCTTCGCGGCTGACGGGTTGTTCGAAACGTTCCTCACGATCCTCGATGAGTTCGGCGCCTTTCCCGCAGTCATCGCGCGCGAGCTCGAGCGGTACCTGCCGTTCCTCTCGACGACGAAGGTGTTGATGGCGGCGGTGCGCAACGGAGTCGGCCGCGAAGCCGCGCACGAAGCGATCAAGGAAGCGGCCGTCGGCACTGCGCTCGCGATGCGCAAAGGGCAGAAAGACAATGACGTGTTCGCGAGACTCGCGGCCGACAAGCGCCTCGGGCTCACGAAAGAACAGCTCGCGTCACTGGTCGCCGCGCCCATCGAGTTCACCGGAGCCGCCGTCGCGCAGGTGCAGGCCGTGGTACGCAAGGTCGAGGCGGTCACCGCGCGCTTTCCGAAAGAGGCGAGCTACCGCCCCGGCGACATTCTCTGACGAACCTCTTCTTCGACCGCGAGTTCGTACAGCAGCTTCTCGATTTCATCGGCGGGCACCTTGCGCGCTGCGAGCTCGGCGCGAATCGCCGCGTCGCTCTGCCCCCGGCGCCACAACACGCGCGCGACGTGATCTGGTGTTCCAGTCACTGGCTGCGGTTCGTCGCCGGTCGCGAAATCACCGAGCCACCATGAAGCCACGATCGCGAAGACTCCGTAGGTGACGAAGACGAACGGCAGCGTCGCCATGGCGAACAGGAGCGACAACGCGGCGATGATCGTCTGCAACACGCGGCCTTGCCGCTGCGCTTGGCGGTACGCGAGCGTTGCGAACGTCGCGCCGGTCGCACCGAGCGGAATCAGCGTGAACAGCAATGACGTGCCGCCGATGTGATGATCGCTGCCGGCGCTCAACGCCATCATCGCGAAGACGCCGAACGCGAGCGCCGCGAGCCCGTTGCACACCACCAGCACCCAGCGCGCCCACGCCCACTTCATTCGCGCGTCACGAAGATGCGGGTGTACGTGCATGCCTTGCTGCGAACCGTCACCTCTCCCGACGCATTCCACAGCCAGCCGAACCCTTCGCGCGAAGGCGCGCCGGCGTCGGTCGTGTATTCCGCCTGATCATTCCCCATCACCACGAGCGTTCCCTCGACAGGCACGGTGACGCTGTCTTCGGGGCAGAGGCGTTGGTGTTTCTCGAACGACGTCTTCGCGGGCCGATACCGGCGGAACTCGCGGCCGTTGATGTTCGTCGTCTCGCCTTGCGGAACGAACAGCGTCTTGCCGAGCAACACATGCGGGAAGAACGCGATGGTGACTTCTCGGCCGGGTTTGCCGTCGCTCCCGGAGTTGCCGACCCACACGTTGTCCGACGTCGACTGCGCGGCGTAATAGTGCGGCGACCGTTGATACTGACCATCGCGCGGCACCGGCGTCAGCGCAGGTCGCGGCACGAGGCTCGAGAGCAGATACGTGTCCCAGTAACCCGACGACAAGAAGCTGTCGGGAGCGAGCTTCGCCAACTGCTGCGCGGTCGAGAGATTCATCGCGTAGTTCGCATCTTCGACCGGCGCGGCATCGCGGAATGGCCCGAAGAAGATCGTCGCGGCCGCGGGCACGTACGAAAGCAGCCGTGACTTGCGCTCGAGCAGCAGCGTCAACCCGGCGAGCATCACCCAGGGCGCGAGCAGCGCTCCGACCGTGAAGTACCGGGGCGCGACGTCGTTGTCTTGAATGTGCTTCACCAGCGGCGGCTGCAGCATGTTCAGCACCGCCCACACCGCCGGGTACACGAGCCAACGCGGGAGCGAATGCCACCTGAGCCACGCGACTCCGAGCGCGGCGCAGCCGACGATGGCCGCGACGTGCCACGCGGAGAAATGCGCGAGCATCATTCCGTAGAAGCGATCGAGCTCATGCAGCGACAACCGCATCTGCGTGGTGACGGGGAACCCGTGGCCCACCTTGAAGCGCACCTGAACGATGCCGCGCACGATCGCTTCGAGGCCGATGCCCGTGACGAGCGGCAGCACCACGTTCAGCGCGACGCGCTTCCTCCGGCCCACCGCGAACAACACTTCGACGATGGAAAGCGCCAGCAACCACGTGCCGCTCATCGCGTTCGCTGCGTGCGTCTGCCACGTGAGCACCGCGAGCAGCACGCCGCCGCGCCAACCGCCGCCCTCGAGCTGCTTCGTCATCACCATCGCCGCGAGAAACAGCCACGTCACCTGCCAGCCGTACGGTTGCGAGATGTCGAACAGAATGCCGTGCCAGTGCCCGATGAGCACGATGCCGGCCCAGAGCAGCGCGGGCGCGACGCGATTCGACCAGCGCCACATCACGACCACCGACAGCATCGCCCACGCGACCTGAAGCACCGCGAGCGCGCTGGGCGACCAGAAGAACCCCGACACCTGATGCCACAGCGACGCGAGCATGAACGGCGTGCCCGAGAAGCGATCTTGGCCCCAGTAATAGAGCGACTCGACGCGCAGCGAATCGTCGTTGCACATCAAGACGGGAATCGCGGAGTCGGAGTTGTACCCGCCGTACAACGTCGCGGGGTTCAGCACGTACGTGAAGATCTTGAACCAGCTCGCGGCGAGCACGGCTCCGATGCCGAGGGCTGCGGCGGTTTCCTTCCGATTCATTTGCCCCAGTTCACGCGCAGCGAGATGGCTCCGTAGATCGTCCCGAAGGGGATCGCCGGGAGCATCAGCACCGCGATCAACATCTGAAACCAGCGCGCGCGCGAACGCAGCGACGCCCACGTGAGGAACGCGAAGATCAGCGGGCCGATGAGCAACGGCGAAGCGTGCAGCACCGTGATCACGATGTTGTGACTCGGCCACTGCTGAAAGTAGGTCGCGAGCACCAGACCGGCGTACGCCGCGGGCAACACGGCGAGCGCGTTCAAGATGACCAGAGTCTTTCGGAGGGCAGGCAGCTCCCTGAACTTCACAGCAGGCCCGCGC
>JBEHYH010000604.1:0-3496 GCA_048498275.1 Myxococcota bacterium | reverse complement strand
GCCGTACTTCGAGAAGTACGAGATCGAAGGGCACAACACGACCGGCATCGCGCTGACGTCGGACCTCTCGATGGAGCTGAGCGCGCTGCGCGCGATTCAGCCGAAGGCCAAGCGCGTCGGCGTCGTGAATGATCCCCGATTCTCGAAGGCGATGATGGACAACGCGTCGTCGGCGGCTTCAGCGCGTGGCTTGAAGCTCGTTTCGCTGGAGCTCGATTCGTCGGCGAAGTTGGAGAAGGTGTTGGCGGGCGCGCGCGGGCAGGTCGATGCGCTGCTCATCATTTCCGACAAGACGGTGGGCAACGCGGCGGTCGTCGAACGGCTGCTCTCGTGGAGCCTCGAGGAGAAACTGCCCGCCATCGGTCTCGCGCCGGCGCAGGTGAAGCAGGGCGCGTTGTTCGCGTTGGCTCCGGCGCCGTTGTCGATCGGCCAGCAGGCGGGGCGGCTCGCGAATCGCGTGCTCGTCGAGAAGATCGACCCCGGTGCGCTCGCGGTCGCGAACCCTGAGGGGCTCGAGCTGAATCTGAACCTCACGACGGCGAAGAAGCTCGGCGCGGCGGAATCGTTCGCGCTCGACGCGGTGACGTTCGCCGCGAGGCAGAACCTCGCGGTGAAGATCGTCGAGTGACGCGTGGCGCACGCGCTCCACATCGCACGCGTTCAAGCGGAGTCACTCGACGCAGCCTGGGCCTCTCTTCATGCCGACGTGGCTCGGTTCGGTTCGCAGAACAACTACGCGCATCCGCTGCTTGCGTTGAGCCCCAACGGAGAACTCACGGAGTATCCGCAGCGCGAAGAAGATGGCGAGCCGCCTCCGGAGCCCGATGCGTGGCGCACCGAAGCGCAGTGGCTGCGCAACGCATGGGAGCTCGCTTTCTACGCGCTGTCGTTTGCAGCGCTGGATTTCTCCCCCATCGATACGTGGGTTGATCGGCGCAAGGCGTTCGACGCACGGCTGAAAGCGACCACTGATTTGCGCGCGCTCTTCCTCGCGCTGGCGAGCGAGGAAGAAGACCTCGCCACGGAGCGCTCGTGGGTACAGGCCGCGGGTGATGACGCCCCGTTTCTTGCTGGCCGCTCGCCTGATGAATGGCCGGTTCGCGACGTGCGCGGGAATGGCGCGACGCACCTGCTGCTCTTCGACGCGCACGTCAGCGGCCTCTGAGGAATATCTCCGCGCGAATTTTCTCTCACGCTCGCCGCGGCTCGCCGGTCTGCGCTGGCGATGATCAAACGCGTCACGACGGGTATCGCGCCGCAGCTCCGCGCGGTGGAGAAAGCGGAGACGAAGGAACACATCGCCGTGGCAAAACCGGCGAGCGCGAAGTCTTCGTTCGACGCCACGCCGGTGCCTCAGAATTCGGAGCCGTCGCTCACCGCCGACGTCGACCCCTCGAAGGTCACGTACCAGAACGTGCAGCAGGGCCAGCTCTTCGTCGACGGGCTCTCGTACGACGACGTCACGCAGGGCGAAGTCGGCGACTGCTACTTCCTGAGCTCCGTGGCGTCGATCGCGTCGAGCGACCCGGCCGCGCTCGGGAAGCTCATCAAGCCCGCCGGAGACGGTCAGTACGATGTGCAGTTCTTCGAGAAGACCAGGAGCGGCGCGAAGCCGGTGACGGTGCGCGTCGACGGCGAGATTCCCCTGAGCAAAGACGGCCTCGTCTACGCCGGCTCGCGCGACGAGAAGGAGCTGTGGGTCAGCCTGGTCGAGAAGGCCTTCGCGAAATGGCAGGGCGGCTACGAGGTCATCAATCAGGGCGGCTACCCGGAAGACGCGCTCTACGCGTTGACCGGCCGCACGTCTGACTACGTCGGAGATCTGCAGACCGCGAAGCCGGCGAAAGTATGGAACCTGCTGACCGAGGCCACGAAGGACCATCGTCCGATGGCCGCGGGCACGTGGAGCCAGGACGACTTCAAGCTCAACTACGAAAAGGTCGGCCTCGTCGACGGCCACGCGTATTCGGTGCTCGGCGCGAGCGAGCAAGACGGCAAGCAGATGGTGACGCTCCGCAACCCATGGGGCGAACAGGAATTCGGCAACGACGGGAAGAACGACGGCACGTTCACCATGTCGTTCGACGACTTCCGCAAATACTTCGGCGACCTCACGGTGCTGAAGCAGGCGGCGTCATGAGTCTGCTCTTCGAACTGGAAAGCGAGCTGCGGCAGTCGAATCACCTCGTGATTCCCGCAGGCCGGCATCTGGCGTCGCGGCCCCTGGTGCTGAGCACCGGCGTGATTCTGCGCGGCGCGCCCGGAGCGGTGATCACGCATCAGCGCTGGCTCATCGATGCGCCGGGTGAAGTGGTGAAGATCGATGCGCTCGCGTTCGAGGGCTGCAGCATTCGTGTCGAGCGCGGCTCGGTGGTGTTCACGAGGTGTTCCTTCACCGGCGGGAGCGCTCCGCAATTCGGCGGCGGCGCGTTGTGGATTCGCAGCGCCAACGTCGAACTGCATCAGTGCACGTTCATGGAGAACTCCGGGCGGCAGGGCGGCGCGCTGCTGCTCGATGGCGACGGGGCGGTGCGCGCGCATGATTCGGTGTTCGCGTTCAACGGCGCCGCGCAGGGTGGTGCGGTGCGCGTTCGCGACGGAGGTTCATTCGAGGCGCTGGGCTGCACGTTCGCGCAGAACCGCGCGTTGGCTCCGGCAGATGAAGCGGCTCCGGGCGCGACGTTTCGCGTCGAGGGCTCCACGACTCGGCGTTCATCGCTGCGTTTGAGCAACTGTCTCGTCGCGTCGCATGCGCGCAGCACCGCAGGTGATTTGTTCGCAGGGCAGAACAGCGATGTCGAGCTGCACTGCTGCTGGTTGCCGGAGACGATGCAGGGGTTCTCGGCGTCAGGTTGTTTCTACGGGCCGGCGCCGTTGTCGCAGACGCTCGCGCCGATTGAACCGCGCGCGCTCGCCGATACCGCCATCTGGGCCGCGTCTTCACGTACGCACGATGGTCAGCCGCGCACCAGCGCCGTCGGTGCGTTCAACACGTGCGTGGGGTGAGCGCGTCAACCCTTCGACCATTCGAACCGGCCAAGGCCGAAGTGGCTGCCGTAGCCGAGACAAATGGGACCGAAGACGGGTTCTGTGAAGCGAAGTTGAATCGCGAAGCCGGCGTCGACTGGTGGCTGAGGTCCGCTCCGCCTGCGCCGAACGAAGTGTCGCAGAGGCAGCGTGTCAGGCGTCCACCCGAGCAACTCGATTTGGGCTGGGGGGAAACCGCGTTGTTTGAGTTCTTCCTCGATTTGTCCGGTGAGCGAAGCGCGACCGTTCTTTTTGATGTGTCGAGGCGAAACAAACGGCGTCGCGGATCGCCAGCAGAGCGCTCCTTCTTCTGGACCGAGGGCGATGGCTATGAAGTACGGCTCAATGATTGCACCTTCCAGAATCCCACCCGTCAGTGGATCGAGTGGACCTGCGGGCGGCGGATCGGCCCGCTGAAGGCGACGAGGCGATCGCCGCGGATGACGAGGCGGCCGACGTGGCGATCCTG
>JBEHYH010000603.1:0-3528 GCA_048498275.1 Myxococcota bacterium | reverse complement strand
ACGAACACCGCGAACCCCGACGGCCCGCGCAGCCCCAGCACGCTGGCGATCGACGGCCCCGCCTTGCGATTGGGGATGGCGAGGTTCGGCTGATTCAGCGACTGGTAGAGGACCACGACCTGGTCCTTGAGTGCGGGCAGCCCGCGGAGGCGTTCGTCAATCGTGTACATGAAGACTTTCTTCAGCGCGTGGTGAAGCTGAACTCCTGCGTCACATCGTTGGTGTCGGCGGCGGTGCGCGTGAAGGTGACGACCTGCTTGTCGATGGTGACCTGATCTCGGCTGCTGCGGCCTTCGCCGATGATGACGCGCATCACGTGCGCCCGGCTCTGGCTCCTGGGTGAATTGGGGTTCTCGTACTTCTTGCGCGCCTGGGTGATGACCTTGTTGAGACCGGGTTTGAGTTCCTTGGTGATGTCCTTGACCAACTGCTCGTCACCCGACCGCACCGTGCGGAAGAACTTGCCGTTCAAGAACACGTCGATCTCGTACTCGGTCGCGCCGGGCGGGTTCTGTTCGGTGACGAGGTAGTACTGCTGGGTGATGACGCCGGTCGCGACGGGCGGCGCGTTGTCCTGCATGGTGACCTTCTTCACGGCGTAACCGGGCGCGTCGATCTGCACGTTGCCCTTGTCGTCGAGCTTCACCGTCACCTTCTCGAAGGTCTGATTGGTGAGACCGTCGACATTGACGCCATTGATGTAGACCTCTGCGGCTGACGCGGTGAACGACAGGGCGCAGAGCGCGATGATGAACTTCTTCATGGGCGTACCTTTCTCTTTCCGTTGGGGCCGCTCGAAGAACGTTGGCGTCCCGGGGGAAATTCGTTAACGACGACGCATGTCGTTATTTTCACGGGTGAAACTGGCATTGTCGATTTTGTTCGGCGGAGAGCTGCCGAAAACTACACCTGCGCTTCCGGAGCCTGTTTCTGCCCCGCGGGCCCTTCCGCCGCCCACGCCCACGCAGCCGCACGCGTCGGCGTTGTTTCTTCTCTCGATTTTTCAACGCGAAGGCCGCCTGCTCGATTTCCTGAAAGAGGATCTTCGCAGCTTTTCCGACGCCGACATCGGTGCCGCCGCGCGCGCAGTGCACGAAGGCTGCGGCAAGGTGCTGACGCAGTACCTGCCTCTGGAAGCCGTCGTCACGCAGAGCGAAGGCGCGTCGATCGACGTGCCGAAGGGCTTCGACGCGAACCGATTCCGCCTGACGGGGAATGTCGCCGGCGACGGCCCGTGGAGGGGTTCGCTCAAACATCACGGCTGGGTGGTGACGAAGGTCGCGCTGCCTGAGACCCCGACGACGGTCGACGTGAAGGTCGTCGCGCCCGCTGAGGTCGAGCTGCCGTGACGAAGAAGTACGCCATCGGCATCGACCTCGGCACGACGCACAGCGCGTTGTCGTTTCTCGCGCTCGACGCAGAGAAAGGCCGCGGAGCGCAGCAGGCCGTGCTCCCCGTGCCGCAGCTCACCGCCCCGGGGACGATCGAATCGAAGCAACTGCTCCCGTCGTTTTTGTACCTCGCGGCGAACGCCGAGTTCCCCGAAGGTTCGCTCGGTTTGCCGTGGAACAAATCGCTGGGTCAGGTGACCGGCGAGTTCGCGCGCACGCACGGCGCGAAGGTGCCGACGCGGCTGGTGTCTTCGGCGAAGTCGTGGCTCGGGCACCCGACCGTCGATCGCCGGGCGGCGATTCTCCCGTGGGGTGCGCCGCAAGACGTGACGAAGGTCTCGCCGGTCGACGCGAGCGCGAAGTACCTCGAACACCTGCGTCACGCGTGGGAGCGCGAACTGCCGGCGCTCGCGGGTCAAGATGTCGTCATCACCGTGCCCGCATCGTTCGACGCAGCGGCGCGTGATTTGACGCTGGAGGCCGCGACGAAGGCCGGCCTCACGCGCGTCACGTTGCTCGAAGAACCGCAGGCCGCGCTCTACGCGTGGCTCGAAGCGCAGGGCGATGCGTGGCGCAAGTCGCTCAAGCCCGGCGATGTGTTGCTGATCATCGACGTCGGCGGCGGCACGAGTGACTTTTCGCTGATCGGGGTGAGCGATGAAGGCGGCGAGCTGCGGCTCGAACGCCTCGCGGTCGGAGATCACATTCTCCTCGGCGGCGACAACATGGACCTCGCGCTCGCGTACACGCTGAACGAGAAGTTCAAGGCGCAGGGCAAGACGCTCGACACCTGGCAGATGGCCGCGTTGACGCAGGCCTGCCGCGTGGCCAAGGAGACGCTGACGACGGAGCTCAAGCTCGCGAAAGCGCCCATCACCGTGCCGGGTCGCGGTTCGTCGCTGATCGGAGGAACGCTCAAGACCGAGTTGCTGCGTGAAGAACTCGAGCGCGTGCTGGTCGAAGGGTTCTTCCCGCGCGTCGCGGTGACCGAACAGCCGCAGCAGGCGCGTCGCGGAGGTCTCACGCAGATGTCGCTGCCGTACGCGCAAGACGCGGCGGTGACGAAGCACCTCGCGGCGTTTCTCTCGCGTCAGGCGGGCTCGCTGGGCTTGAAGCATTCCTTCGCGCGGCCGACGGCGGTGCTCTTCAACGGCGGCGTGTTCAAGGCTCAGTCGCTGCGCACGCGCGTGATCGACACGCTCAATGACTGGCTGAAGACCGACGGCGCCTCGGCGGCCCGCGAGCTCGATCGCGCTGACCTCGACCTCGCCGTCGCGCGTGGCGCTGCGTATTACGGCTGGGTGAAGGCGGGTCACGGCATCCGCATCCGCGGAGGTACGGCGCGCTCGTATTACGTCGGCGTCGAGAGCTCTGGGCTCGCGGTTCCCGGTTTCACTCCGCCCGTGAAGGCGTTGTGTGTCGCGCCGTTCGGGATGGAAGAAGGCACGCAGGCCGACATTCCTCCGCAGGAATTCGGGCTGGTGGTCGGTGAGCCGACGCGCTTCCGCTTCTTCTCTTCGTCGACGCGGCGTGACGACAAGGTCGGCGAGCTGCTCGACGACGCGTCGGTGCTCGAAGAACTGCCTCCCATCGAAACCGCGCTGCCCGGCGCCGGTGGCGCGCTGGTGCCGGTGAACATCCAGGCGGCCGTCACCGAGCTCGGAGCGCTCGAAGTGCGCTGCCTCGAACGCGGCGGCAAAGGCCGCTGGAAACTCGAACTCAACGTTCGACCGGACTGACCCGTGGCTGACTTCATCATCGGCATCGATCTCGGAACTTCGAATTGCGCGGTCGCGTACACGCGGCCGGCTGAAGGCGCGAAGGCGCGCGTGCTCGACTTCGCGGTGCCGCAGGTGTTGCGCCCGGGAGAAGTGGCGCCGAAGCCGTTGTTGCCGTCGGCGATCTACGCGCCGCTCGCGGGCGAGTTCCCCGCCGGTTCGTTGTCGTTGCCGTGGGGCGAGCCGCAGAAGGTCACCGGCGAGTTCGCGCGCTTTCAGGCGTCGCGTGTCCCTGGCCGCGTGGTCACTTCGGCGAAATCGTGGCTGATTCATCAAGGCGTCGACCGCCAGGCCGACATTCTCCCGTGGGGAGCGGCGGCTGATGCGCCGCGCATGTCGCCGGTCGCGGCGCAGGCGGC
>JBEHYH010000602.1:0-3544 GCA_048498275.1 Myxococcota bacterium | reverse complement strand
CGGGTACACGCGCGACCCGAACGACTTCATTCAGGCGCTCGAGTACGACACCGACACCACCGGTTACGGCATCAACAACGTGAACGAGGCGTTCCACATGCAGCTCGTCGACGTCACGTACATCGTCATCGAGAAGCCGCGCAGCGACCCGTACCACGCGGAGGTCGACGTCTACCTCGTCGGCCGCACGCTCTGCGGTGACCTCGTCGGCATTCACGCCATCTCCGTCGAGACCTGAGCCATGGCCATCGACCCGAACGTCACCGCCATCGCGCAGGCGTTCGCGGCGCGCCGGGCGCAGGCCGCCAATGCGCCCGCATCACTCGACGCGGGGTTGAAGGTCGTCGTCTTCTTCTTCTCGTGGGTGACGCTCACCGGGCTCTCGGCGCTGCTGGGTGGCGTACTGGGCGGAGCCGCGGGCGCTCCCGTCGGCCTCGCCATCGGCATGATTCCCAGCGTGATGTTCGCGATGTGGCTCAGCGCCATCGTTCGCGTCGCCGCGCAGTGGGAACGCGCGGTGATTCTGCGCTTCGGCAAGTACCACGCGACCCGCGGGCCGGGCCTGTGCTTCGTCTTCCCCGTCGCGGACAACGTGACCATCGTCGACACGCGCCTGCTGACGACGGCGATCCCCAAGCAGCAGGTCATCACGCGCGACAACGTCCCCGTTTCCATCGACGGCGCGTTGTTTTTTCAGGTGCGTGACCCGGCGCACGCGGTCTCGACCGTGCAGGACTACCGAGCCGCGATTCTCCAGTATGCGCAGGCGTCGCTGCGTGACGTCGCCGGCGGCATGAGCCTCGATGAGCTGCTGTCTGAACGAGACAAGATTCAGGAGCGCATCACCTTGACGGTGGAGTCGCGCTCCACCGCGTGGGGCATCCATGTCGACGCGATCCGCCTCCTCGACATCGACATGCCCGAGGAGCTCAAGAAGATGATGTCGCGTCAGGCCTCGGCGGAACGTGAGAAGCGCGCGACCATCACCAAGGCCGAGGGCGACAAGGACGCGGCGCTGAACCTCGCGGCCGCGGCGAAGACCATGGCGGAGTCGCCCGGCGCGATGCAGTTGCGCACGCTGCAGACGTTGGATGGTCTGGGCTCGTCGACGTCGAACACCGTGGTGCTCGCGCTGCCCGTCGAGGTGCTGGAGCTCGCGCAGCGCCTCGGTCTCAAGAAGACGTGACCTGCGCGGTGCCTCGAGGCCGCGCGAGCTCCCAGGCACCGGGAGTCACTGACAGCTCAACGTCACCGAGCGGAGCGAGAGGGTGCTCTCGATGTTCGGCTCGTTGGTCTGGTCACCGATGGCGATGACGCCGTTCGTCTGGAAGTTGCCGCGCGAGAGCATCGGCAGCCCATCGACGCTGAAGCGCGCTCCGGCGTCGGCGTCGATGGCGAGCTCGTAGACATGGAAGCCGCCGTCGAGGTTGTTGAAGGCGGAGAACTGCGTGTCGTCAGCCCAGCCCACGCGCGCGGCGTCCAGGTAGACCATCTGCGAACGCTCGGGGACGTCTCCGAATGGCGGGTTGAAGCTGCCGAGAATCGCCGCGGCGGAGTCGGAGGGGTTGTGGGCGTTCACGGCGTCGACGTGCCACTCGACGCGCAGCGTGAACGGGCCGCCGCCCGGCGAGATGCGGCGGGAGAGCAGTTGATACCCGCCCGCGCCGCTCACCGTGCTGGTGGTCAGGGTGATGACGCCGCCGTCATCGGTGAGGCTCCGCGCGCCGACGCCGGTCACCGACCAGCCCTGCGAGGCGACGCTGGTGCCCGGCGTCAACAGCGTCGCGACGCCGAGCTGCGAATAGTCGCTCGTCGAGATTGCAGGCCGGCACGCGCGGCAGAGGTTCGACGGGTCGGAGGTTCCCGCGTCGACGAAGCCGCCGTCGATGAAGCACTTGCCGACGCACACGTCGCTCGCGCACACCCCGGCGCCGCAGCTCGCGCCCTCGGCGAGCACCGACCAGTTCGTCGTGGAGTTCGTGATGTCACAGCGTTCGCATGCATTGAGCGCGTTGAGCGCGCCCGCGTCGATGAAGGCGTTGGCGATGAAGCAGCCCGCGGTGCACGAGCCGGTGGAGCACACCTGGCCCGCACCACACGCGACCCCATCGGCGCCCGCGCTCCACGTCGACGTCGAGGTGCCGGGCGCGCAGCTTTGGCAGACGTTTGCGGGGTTGATGGCGCCGGTTGCGTAGCTCACGCCGTCGATGAAACAGCCGGAGCCGCACGCGCCGTTCTGGCAGACCTGCGCGTTGCCGCAGCTCGCGCCATCATTCCGCGTGGTCCACCCGGTCGTCGAGCTCGCCGGTTCACACGCTTCACACGCGTTCAACGCGTTCACCGTGCCGGGCGCGGAGAGGACCCCGCCGATGAAACAGCCGGAGCTGCACACCCCGCTCTGACAAATCTGCGCGCCTCCGCAACTGGTGCCGTCGGTGTTCACCGCCCACGCGATGGCCGACACGCCGAGGTCGCAGCGCTCGCACGGGTTGGCGCCGTTGAGGCTCCCGTCGCTGATGAACTGACCGTCGATGAAGCAGCTCGCCTCGCACTGACCCGAGTGACACCGGCCGGTCGCACAGGAGCTCCCGTCTTCGCGCGGCGAGAGCGCGTTCGACGAACGAATCGGCTCGCACACCAGGCAGCCGTCGATGACGCCGGCGTCGACGAAGCCACCCGGCAGCGCGCAGCGACTGACACATTCGCCGCCGACGCAGCGCTCGCCGTTCTCACACGCGTAGTCGCACGAGCCGCAGTGTTGCGCTGAAGAAGAGAGGTCGGTGCACAGCCCTTCGCACGTCTGCTCGCTCGCCGTGCAGGTCTGCGGCTCCGGGTTGCAGGCACTCATCACCAGCACGCCGACGAAGACCAACGATCGAGAACGCATGGAGCGCGCAATATCGCGAGGCGCTCATCGCGCGCATGTGGGAGTTTGCGCCCGACAGGAGTCACCGATGACGGAGCTGTTGACCTGGGTCACGACACGCACGGTGCTCGACGCGGCCCTCTGGTCGTCGTTGGGGAACATCGCAACGTTCTGTGGCGCACTGGTCTTCGGTGAACTGGTGGCGCGGAAATTCTCTGCGCGGCGCGTGACGCCGAGTGCGCCGCCGGTGACACGCACGGAGTTGCTGCTCGCCGCGGCTTGTGTGCTCTGCAACACCCTCGTCACCTTCACCGGCTGGCGGCTGGTGCAGCTCGGGTTCATTCACGTGGTGCCCGAGGCGCCGTGGTGGCGGGTGCTGCCCGACGTCGTGCTCCTCGTGCTGGTGATGGATCTCGCGATGTACGTCACGCACCGGCTCGCGCACCTGACGCTGTTCTTCCGCCGGGTGCACGGCGTTCATCACCGCTACGAACACCCGCGCCCGCTGACGCTCTTCGTGCTGCACCCCGTCGAAGTGTTCGGCTTCGGAGCGCTCTGGCTGCTGGTGTTGCTCGCGCACGACTGGTCGCTGCTCGGTATCGGCGTGTATCTCGGCATCAATCTGCTCTTCGGCGCACTGGGTCACGTCGGCGTCGAGCCGCTCCCACCCGCGCTACT
>JBEHYH010000601.1:0-3562 GCA_048498275.1 Myxococcota bacterium | reverse complement strand
ACGAGGTCAACGTGCAGGCGGCCATCATTCAGGCGCGCGGCGAATTGTCGAAGCACCTGCGCGAGTGCGCGGCGTTGTTCTCGGTGCCGTGCGAGCCGTTCGACGGCACGCCGCAGGCCACCGAGTGGCTCGACCTCAAGTTCGAGAAGGCGCAGCGCGAACCCGAGGAGCGGCCCGACGTGCGCGCGCTCGATTCCACGGCGCGCTCCGCCCGCTACGACGAGACGCTCGCGAAGAACCAGTGGATCCCCGACGTGACGGTGCGCTTCGGCTACATGCGCGACCAGTTCGTCATCTCCGGCAATCAGCAGAACAGCTTCTTCGCCGGGCTCTCGTTCCCCCTCCGCATCTTCGACCACGGGCAAGACGACGCGCAGGCCGCGGCGGTGGCCGCGAAGGCCGCCGAAGACGCGCGCGCGCGCGTGCTGGAGACCGCGAAGTTCAATCGCTCGAAGGTCGAGACCGAAGCGCAAGACGCGGAGAGTCGGCAGATCGAGCTCCGCGAGAAGGCGCTGCCGTTGGCGAAAGAGGTAGTGGAGCGGCTGACGCAGGCGGTGACGCGCGGCTCGGCCTCCCTGCAGGAATTGTTGTCGGCGCGGCGCACGCTCTCGGAGCTGATCGCCGCCGCCGCCGAGTTGGACCGCCGCGTGTACGAGCTGCGGCTCGAGCGCGCCCGTCAGTCAGGAGTGGAAATCCATGTCGAGTGATTCAGCGTTGAGGTCCGGCTCCTTCCCGTGGGCGGGCGCCGGAGGGCTCCTGCTCGTGACGTTGCTGGGCGCCGGCTGCTCGAAGCCGCCCGTCGCCGAGCTGAAGACGCCGCTCGCAGACGCGAACGGCGTGTCGTTGAACGCCGACGCCCCGCAGTGGAAGTACCTCACGCTGGCCGTGGCCGAGGAAGGCGCGCCGCTCGCGCCGCTGCCGGTGCCCGCGCACGTCGAGCTCGACCCGCGCCGCAGCTCCGCCGTGGGCACGCCGTTGCCCGGCCGCGTGGAGTCGGTGCTGGTTCGCGCCGGGAGCCGGGTGCAGAAGGGCGACAAGCTCTTCTCGGTGAAGTCGGGCGCGTACGTCGAGCTCGACAAGGACACCGCGCTCGCCCGCGCGCAGGTCAACGTGAACGACCGCCTCGCCGCGCGCGCCCGTGAGCTGTTCGAGCTGAAGGCCGCGCCGCAGAAAGACGTGCTCACCGCCGAGGCCGAGCTCGAGGCCGCGCGCCTCGCGCTCAAGGCCGCCGAATCGAAGCAGCGCAGCCTCGCCGTCACCGCGGAGGGCGATGGGCTCTTCTGGGTGCGCGCTCCCCGCGCGGGCACCATCGTCGACCTCGGCGTCTCGCCCGGCATCGAGGTCGTGCCCGAGCGCGAAGCGCCGCTGGTGCGCCTGTCTGACCTCGATGAGGTGCTGGTCATCGCCGATGTGCCCGAGAACGACATCGCCGGCGTCACCCTCGACGCGGGCGTCACCATCAAGTCGCAGGCCGGCGAGAAGGAAGGCACCGTGGAATACATCAGTGAGGTGGTCGACCCGCGGCGCCGCACGGTCGAGGTCTGGGTGCGCGCCGGCAACGCCGACCGCCTGCTCCGCCCCAACGGCTTCGTCGAGGTCTCGCTGCACCCCGACGCCAGCAAGCCGGTGGTGAAGGTGCCCGACGCGGCGGTCGTCACGCGCGGCACGGCGAACGCGGTCTTCGTGGTCGCGGCGCCGGGCCGGCTCGAGCCGCGCGCCGTGAGGCCCGGGCGGCGGCGCGACGGGCAGACCGAGATTCGCGAAGGGCTCGCGCCCGGTACGCGCTTCGTGTCGCGGGGCGCGTTGCTGCTGCTCAATCAGGTCGATCTCGCGTCGGACCTGTAAGGCCACCATGGAACAGCTCGTCGCCTTCAGTCTGAAGAATCGTGTCGCGGTCGTCTTCTTCTCGCTGGTGATTCTGGTGTGGGGCGTCATCAGCCTCGGCAGCCTCACCATCGAGGCCTTCCCCGACACCACCGACACGCAGGTCAACGTCATCACGCTCTTCGACGGCCAGCCCACCGAGGAGGTGGAGCGGCAGATCGGCATCCCCCTCGAGCGCGCGCTCAACGGCACGCCCAACATGACGCGCCTGCGCAACCTGTCGATGTTCGGCCTGTCGATGGTGACGCTGACGTTCCGCGACGGCACCGACGGGCTCTGGGCACGCCAGCAGGTGCTCGAGAAGCTGCGCGAAGCCGATCTGCCGGAAGGCGTGACCGCCGAGCTCGGGCCCTACGCGACGCCCATCGGCGAGGTGTACCGCTACACGCTCAAGGGCGCGGGCGGCGACCCGATGAAGCTGCGCACCCTGCAGGACTGGGTGGTGCGGCCCGGCCTGTTGCGCGTCAACGGCGTGGCCGACGTCGTCAGCTACGGCGGCCTCGACAAGGTGATTCAGGTCGAAGCGCGCCCGCAGGCGCTCGCCGGCTTCGGGCTCACGCTGCAAGACCTCGAGGAGGCGGTGCAGCGCGGCTCGCAGAACGCGTCGGGCGGCGTGCTGGAGCGCGGCTCCGAGCAGTTCGTGATTCGCAGTGAAGGGCTCTTCAAGTCGCTCGACGACATCCGCGACGTGGGCATCGCCGAGCGCGACGGCACGCCGGTGTTCGTGAAGGACGTCGCCACCGTCGCCGAGTCGTGGGCGCCGCGGCAGGGCGTGGTGAGCCGCGGCACCGGGTACGACACCGTCGAAGGCATCGTGCTGATGCGCCGCGGGGAGAACCCCTCGCAGGTGCTGGAGCGTCTCCGCGAGCAGCTCGACGTGTTGAACGCCCGCCTCAAGGACGACGACGCGGAGATTTCCACCTTCTACGACCGCCGCGAGCTGGTCGACGCCACGCTGGAGACCGTCGGCCACAACCTCGTCGAGGGCGCGGTGCTGGTGCTGCTGGTGCTCTTCATCTTCCTGTTGGACATCCGCGCCGCGCTCATCGTGTGCACGTTGATCCCCCTGTCGCTCGCGGTGGCGTTCATCTACCTGAAGCAGCGCGGCATGTCGGCGAACCTGTTGTCGATGGGCGCGGTCGACTTCGGCGTCATCGTCGACGGCGGCGTGGTCATCGTCGAAGCGATCCTCGCGGGGCTGGTGGTGCACGACCACAACCCGCAACCGGTGCAGGAGCGCATCCGTAAATCGGCGGCGGCGGTCACGCGGCCCACGGTGTTCGCGATGCTGATCATCATCGCCGCGTACGTGCCCATCTTCCTCCTGGAGCGCGTCGAGGGCCGCATGTTCTCGCCGATGGCCAACACCGTCGCCGCCGCGTTGATGGGCGCGCTGGTGTTCGGCATCACCCTCGTGCCCGCGCTCTCGTCGTGGGCCTGGGCGAAGGGCGCGAAGCACCGCGAGTCACCGGTGCTGAAGTTCGCCGAGAAGCTCTACCTCCCGACGCTGTCGAACGCGCTCAAGCGGCCGAAGCTGGTGTTCGGCATCGCGCTCGCCTTGCTGGTGGCCTCGGGCGCCTTCGCGTCGCGGCTGGGCAGTGAGTTCCTCCCGGAGCTCAACGAGGGCGCGCTCTACATGACCTTCACGCTGCCCTCGAACGTCTCGCTGTCGGAGGGC
>JBEHYH010000600.1:0-3576 GCA_048498275.1 Myxococcota bacterium | reverse complement strand
TTCGGCACCATCGCGGCGCTGGAGCGGCGTGAAGACGAGACCCGCGGCAACACGTGGGACCTGGAGCGTTTCTCCGGCCTCGCGCAGCGTCAGCCGGGCTGGGCGATCGCGATGGCGGTCTTCATGCTGTCGCTCGGCGGCGTGCCTCCGACGGTCGGCTTCCTGGGCAAGCTGTTCTTGTTCAGCGCGGCGGTCGACGCGGGCCTGTTGGGGCTGGCGGTGGTCGGCATCCTCGCGAGCGTCGCGGGCGTGTACTTCTACCTGCGCGTGGTCGTGTACATGTTCATGCGTCCGGCTCCGGCCGACGCGACGACTCCGGTGCGTCATTGGACCACGGAGTTCGCGCTCGTCACCTCGTCGATCGCGGTCGTCGTGCTGGGCATCGTGCCCGGGCCGGTGACGGAGTGGTTCAGCCGCGCCGGCATGGTCTTCGGCCAGTAAACTGTGTTGCTGGTCGCTCTTTCGGCGGCCGAAATCTCCGCTTCGCTTTGATTTCGTCTCGCCCGGCCGCAACTGCAGCGGCCGGGTTCCCTCAAGAACTCCGGGGAACTGACCCGGCGGCTCGCAGGGCGGCCAGAAAAATGAAGGCGGCCCGGCGCTTCTCTTTCGAGGAGCCCCGAGCCGCGGGTCTTCATTCACTACAGGCCCACGAGGCGCTGAAGTGGTGGGGGGGAACCACTTCAACCATCAACCCGCGAACTTGCCTGCAGACGTTTGCGAGGTTTGTGCCACGCAATTGCTGCTGAAAAATCAGTGACTTGGGTGTGCTGTTCAGTGGGGTGGCAACCAAAAGATTTCAACGTTGCAAGACTCCGTTCGTCGTTGAAACCCAGAAATGAAGGCGGCCCGGGGCTTTCGCACCGAGCCGCAGGTCTTCATTGCACTCGCACCGGGAGGCGACCGAAGTGGTGGGGGGGAACCCCTTCGGCGCTCACTGTTCCCGATTGCGGAGCCTCAGTGCAGCGAACTCTGTGCCATCACCCGAAATCGTCTTTTCAGCCGTTTGAAGGCCCCAAATCGGCGCGAGATTTCAGAGATGAAATTTTGCCGTATTTCAAAAGTGAAATGGTGGGTGTCAACTGACCGGCTCGTCACCAGTCGTCTTGAGTCCCAGGCGCTTCATCTTTCGCCAGAGCGTCGTCGCCGAGACCCCCAGCACCTCCGCGACACGGGAGAGATCGTTCGGAGAGGCCTCCAGCGCGGCTGAAATCGCGCGCTTCTCGGCGTCGTTCACCGCGGTCTCGAGCGTCTGCACCACCAGCGGGCCTGACGGCGCGACGGCGGTGACGGCCTGCGTGCCCACCGGCGTCGACGACTTGCGCAGCGGGAAGTCGTCGGCCTGAAGGTCTTCGTCTTCGGCGAGCGCGGCGGCCTGCTCCACGAGGTTCTCGAGCTCGCGCACGTTGCCCGGGTAGCTGTGGCTCTGGAGCCGTTCGAGCGCGCTCGGCGTGAAGCGATGCGGGCGGCGGCTGCGCGCGTTCGCCTTGTCGAGGAAGTGCTGCGCCAACAGCGGCACGTCTTCGAGGCGCTCCCGGAGCGGCGGCACCACCAGCGTCACCACCGCGAGGCGATAGTAGAGGTCTTGCCGGAAGCGCTTGTCGTTCACTTCGAGTTCGATGTTGCGGTTGGTGGCGGCCACGGTGCGCACGTCGACCTTCATCGAGGCGTTCTCGCCCACGCGGCGCAGTTCACCTTCCTGCAGCACGCGCAGCAGCTTCGATTGGAACGCCGGCGCGGTCTCGGTGACCTCGTCGATGAAGATGGTGCCCTTGTCGGCCTCTTCGAAGAGCCCGCGGCGGGCCTTGACGGCGCCGGTGAAGGCTCCGCGCGCGTGACCGAAGAGCTCTGATTCGAGCAGCGTCTCGGTGATGGCGGCGCAGTTCACCGGCACGAACGGCCCCCGGCTGCGGCCCGACAGCGCGTGGATGGCGCGCGCCACGAGCTCCTTGCCGGTGCCTGATTCACCCTGCACCAGCACGGTCGCGTCAGACGTCGCGACGCGCGCGATCTTGGTCGTCAGCTCGAGCATCGGCGCGCTCCGGCCGACGAGCGCCGAGAGGCCATGACGCTGCTTGAACTCGCCGGCCATCGCGTCGACCGCGTTGGTCAGCCCCGCGTGCTCGAGGCCCTTGGTGACGCGGTGGAGCAGCTCGCCGTCTTTGAAGGGCTTGGTGACGTAGTCGTAGGCGCCGCGGCGCATCGCCTCGACCGCGGTCTCGATGCTGCCGTAGGCGGTCATCACGATGACCGCGAGGCGCGGGTTCAACGAGAGCGCGCGCTTGAGCAGCGTGAGGCCGTCCATCGGTTCCATCTTCAGGTCGGTGAGCAGGAGGTCGGCCGCGTGGTCCGAGAGCCACGCGAGCGCCTCTTCACCGCTGCCGGCTTCGTCGACGGTGTAGCCCTCGCTCCGGAGCAACAGCGCGGTCGTCGCGCGCATGTTGCGCTGGTCGTCGACCACGAGAATACGGCCCTTACGCGGCGCCCCCACAGCGAGTTGGTCGGTCATCTGTAGGGTGCTACCTACCACGGGCATGCGCATCGCGTTCCTGACGTGTGCCGCTTTGCCGCTGCTCTGGCAGGACGATCGGCTGGCCGCCGACGAGCTCCGGGCGCGCGGGCACTCGGTCGAACCGCTGGTGTGGAATTCACCGGGCGCGCTCGAGACGTTGAACACGTTCGAGATGTGCGTGGTTCGTAACCCGTGGGACTGGTTTCACCACCGCTCCGCGTTCCGCGCGTTTCTGGAGTCGCTCCGGAACGTCCGGTGCCGCGTGGTGAATGACGTCGAGACGCTCCTCGCGTTCGCCGACAAGACGTACCTCGCGCGGCTCGCGGCGATGGGCCTCGCGGTGGTGCCGACGGTTGAACTCGAGGCGTCGGAACTCTCACGTGTGCCCTCGACGCTGCGGGAACGCGGGTGGAACGAAGCCGTGCTCAAGCCGGCGTTCACCGCGAACGCCATCGGCGCGCGCCGCGTGAAGCCGGGTGACGCGCTGAATGAGCTGCCGGTGCTCGAGGCGGGTGAGAAGTGGTTGTTGCAGCCGTTCATTCCATCGATCGCAGAAGGTGAATTCTCGTTCGTGTTCTTCGGCGGCGAGTTCAGTCATTCCGTACGCAAGCGGCCGCCGAGTGGTGAATGGCGCGTGCAGCATGACTACGGCGGAGTCTCGATGCCGTGGGAGGCGCCCGGTGCCGCGATTTCACAGGTGCGTGCGCTGCTCCACGCCGCGGCGCCGGGGGCGGTCTATGCGCGCGTCGATGCGGTCGACCTCGACGGTCAGTTGCACCTGATGGAGCTCGAGGTCGTCGAACCGGAGTTGTTCTTCCGGCACCATCCGCTCGCTCCGAAACGCTTCGCCGACTCCCTCGCTCTCGGGTGACGGCGGTCGGCTCTCGAGTGGGGACGGTTTTGAAATACGCGGCGCGGTGCTCAATCCCGCGCGGGCTCCTCCGCCTCGTTCCGAAATGAGCCAGGCGCTGGATGCGCTCGAACCCAGCAAGCTGGAAACGGAGGCCGCATCAAAGCCCGTTGCGGAACCGAAGTGTGCCGGCATGCAGGTCGAAGAAATCGACGGC
>JBEHYH010000599.1:0-3577 GCA_048498275.1 Myxococcota bacterium | reverse complement strand
AGCCGCACCGCTCCCTGCAAGACGTTCGCGGGCGCCATTTCGAAGACCGCGGCGGGCGGTGAGATCAACGTGCTCGACCCGGGCGGTTTCGGAGCGGTCACCATCACCAAGTCGATCACCATCAGCGCGGTGGGCGTGACCGCCAGCGTGCTGGTGTCCGGCACCAACGGCATCAACATCAACACCGCGACGGGGGTGGTGGTCCTCCGCGGGCTCTCGCTGCAGGGGCTCATCGGCACCGCGACGCCGGGGCTGTGCGGCGTGAACGTGGTCAACGTCGGCGCGCTCCACGTCGAAGACTCGACCATCTCGGGCTTCAGTACCGGCGGCATCTGCTTCCCCGGCACCGCGGGCACCGAGAAGCTCTTCGTCAAGAACGTCGCCATCACCGACACCAGGAACACCTCGACGACCACGCCCGGCCCCACGTCGCCTGCCGTGCTGATCTCCGGTGGCACCGCGGTCGTGGAGCGCGCGCGCCTCGCCAACAACGACCTCGGCATCTCGGTGTCGGGTGCGGCGAAGGTGACGGTGGTGAACTCCAGCATCTCGGGGAGCGCCGATACCGGCGTGTTGACGTCGGGCGCCACGGCGACGGCCACGGTGTCGATCGAGCGCACGACCTTCGCGTCGAACGGCACCGGCGTGAACGCCGCGACGGGCACCACGGTGCGCGTGTCTGATTCCATCTTCAGCTTCAACACCACCGGCATCACCGGGCCGGTGTCTTCATTCGGCAACAACCGCCTGAGCGCCGGCAATGGCACCGACGGCGCGCCCACCGCGACCATCTCGCAGCAGTGAGGCGCGAATGATCAACAGAGCGCTCTTCACCCTCGTATTGATCAGCTCCGCACTCGCGTCGGCGCAGGCCTCGCGCGTGTGGGTCAGCGGCGTCGGAGACGACCTCAACCCCTGCAGCCGCACCGCGCCGTGTCTCACGCTCACGGGCTCCCTCGCGAAGGTCGTGGCCGGCGGCGAGATCAACATGCTCGACCCGGCGGACATCGGCGAGGTGATCATCACGCAGTCGGTGACCATCTCCGCGGAGCCGCTCGCCGGCGTCACCGCGCCCGCCACCGGAGCCAGCGTGGTCATCGCCGCCCCCGGCGCCAACGTGCGCCTGCGAAACCTCCACTTCATCGCGGCGGCTTCGGGCGTGCCCGCGGTGCGGGTGCTCGATGCGGCGTCGTTGTCGATCGAGAACTGCCGGTTCTCCGGTTTCACCGACAGCGCGGTGGTCTTCACCGGTGACGGCGGCGCGCTCTACGTCGACGGCTCGCACTTCCGCGGTGACAACCTCGGCGGCATCTCGGTGACATCGCCGTCACCGCAGAACACCGTCATCACCGACAGCACCTTCTTCGGGCACGCGATCGCCGTCGAAGCGAACGGCCCGGTGCGCGTCACCACGACCGATTCCGAATTCACGGCGAATTCCGTGGCGGCGATCCGCGTCGGCGGCGGCGCGCAGGTGAACCTCGAGCGCGGTGAAATCGTCGACTCGGCGCTGGGCGTCGACAGCGCCGACGGTGTCATCCGCTTGAGCAATTCGCAGCTCAGCGGCAACGGGCAGAACACGCACATCGTCGGCGGGGCGCGGGTCGATTCATTCGGCAACAACCGCATCGTGCCCGACACCTGTTCGCTGCCGGGGCTCGACGCCGGTACCCATCTGGTCGGCGTGCCGATGGCGGTCCCCTTCGAAGGCTACGGTCTGCTCGGCGTGGTCGCCTGGAGCGCGCCGGCTCCGGCCGGTCTCAGCGCCGACGGTGGTGTGCTGCAGGGTACGCCGACAGCCGTCGGACAGGTGACCGGCATGGTGAGCGCGACGGATCAACGCGGCTGCACCGCGAGCGGCGGCTTCGACCTCGACATCGTCTGCCCGCCCATCTCGCTCACGCCGACGTCGCTCGCTGATGTCGACACCGGTGAAGACATGACGCCGGTGCAGTTCGTCGCGAGCGGTTCGACGTCGCCGGCCAGCACCTTCACGGTCAACGGCGCGCTGCCCATCGGCGTCACGTTCATCGATGGTGGCCTCGCCGGTTTCCCCACGGAGCCCGGCGCGTTCCCGTTGACGGTGAATGTCGTCGACGGCTTCGGGTGCGGCGATTCACAGACGGTCACGCTGACGGTGAACGCGGCGGCGGGTTTCCAGGCGACGACGCTCGCGCTGTCGGTGGCCGCTCCGGCATATGCACAGACGAGCACCGGCCTCGTCGCGACGCTCGGTGGCTTCACGGGCGCGCCCTCGGGCACGGTGACGTTCTTCGAGGGCACGACTGAACTGGGCTCCGCGACGATGCAGGCCGCGGGCACGGCGACGTTGACGACTGATCAGCTCACCGCCGGTACGCACGTGGTGACGGCGACCTACTCGGGCGACACCACGTTCGGCGGCAGCCGCGCTCCGGCCTATTCGTTCGACGTCGTGTTGATCCCCACGATGACGAGCGTCGCGCTGCAAGACTCGCAGCTCGTCGCGAACGTCACCTCGATCATCACGCCGGTGTCGGGCCAGGTGGAGTTCACGGTCGATGGCTCCACGCTCGCCGCGGTGCCGGTGAATGGCGCGGGCAACGCCATCATCTCCGCGCCGACGACGGTCGGCTCACACACGGTGCAGGCGCGCTTCCTCGCGAACACGCGCTTCGCCGAGAGCTCGTCGATGACGCTCGCGGTGAACGTGTCGGGGAACGACGGCGGCATGACGGCCGATGGAGGAACGCCTGCGACCGATGGCGGCACGACTACGCCTGATGGCGGCAACGGTGGCGGTGAGACGCCGAAGACGGGCTGTGGCTGCAATCAGGCCGATGTCGGCGCGATGTTGCTCGCCGCGCTCGCGCTCTTCCGCCGGCGTCGCGTGGTCTGATTTCAACTCGCTGTGGGTGAAGAAGCCTCTTCCTCGCGGGAGAGGCTTTTTCTTTTCAGAGAGACCCGGGCGGGCTCTGCTCGCAGCCGAGGGCCGGTTCGAATGCGCACGACGCGCGACCGCCCCCCTGCTCAGCTCTTCCTGCGCGCCTTCTCGAGCACGAAATACAGACTCGCCGCGAGCCCGAGCCCGATGAACCACGCGTACACGTAGATCTCATCGAAGAAGTTCTTCTCGCCCGCGATGAACCCCGCGCTCTTCAGAAACCCGGGCACGTTCGGAGCCACGCCCACCACCAGCGCAATCACCGCGTTCAGATTCACACCGGCGAACTTCCCGTTCGGTCGATAAAGCTCCGGTACGTCGAGCTCGCGTTTCCGTAACACCCAGTAATCAACGACCATGATGCCGGCGATCGGCCCCAGCAGCGCCGAGTACCCGATGAGCCAGTTGAAGATGTACGTGTCGGCCGACGCGAGGAACTTCCACGGCATCATGATGATGCCGGCCACGCCGGTGATGATGCCTCCGGTGCGAAAGCTGATCAGTCGCGGAGCGAGGTTCGCGAAGTCATTCGCCGGGCTCACCACGTTCGCCGCGATGTTCACTGAAATCGTGGCGATGCCGACGCCGAGCAGCGCGACCACCGCCACGGTCATATAAGAGATAGGCGATGATGAAAATAGCTAACAGATCAGG
>JBEHYH010000598.1:0-3587 GCA_048498275.1 Myxococcota bacterium | reverse complement strand
GCCGTTGGTGATGTACGTCTTCGAGCCGTTCAACACCCACGAGTCGCCGTCGCGCTTCGCCACCGTCTTCAGCCCGGCGACGTCACTGCCGGCGTCGGGCTCGGTGACCCCGAACGCGCCGATCCACTCGCCGCGAATCGCACGCGCGAGGAACTCTTCTTTCTGCTCATGCGTGCCGAACAGATGAATGGGCCCCGTCGCGATCGTCGCCTGCCCGATGAGCCCGGCGCTGACGCCTCCGGAGCCGCACTTCGCGAGCTCCTCGATGACCACCGCCTCGAAGAAGTACCCGCCGTTCGAGCCGCCGTATTTTTCCTCGTATTTCAGGCCGAAGAGGCCCAGCTCCGCGGCCTTGCCGAACAATTCGCGGGGGAATTCTTCGGCGTCTTCCCACTTCGTGACGTGCGGTTTGATTTCACGCTCGACCCATTTCCTGACAGTCAGGCGAAACGCTTCGTGTTCGTCGGTGAACGTCGCGAACCCAGAACTCATGAAAGCCCCTCTGTGTTGTGTTGACTGACCGAAACAGCTGCGAGATACAGCGCGCCCTCACGGCGGCATAGCCAAGTGGTAAGGCAAGGGTCTGCAAAACCCTCATTCCCCGGTTCGAATCCGGGTGCCGCCTCAAGCAAGCCCGGAAGTTTCCCCCAGCGGAGCTTCCGGGCTTTGATCTGTCCGGTCTCCGATGCGTTTCCTGCCCCTGCTCCTCATCGCGCGTCTCGCGCTCGCCGACGAGCTGGAGCTGCCGCCGCCTCCGGGCGAGCTGACGACCAAGCGCGTCGATTTCAAGGGCGGTTCGCCGCTGATCCCCGTGCGGCTGATGGAAGGGAACACCGAGGTCACGCTCGCCGGCCGCGGGCGTCTGCGGTTCCGCCTGCCCGGCGAGCCCGAGAAGACGCTCGAAGGCCCCGCGGGCATGACGTGGAGGATCCGCCGCGTCAAAGGCGCGCCGGCGGTCATCGTGGCACGCATTCAGCTCGTCGAGATTCCGTTCAACGACAAGGCCGGCCTCGCGCAGGCGCAAGACGAATGGGCCGAACGCGGGCTCAAGGTGAAGGCGCAGATTCTCGGCGGCGTGTACGGCATCGCCGGCAAGGTCATCGACAACCGGCGCTACGTGCTGCTGGTCGATCAACCGCCCGCGGCGCCTGACTCGCTGGCCGCGCAGCAGGCGGAGATGCTGACGAAGTACCAGGTGCGCACCACGTTGCTCGAAGAAGTGAAGACGCGCGGCTCGGTGACGCTCGAGGTGGTCGACGCCGAGGGCAAGGTGCTGGCGACCGCCGACGATCGCGTGATCGCCGAGTCGCCCGACAACGCCCCCATCGACGTGAAGCGCGTGGAGTTCGGCGTCGGGTACGACTTTCACAACTTCGAAGACCGCGCGTACCGCGGCAGCATTCTGCTCACCGCCGATCGCGTGGGAAAAATCGCGGTCATCAATCAGGTCGACCTCGAAGATCTGATGAAGGGCCTCGTGCCCTCGGAGATCTTCGCGAAGGGGCACATCGAAGCGCTCAAGGCGCAGGCCGTCACCGCGCGTGGAGAGGTGCTCGCCAAGATCGGTCTGAAGCACCTCGCCGACCCGTACCTGCTGTGCACCGAGCAGCACTGCGCCGTGTATCGAGGTGTCAGCGGTGAAGCGGCGACCACCAACGCGGCGGTCGATGCGACGCGTGGTGAAGCGCTCTTCGACAAACAGAACCGCCTCGTCGATTCGGTCTACAGCGCGGTCTGCGGTGGCCACACCGAGAACAACGACATCGTGTGGGGCGGCGTGCCGAATGAATCGCTCCGCGGCCGGCCTGACGTGTTGCCGGGCAAGCCCGCGGGCCCGTCACCGAATCAACTCGGGAAGTTCCTCGCCGCCGACGTGCAGCACGCGTGCAAGGTCTCGAGCTTCGCCAACCTGGCCAAGTACCGCTGGGAGAAGAAGTTCACCGCCGCCGAGGTCGACGCGAAGCTGAAGGACTTCAAGCTGGGTCACGTGATGGCGATGAACGTCACCGAACGCGGAGTTTCCGGCCGCGCCCGGCTGTTGCAGATCAGTGGCGAAGAAGGCGCGACGACCATTCGAGGTGAACTCAACATCCGCCGGACGTTCGGCATGCTCAACAGCGCGATGTTCGAGCTCAAGATCGAGCGCGACGCGAAGGGCCGGCCGGTGACGTGGGTCTTCACCGGCGGTGGCTGGGGCCATGGCGTCGGCATGTGTCAGGTCGGTGCGATCGGCCGCGCTGAAGCGGGTCAAAATTACCGGGAAATTCTCAACCACTACTTCAACGGGGCCGCCCCCGCGCGCATCTACGAGTAGCTGGCTATGGTGATTTCGTGATTCTGGTTCCACGCCCTCCTCGCCCGGGAGAACGCAGACGATGTCTTTTCGTCGTGCTGCTCTCGGTCGTTCTGGCGTTCGGAGCACAGCTCGCGCTGGTCGGCCTCGTGCTGCTCTCGTCGCTCTTCAAGTGGGACGTGCCGCCACTGAAGATCCCTCCGCAGACCAACAAGCCCGTCACCTTGCGCGGCCTCACCGCCGAAGAGTTCGAGAAGAACCGCGGGTACTCGAACTCGAATGTTCGCGACGAGCGCAAGGTGGTGAAGAAGGAGGAGAAGAAGAAAGAACCTCCTGCGCAGGCGCCCGGGCAGGTCGTCGACGTCGCGCCCGGCAACAATCAGATCGACGAGAAGGCCAGGTTCGCCGCCGAGACCGACAACAAGGTCACCAAGGAGACCAAGGCGAAGGATCAGACGCAGAACTACAAGAACGCCGCGCCGAAGCGCACGTCGAGCAAGCAGATCGACAGCGAAGGCGTGAGCGACGCGACGGAGCTCTCGATCGCGGGCAACAACGGCATGGGCAACGACGATCGCCCCGTGAAGGACGCCGAGATGCAGAGCCTCGCGATGAAGATCCCCGACATCAAGAAGCAGAACGAGGTCGCGCTCAAGTCGCCCAACGACAAGGGCCCGGGCGTGAACGTCGCCAATCGTGAAGAGCGCGAAGCGATGAAGGGCAATTCTGATCGCTGGGGTCTGACGCCGGGCGGCTTCAAGGCGCTGCAGGAAGCGTCGGCAGGGCACATCGGGCTCGAGGGCCAACCGAACCTGCTCCCGTCGGCGGCGGTGCTCGACAAGGTCACCGGCGCGGCGCCGAACGACTTCTTGAAAGACACCGACGAAGGCGACGGCACCTACCTCAATACCCGCCAGTGGAAGTACGCGAGCTTCTTCAACCGCGTGAAGCAGAGCATCAACCAGACCTGGCACCCGGCTGAAGAGCTGCGCATGCGCGACCCGTCAGGCCAGATCTACGGCGGGCGCGATCGCTACACGATCGTCAACGTCACGCTCGACGCCAACGGCCGCCTCAAGGACACGTACGTCGAGAAATCGAGCGGCGTCGACTTCCTCGACCTCGAGGCGGTGAAGGCCTTCGAGCGCGCGCAACCCTTCCCCAACCCGCCACCGGGTTTGTAGAGCGGGTAAAGGCCGCAGTAGCGGCGGCGCGGAGCCTGTCCTTTCCCTTTTCGCTGACGGCAAGGGCAGAAAATCTGATCCATGGGCGTCCCGATCTAAAGGATACGATC